>JACQXG010000017.1 GCA_016208905.1 Nitrospirota bacterium
GGTGAAGGAGATGCGGTTACAGGGGATAAAGAGCATAGAAGAAGGCAACAAGTTTCTATCCGGATATTTACCGGGATATAACAGGAGGTTCGCGGTACAAGCCAAAAAAGAAAAGGACCTTCATAGAGAGATTCCAGAGGGACTTGATCTTGATAATATTCTCTGTATTAGGACCCAAAGGGGATTGAGGAATGATTATACAGTAGCCCATAACAAGAAACTCTATCAGATAATGGACAAGACAGAAGCCAGGAGGGTTCAAGTAGAGGAAAAGATAAACGGAACAATGGCAATCACTTTTGAAGGCAGAAGCTTAAAGTTTAAAGAGATCACAGAGAGACCGGAGAAACAGCAGAAAAAGCCGCTTATTTTCGTTATCAAAAAGAAAAGACATTATGATCCTGCGCCCCCCTGTCATCCATGGCGGCAAGGCCTCAAATCACAAAGATTACCGAGGGCATATGCGAAATAACAAACCGGACATTTCTATTTTGGTAAAAACCGGACATTTTAAATTTGGCTTGACACAACAAAGAGAGAAGCGTTGCTCTTTTATTCTGAAATAATTTAAAATCATTCGTGCTGAATATCAGGAATAAAGCAGGCTTCTCTCTACTTGAGCTATTAATCGTTGTAATGATCGTCAACATTCTGGCTGCCGCCGGATTTACTATTTACGTAGGAGTGAGGGAGAAGGCAAGGCGGGGAGGAATGAGCAAAATCGCCGCCAGTTCACAGGCCGAGCTGCAGCACTGGCTGCAATCGTCACTTTCACAAAACAGTAACATCAGAGAGATCGACACAAATTTTGACGGGAGGGTGGATGCCGCCGATGCCACGAATGGGGCATTGTTGAATAATATAACTGTCCTGTATGTTAACGGCAGGAACACAATAATAGGGGAAAGATCTCCGTGGTTCAATGTTCCGCTGTGGAATACAGCTGATCCGCCCTTACCCGGTACTATCAGCCTTACACAACCTGCTTCTAATCAACTTAAGGTCGTTGCTTTAGAGAAAAATGGAGTGATCATGAATGAGTATGTTATTTCTGCAAATTGATATCGATGTATATTTATTTTCTAACTGATTTATATTTTGCTGATTAACTGAAACAGTGAGGCCTGGAGGATAATTAAATGAATAATGTTGAGCAGGAAACAAACTTTGCCGCCATTGAAAAATATAAATCATTGATTTCCATGATCTCCAGAACAGAAGACCGCTTGAGATTGTTAGACTTTGCCTATATATCCTTAAATGTAGTAGTCCTGCTGTTTTCTATAACGAATATTTCGCATCTGGTCCAGAAAGTTAATTACATCCTGACATATATGGATTATGCCCTGATTTATTTAATCCTGATAGTCGGTATGTCTATCAACATATACTGGGTTGCTTTTGTAATGAGGATACAGTTAAAGCTGAAACTCCGTTATTTTCAGGCGAGATCGATTGAACGCAGATTCGATTCTCAAAATGAGAAGATATTTTCCGATGAAGACATATTTTTTGATCCTGATATCCGGAGAATTGAAAGCGGAGACGGGAAAGAGACCTGTAAATACCCGACTACGGGTCTGACAAGAATGGACGGCTTGGTCGGATCATTAAAACCGAGACACTTTTCCTGGCTGTTACCATGTATGTTCATTACAGTTTACTGGCTGGTATTTATCCTGCTTGTCACGACTATTTAGTGTCTGTCTATAAACTGCCATTTTTCATTTTTGTCATGACCGAAGCCTGCCCTCGAATTACGTAATCGGGGGTCTTTAATCGGGCATTTTCTTATTAACTGTTCTCCTCAAGATATTTGACCTCTGCCCTCCCCTTCTCTTCATCCACAAAATAAAACAGGATGCCTCCGACAATAAAGAACAGCGAAATGGATGTAATGCTTGCACGCGACGCAATATCGCTGCTGTAGCCCATAGACCGAACAAGCAGACCGGCCCCGCCCATGACAACAGGACCGAGAACAGTGGAGAATTTTCCGATCATGTTATAGAAACCAAAGTACTCAGCTGATTTATTGGCAGGTATTATTTTCGCGTAGAAAGACCGGCTCAGCGCCTGAATGCCGCCCTGCACAAGGCCTACGATAATTGCCAGTATATAGAATTCATTCTTGTCCTTCATAAATGCGCCCCAGACTGAAACAAATAAATATACTCCAATAGCAATGTATATGCCGCGTTTCGCCCCGATTTTCTGTCCTATATAACCGAAGGCAATTGCCGAAGGAAACCCGACAAACTGGGTAATAAGCAAAGCTACGATGAGGTCGTTTGCTTCAAATCCGATTGACATCCCGTAGTCAACGGCCATAACAATAATCGTGTCCACCCCGTCAATATAGAGCCAGTAAACTGCAAGAAAGAGAAAGACGGTTTTTAAATGCCGGATTTCCCTGAACGTATGTACAAACTGGCCGAGTCCAGCCTTCAGGGCCCCTGCCTCTGGTTCGGACTTGCCGGTTTCAGGCTCTTTGACAAACAGGAATACGGGGATTGAAAAAACCGCCCACCAGATTCCCACAGTAAGGAATGAAAATCTGACGGCCTCTCCGGCATCGGCGAACCCAAAAGTATCGGGGCTGAGGGTCATCCATACATTAATCCCGAAGAGAATTCCTCCGCCAAGATACCCGGTTGAAAACCCCAAGGCCGAGACAAAATCCAGTTTTTTCTCTGACGCGACACTGACAATTAAAGAGTCATAAAAAATATTGCCCCCTAAAAAACCTATAGTAGCTAAAACGTAGAAAATGACGGCCGACGACCAGTCTCCCATGGAAACCATATATAAAGACGAGGTCATGACCACGCCCATGAATGAGAAGAACATAAGAAATTTCTTTTTTGATGTCCCTCTGTCTGCGATTGCCCCCATCACCGGGGCCAATAAAGCAATGATTATTCCTGCAATGGAATTAGCAAGACCCAGTCTTGCAGTACTGACATTAACATCAGCGCCGGCGCTCCAGAATTTTTTAAAGAATATAGGGAAGAAACCGGCCATGACAGTTGTGGCAAAGGCCGAGTTCGCCCAGTCATACATGGCCCATCCGAAGATTGCCTTTTTGTTGTCCTTCTGCATAGTCAATTAACAATAGGAAAAATAAATTTAATTATTCTATTAGATTTGAAAAAGAATTACCTGGAAATGTTTTTGATGCCGGGCATTCTTCGTAGAAGACAGACCATATTCAGGCAGGCTTGCTAAAAACCCATTAATTCCATGAGGCAGGTCATTGTATCATGAGAGCCGGACCTTTCGCAGTAGAAAGAGATGCTTAAGATAATTGCTGTTATGGATAAGAAAAGGACCAGTACAGGTAGTTTCAGACTTTTTTGTTCTTCTCCGGATTCATAAGATTCCTTCCTGATCGATCGGGAGGCTGACGATCTCCTTCTGACATGTTCTTCATTACTCACATGCTCCTTGGCCACTGGAGGTACAGACTCTTTAGCAGGTATTTCGGTCTCTTTTATGGGACTATTTTCCACGGCAGGCGGCGCCTGTTTATTTTTCTCCCTTTTTTTAAGTTCAACCTTATAAAAAAATATCTCTTTTTGTAATCCCATGCTCTGGGCAGCTTCATATATATCATCGACATCAACAATTGTTTTACCTCTCTCAAAGGCCGCCCTGAGGGACCTGTCACACAATAAATTAATTACGCGAGGGGTACTGCCTGAACCAAAGGCAAGACCTAATGCCTCCCAGCCTGTATCTGCGAATATGGAGGCCTGACCTCCGGCCACATGAATACGATGCAAGATATAATTATGTATTCCGTCAGTGTTCATCTTTCCTAATATCTCCAGAGTTGCTATACGCTGCTTGAAGGCTTCCATGTCCGGCCTATTGATTATCGCCATCAATTCCTCCTGCCCGAGCAGAAGGATTTGAATAAGTTTAACCGGGCCTTCCTCAAGATTATTCAGTAAACGAATGCCGTTGATTGTATCATCCGACATCCGATGCGCTTCATCAATGATCACCAGGCATTTACTGCCTTCAGAATTGATCTTCATCAGGACGTCCCTGATGTCCCTTATAACAAATGTCCTCTCGGTACTTGACGGCTTCAGGCCGAGCTCCTGCGCAATAAACAGAAAAAGGTCTGTGCTGTTTGCCGGCGGCTCAACCATCCATATTAGTTTTATCCCGTTAGACAGATCAGATTTTATCATCTGACTGATTGTAGTCTTGCCTGAGCCTATATGCCCTGTAACTACAGACAGGCCCCGCCCTGCCCTCAATGACTCATCTACCCGGGAACGGACCCGCGCATGATCACCCTGATCAAAAAAGAACACCGGATCAGGCACATTCTCAAAGGGTAGTTTTATAAGGCCAAAATGTTTAGCATACATAGTATCTTAAAACTCCTTGCCGCCGGGTACGAGCTTTACCTCAACCCTGCGGTTCTTGACTCTATCTTCATCTGTATCATTAGAGGCTATCGGATGGGTGTCACCATACCCGATTATAGAGATACGCTCCAGTGATATTTTATTATTAACTAATATCTCGGCAACAGCCTTTGCCCTTAGATAAGACAGTTCCATATTGTCCCTGTATCGCCTTCCGGCAGATAAACTGATAGGAATGTTGTCGGTATGCCCCTCAATAATTACATGATGATCAGGGGATGCCAGAATGTCCGGAATTATTTCTTCAATAGTATGAATCATATCTTTGTTTATTACATCCTGCCCGGAACGAAACGCCCCGGCGCCTAATACAGTTAAAATCCTTGCCTTCTCTTTAGGTCCCCCGGTTTTAACATTTACCTGGGATGCTTCATTTTTATTTGAAAGTTCACCTTCTAACTTGGCGATAGTGCCCTGCAGCTCCTCAACCAAAGCCTGATTGGCTGCCTTTTCTCTGGAAGCCTGCCCTAAAATATCTTTTACTTCTGGTGAGAGGTCCTCTGACTTTGATACTTCCTGGCTGGTTTGATTGTGCGTATTCTTGACAGGAATTAATAATGCCTTAAAGGTAATGAAACCTGACAAGGTAAATAATAAAACTGAAAGGCCAGTGATAAATTTATGCATAATAGCTTAATAAATAAACTGTTTTTTAACCACACGTTTATCTTAAAGGAATTAATGCAATATTTCAATAGATTAAGAAAGTTTACCCGGAAAATCTCCGATATTATCGACAAGAATGAAAGGACTATCGAGGGACTATCGATTATTTATTTGTTAAGCTTTCTTCGGAGGTTTCGCAGACTGATTCCAAGGAGAGATGCAGCTTTAGTCTTATTGCCGCTGGTATGTTTGAGGGTCTTATTAATGAGCATTTTTTCAACGTCGCTGAGCTGCGTGCCCAGGGGGATAAAAACTCCGTCCTTCCCGGATTCTTCATCAGTTTGCGGCATAATCATACCTGCTTCATCAATATAGGGCAAAATATGAAAGGGGAAAATACGCCCGGTATTTTGAGGCAGCAGCGTCGCAATACGCGTCATGATATTTCTGAGTTCACGAACATTCCCTTTCCACCGGCAGCGTTCCAGAAGGTATATTGTTTCCTGAGAAAGGCTGGGATAAGGCTTGGGCCACCCCATCTCGGCAAAGGCCCTTTCAAGAAAGTGGACAGCCAGCAGAGGGACATCTTCGACACGTTCTCTGAGCGGCGGCAGATTGAGACGAAGAACATTCAGACGATAGTACAGGTCATCGCGGAACAAACCATCCTCGACTGCCTTATGAAGGTCTACATTGGAAGCAGCGATTACCCGCACATTTATGGGAACCGGTGTTTCTCCTCCGACACGGTATTCATTCCCCTGCTCCAGCACTCTGAGAAGGCGGACCTGGAGATTAAGCGGCATGTCCCCTATTTCGTCAAGGAACAGCGTGCCTTTGTCAGCCATTTCAAATTTCCCCTTCCGGGTCCGGACAGCTCCGGTAAATGCTCCTTTTTCATGGCCGAAAAGCTCCCCCTCGATGAGACTTTCAGGAACGGCCCCGCAGTTGACCGGCACAAAGGGGCCCGAAGAACGGCGGCTCAATACATGGATGGCGCGGGCTATTAATTCCTTGCCTGTGCCGGTCTCCCCTGTAATAAGCACCGTTTGTTCCGAGGCTGATATTTGAGGCAGATTATTAAGCGTGCGCCGCATAGCTGGCGAGCGGAATATAAAATATGGTTTGACCTTGGCCACTAAAGGGTCTATAACGGTCAATGATGTGCCTGCTGTTTCAGGTCTGCCGGTGCTTGTTTCAACCATTCCGGCAAAGCGGATTATATCGAGCGGCTTTTTGATATAGTCATCTATAACGAGCCTGACGGATTCCTGTGATGATTCAACCGAGGCATATTCCTGGTCGGCCAGCACATAAAACAAAGCTTCCGGATACTGTGTCTTATATTCTTTAATCACTTCTATGCACTGCTCATCTACCAGATCAATGGCTGCAATGATAACTTCAATATGCGTCTGATGCAGTATACCCACAGCCTGACTGAATGTATCGGCAGTATAAACATCGGCGCCTATACTTTTTAAATCACCTTCAATCTGCTTCAGGGACGGGTAGTCGTTCTCAAATACAAGGATATCAAGTCCTTTCAAATCAGGGGCTTTATTCATATTAAATTTGACCTGCCTGTGCTTTCATAATAAGCATGACGACTTACTTATTACCACGTTTGTAAATCATCTAATTATATCAAATCGTGACAACGCTGATAATATATTTTATTTTTAAGGTCACTTTTTGTTCCTCTATGGACCCGCACACAATCTTTCAGATGGGCAAATAATCCGTCAAGTGTATTTGTTGTATTGGGTATATTAAGTTCCGGATATCGCCTAGAGGTGAAGAGATAAGGCAGATTGTTTTTAAGGCTTCTATATGCTGATCGTAATCGCCTGTGAATATTTTGCCAACATTTGGTATCAGGATTTAACCTTAATGTTGCATAAATCAGGCAAGCGACCTTCTATGAATAATCTAATGATTTGACGATGAACCACTACTTCCGCCACCACCACCACCACTGCTGAGGGCCACGCCAATCCCTACTAATGCAGCAACACCTACTGATATCCAAGCTATGGTTCCTCCGCTGATACCTGCAGTGACTGTCCCTGCAGCAGCCTCACCCGCCTCCATTGCAGCTATAGCATTTGCTACTTCGGTTAATCCTGCCTCATTAAGGACCGAGATGAGCTTTTTCTTCTCGGCAACTACATATCCAAGTGTATTTCCGGTTTCCTCGTCTATTATCGGCAGAGCAATTTCTGTGTCTTTAAGAACTGGAGCGGTTTCACCCTTCACATAAGATCCACCGGCCTTTGCTGCAAGGTCCTGTGCCACCTGCTCTGCTTCTATTTTTTCTGCTATTTTATTTTCTGAGTCAATTTTTGCATTCTGGGAATAAACCATCGAATTATATCCAATGCTGAATGTAATAAGAAAAAAAATCGTCAATAAGGCCATTATTTTTTTCATCTATTTTCTCCTTTTCTGCACTCCGCTATTGTAATCTGTTTTTATTATTTCAGCATATTTGCTATGAATAATGAATTTATCGGCAAGACATCATATGTATCTTATATATCATTCCTTTGTTCTTGTCAATGAATATTTCTGGAAAAAATGTCTGAATTGCAATCCCTCAGTTATGGTGGGTATTAAATCCCCTGCCCCCTCTTTTACAAAGAGGGGTGGCTCTAAATTATTTCTAATATAATGTGACGTGTATTATATACAAAACTGGAAGGAATAAATAAATAATATTCCATCGAAAAATAACTTATGATATGCTGTAGTTAGATATGTGTGTTAAGCATATCTCTTGAAATAATACAATTCTTATAATTTCAATTTACCGTGACTGATATTATTAAAGAAATCTATATGGTTAAAAATATAGAACAAATGGCGGATTTTGCCGTTAAGAAATGGGCAGATATTTCTAATGCAGAAATTAAAATTAAAGGGTATTTTTCCGCTGCGTTATCAGGCGGCAAAACCCCTGTTACATTCTATCAAAAACTTTCCAGGGGGAGGGACTTGCCATGGGATAATACGCACATTTTTATGGTCGATGAACGTTTTGTCCCATACGAAAGCGATGAAAACAATTATCAAATGATAAACCGGATGTTGTTACGCCATGTCAATATAAGACCCAAGAATATTCATCCGATTTTAACTTCGGAATTTTCACCTCAATCTTCTGCAGAAAGATATGAGGCAGATATAATTTCCTATTGCAAAACAGTCCGCACCAAGCTGCCCCAATTTGACTTTATTGTACTGGGGATCGGTGAGGATGGTCATACGGCATCTATCTACCCGGATACACCGGCATTAACAGAGAAGCAGCGTTTTGCTGTATGTATTACCCCGCCTGATAAAACAAAAAGAGAAAGGATGACCCTTACTTTGTCAGTTATTAATAACGCAAGGAATATTATTTTTCTGGCAGCCGGCGTGAATAAAGCAAAAATCATAAAAGAAGTCATTAAAGGAGAAAACAGTTTACTGCCTGCAGCTATGGTGAAACCCAAAGAAGGAAAGTTGATTTTCCTTCTGGATGAAGCAGCCGGTTCACTGTTGTCTTAACGAGATAGCGATTAGGTCTGAAGACTCGAAGCGAGTCCGGTTCTTATCAAATTCAATAGTTGAGGAGGTTCAACATGACTAAAGTAGATGATATTCAGGAAAATGCGGATACATGCCTGAAATTTTGCGGGCCTTGCCTGACTTATCCTGGAATTGAAGGAGAGGCATTATTCTGTGCAAGGGGCAAAAGCAGCGCTCCAAAGGCTAAAAAGGGATGTAATTGCGGTATCTGTGACATCAGGAAGAAATACGGGTGTCAAGGTTTTTACTATTGTATTAACGGCGTATGTGAGTAAAAAAATAGTATCATAAGATGTTTTTCTTAAGGTCATGTAGTTATATAAATTAGTTATGGTTATATATTGATTAGAACCCTTGTGCGCTGTTGACTTTAACCTGATAATTTAGTATTCTTTTAACCAAAATTTAGTTATACTCACGGATAAATCACAATGTTGAAAAAAATGTTTCCTAAAGAGCTTGATTTCTTTGGCATGTTTGAAAAGGCTGCCGTAAATGTAAATAAAGGCGCATCATTTCTCGTTGAAATGATGGATAATTTTAATATTGCCGAGATTAAGGCAAAAGAGATACATGAAGCTGAGCAGGAAGGGGACATGCTGACCCATGAAGTGATGAGAAGGCTTAATAAAACCTTTGTTACGCCCCTCGACAGAGAGGATATCCATTCCCTTATCAGCCGTCTTGATGATGTTCTTGATTTAATCTGGGCCTCAGCGGACAGGGCGGTCTTATTTAAGTTGAATAATCCTTTGCCGCAGGCGGTCGATCTGGCCAAAACTCTCCACGAAACAACAGAGATAATCGCCAAGGCTATCAACTGCCTTAAAGACAAAAAATATTCGTATATTCAGGAATACTGCATAGAAATAAACAGGCTCGAAAACAGGGGTGACAGGATTTTCAGAGAAGCGCTTGTACAATTATTCGATAATATAAATGACCCCATACTGGTCATTAAGTGGAAAGAGGTTTATGAACATCTTGAAGACGCCACTGACACATGCGAAGATGTCGCAAACATACTCGAAAGCATAGTCCTTAAGCATGCATGATACTTATTTTCTGCTTGTATGTGTAGTTGTCCTTGCCACAATTTTTGACTTCATCAACGGATTTCACGATACTGCAAATGCAATAGCTACATCAGTTTCAACCCGGGTTTTGTCACCGAGAACAGCGGTCATCATGGCGGCAATATTAAATCTGGCCGGAGCTCTGACAGGCACTGCCGTGGCAAAAACAGTGGGAGCCGGGCTTGTAGATGCCCATTATGTCACACAGGTGACCGTCGTTTCTGCTCTGTTGTCAGCTATAATCTGGGACTTGATCACATGGTATTTCGGTCTGCCCACATCTTCAAGCCATGCCCTGCTTGCAAGCATAGTCGGCGCATCTGTTGCCACTGCCGGGACAGAAGTCATCATTGAGAAAGGTGTGTATAAGGTATTAACGGCCTTGATTATTTCTCCGGTAGTAGGTTTTATACTCGGATTTCTCCTTATGCTGTTTCTCATGTGGCTGTTCGGGAGGAAACCGATTGCAACCGTAAATTCACTTTTCAACAGACTGCAGATTGCGTCAGCGGCCTATATGGCTTTCAGCCACGGCTCAAACGATGCACAGAAAACGATGGGCATTATAACTATGGCTCTCATAAGCTATTATAAACTTCCGGACTTTAATGTGCCGATGTGGGTAATGATTCTGTGCGCAGTCGCTATGGCACTCGGCACGGCCATTGGAGGCTGGAGAATCATAAAGACTCTGGGCATGCGTCTTGTTCACCTGCAGCCTATTCACGGATTCGCTGCTGAGGCATCGGCGGCTACAGTGATAGAGATTGCTTCGAGAATAGGTCTTCCGCTTTCAACAACCCACATAATCTCATCAACCATCCTCGGAGTTGGTGCTACAAAAAGACTCTCGGCAGTCAGATGGGGGATTGCAAAAAATATTGTAATGGCATGGATACTGACCCTGCCCGTATGCGTAATCCTGGCATGGTTGATATACAAGGCGTTGATACTGGTAGTTTAACCCGAAAAATGCATTTCAAATAGTGCAGACATTGAAAAATAAATTAATTGTCGATACCTTAAACGCAATATTCATTAATCGGAACGTGCATACTTTAATTCAAAGCCTCATGCATGATTTCTATTATAGTCATCGAGTTAATTAATTTATTTTTCAATGTCTGCACTATTTGGATTAACTGACAGTCCAATATTTAGCGCTTTATTCCTTCGGCTTTCAGACTCAATTTAATATTATTCAAAGAAACCCGTCCTTCTCTAAGAACCACCGGCGGGATAACTGTAACATCTATAATAGTTGAAGGCATACCACCCGGAGCTTCTCCTGCATCAATAATTAAATCCACACTCTCTCTAAAATAATTAATAACTTCTTCTGATGTTTCAGCAGGCCGGCTTGCTGAAAGATTAGCGCTAGTAGCTGTGACCGGCATCTTTAATGACTTTGCCAGATCAAGGGCAATGCCTTCACCGGGAATCCTGACTGCAACCTTTCCCGTCCATCCTGTCAACAAAGCAGGAACGTTGTCTTGAGCCTCAAATATTATTGTTAAAGGACCCGGCCAGTATCTTGTAATCAAATCCTTTGCCTGGTCAGGGACGCTTTTTACAATTGATAAAAGGATGTCCGAATCGCCGATAATTATCGGAAGGGGTTTGTCTGCCGGTCTCTTTTTAAGCTCAAAAAGCTTTTTGACCGCAACGATATCTGTTGCAAGAACCCCCAGGGCATAAAAGCTCTCTGTAGGATAGGCTACAATTCCCCCCTTGTTCAGTATACTTAATGCCTCCGCGATAATTATATCAGCACGGTCTTTTCTAAAAGATAATACACGCATGATTAATTCTAACATATAATTTTTTATGCATTGACTTAGTGAATCTTTATTAATACAATTATGGGTATTCACAATGCCTGTAACTGAAATAAGGGGGAATTATGACCAGAGTATCTTTGAGAAGCACGTTGATTGTTACAGTATTTATTTTGATTCTGCTGACTGGGTGCGTTAATCAACAAGAATACCACTCCACAGCAACTCAGCAAAGATTCGATGATATCGAATTATGGGTCAAGAGATTTGAAGATCCGGAACGGGACAAATGGCAGAAACCGTCGGAAGTTGTAAAGGCCATGAACTTGAGGCCCGGTGATGTAGTGGTCGATATCGGAGCGGGGACCGGATATTTTACCAGACATCTTGCAGTTGCAGTTGGTCCATCAGGAAAGGCCCTCGGTCTTGATATCGAACCCGGTATGGTGAAATACATGCAAGAAGACGCCAGGAAGCTGAGTCTCAATAACTATGAGGCACGTGTTGTTAAAACTGATGATCCGGAGTTGGCGCCGCATTCAGTAGATGTTATTTTTCTCTGTGACACATATCATCATATTGAAAATAGGGTGGAATATTTCGGAAATGTTTCCCCAAGCTTAAAACCAGGCGGCAGGGTAGTAGTTGTTGATTTTATCAAAGATACAGATTTTGGCCCGCCACGTGACCATAAAATGGCTGAAAAGGTTGTTCTTGAAGAAATGAAGAAGGCCGGTTACCGCCTGATTAAAACTCATGACTTGCTTCAATATCATTATTTTCTTGAATTTGGGAAATAGATAGTTGGTTTCTGCAGTACTTGAGGAGTCGTCATTGTGTTTATTCGGCATCCAGTCTCCCATGTGCAGTAATATATTAGACAGCAGTGAATGCAACCGGAAGGTTAATTAAAAAGATGAACGAAAAACAGGACCGGCGGGTAGTCGGCAAATATACAGGCGCCGCTGTTGTTGTATCCGGAATGATAGGCACTGGTATTTTTACTACTACCGGATTTATGGCTGAAATGGGGGCCGGGGCCGGGGACATTCTTCTTGCGTGGCTGATAGGAGGCGTCCTGGCATTGTGCGGGGCGCTCTGTTATGGAGAGCTGGGCGCCAATATGCCTGAGTCCGGGGGAGATTATTATTATATCAGCCGCATGCTTCATCCGTCGCTCGGCTTTTTATCCGGCTGGGTCTCCCTGATTGTGGGATTTTCCGCGCCTATTGCCGCAGCGGCTATGGCAATGCAAATATATCTGGCGGAGGTTGTATCGGGCTGGCCTGTCCGCCTGATGGCGGTGATAACAATACTTCTACTTTCCATCCTACATGCATATGACTTGCGACTTGGCGTCAGGGTCCAACTGGCAATGGTTATTCTGAAAATCACCCTTATTGTTAGTTTTATTGCCGGCGTGCTGATTGCAGGACCTAAGCATGATCTTATGAGGCTTCTGGAATTCAATCCTGAATTCTGGTTTACATCATCCTTTGCCGTCATTCTGATTTTTGTCGCTTTTGCCTACAGCGGATGGAATGCAGCTTCGTATATCGGCGCTGAAATTAAAAATGCGGACAAAAACCTGCCGAAGTCCCTGATATTAGGGACATCAATTGTGACTGTACTTTACGTGCTGGTCAACTATGCTTATGTCAGTTCAGTATCAGTAAAACATCTTGCAGGTGTTGAAAGCGTAGCAAATACTGTGGGCACTGCTTTGTGGGGCCCTTCAGGGGGAAAGTTGATATCCGTCTTTATCGCAATCGGCCTTGTCTCAACTGTAAGCGCTATGATTATCATCGGCCCGCGTGTATATGAAGCTATGGCAAAGGACAGCCTTTTCCCTTCGGGCCTGGCGAAATTAAATAAACATGGGGTCCCTTCACCGGCGGTCGGTCTTCAGGGAATTATTGCAGCTATTTTTGCCATAACATCAACATTCGGCACGCTGCTGGTCTATATTGGATTTACCCTGAATATATTTGCGGCACTTGCAGTATTTTCTGTTTTCAGAATGAGGAAACAGGGGCTTTCATCCATACGGGTTTGTATAGGATACCCGCTTACCCCTCTTGTTTTCCTTGTCTTTACGATCTGGATGACTGTATGGAGCATTCATTCACAGCCGATCTCAACAATAGCGGGGCTGGGAACATTGGCATCAGGCTATATTATTTATCGTGTGCAGAACAAGAGAAAGAAAGCAGAATCGGCGATAGCGAATTTACCTCTTAATTAATCCCATTTATATTTTTTATCAGCTCCATTCCAGGACACAAGTAACGCTAAAGAATATAGTCCATTCCACCGAATAATTATCAGATGAATTCTTTGGATTATCATTTCGCAAATACGTAAATATCATTTAAGTCATTAGTTTAATTACGTAAAATTTCTTGACAATGGAGAGTGAAAAAATGGATAATATAACCTAATAATCCTATTAATCCGCCTTAAGGGAGGCTTATTATCATGAGTCGTATTTTATTTATTGCACACATCGATAGAACAATGTTACTTAGTGGTGGATTTGTCACCTTCGGACCAATGTGGTTATCGGCAGTACTTAAGCGTGACGGACATCAGACCACTATTGCAGGTGTAAATTATAATGAAGTAGAAAAAACATGTGAGGAGTTTAAACCTGATATTGTTGCTTATACTACATTCAGCGGCGGCCAAAATATATATCTGGACTGGAATAGAAGATTAAAGCAGAAGTTTAAAATTTACTCCATGTTCGGCGGACCTCACGTTACCTTTTCCCCTGAAATGGTAGAGGAAGATGGAGTAGATGCTGTCTGTCGTGGAGAAGGTTTTGAGGCAATGCCAGAATTCGTCAATAAGCTTGAAAAAGGAGAGGATATTACTGATGTCAAAAACTGGTGGGTAAAGGTTGACGGCAAAATTTATAAAAATGAACAACGTCCACTCATAAAAGATCTTGATATCCTCCCTCCGCCTGACAGACGCCTTTATGACAGGTACAAGGACTACCAGCTGGCAAGAACAGCTACTGTAATGACAAGCCAGGGGTGCCCTTTCAACTGCACATATTGTCATAACCATCAGCTCCATAAAATGCGCTTAAAGGGAGACCCGATTTTCCGTCAGAGAAGCGTGGACCATGTAATTGAAGAACTTAAACAATTGAAAAGGGATTATCCTAAAATTGAATATCTGATATTCAGAGATGAAATACTTACTGTAAAACCGAAATGGATCAAAGAATTTGCCGAAAAATATCCAAAAGAAATAGGAATACCTTTTTACTGTCTCATGAGACCTGAGATCATTAAAGAAGAGGTTATCGACGATTTAATAAAAGCCGGTGTCTTTTATGTAGGAATCGGCGTAGAGTCGGGAAATGATTTTATCAGAAATAAAGTCTTGAACAGGAAAATGACAAAGGAGCAGATCATTCAAGGCATGAAAATCCTCAGGGACAAGAAAGTAATGTTTTCCATGTATAACATTGTCGGCGCTCCCCACGAGACGCTGGAGACTGCTATGGAGACGTGGAAATTAACCGTGCAATGCAAGCCGACCTTCTGCGATGCCTTCCTTATGACTCCATACCCAAAGACAGAGATATACGATTATTCTGTAGCGAATGGCTTTTTCGATCCAAATATGAAATATCCGGAAACCTACCATGAAAGAATAATATTAAACCTGAAGGACAGGCCTCAGCTCGAAAATTTCATGCATCTCCTCGGTGTGGCCGTTGAATTCCCCTGGATGATGCCTTTGATCAAAAACGTTCTGATAAAATTGCCTCTCCGCCCTGTATATAACAGCATAAGAAAGTTCTGGAAGGGGTATGTTTACAGGTACAGAATATATCCTTATAAAGTTTCTGCCGCTGAAAGCGTGAGAATTATATATAACACGATTTTTGCCTCTAAGGTATAACTCAATTAATTAGTTTACGATATGAATTATTTTCTAAACCCTGCACAATCTGCAGGGTTCTTTATGTATAAAAACGCCGTAGTCGCTTGGGGATTTAATGTAATCTTTGTTAATATAATTTACTTGAGCATAATCAGATTCGTATTTAACCGATAGATTAATATATTATGATTGGCTTTAGATTTTACTCTGTCATTCCGTTTATGCAAGTGAAAGAGAGGAATATATGTTAGTTTCTGTAGTTGTCCCGCTGCACAACGAAGAAGAAAATATCGATGAACTTTATAATGCGCTTAAATCAGTGATGGATGAAGATGGCAGAGATTATGAATTGTTATTTATCGATGACGGCAGTACTGATAAGACCCTTGGACTTCTTGAACCTCTTGCACAAAAAGATCCACATGTAAGACTGCTGCCTTTCAGACGCAACTTCGGCAAAGCAGCAGCATGGGCGGCTGGTTTTGACCACGCAAAAGGGGATGTTATTGTTACAATTGACGGAGACCTTCAGAATGATCCAAAAGATATTCCGAGAATGGTTTCTTTAATTGGCGAATATGATGTCATCAACGGCTGGAGAAAAAAGAGAAAAGATCCTTTCGTAATTAGAAGATTCCCATCAATTATTGCAAACTGGTTGATAAGCTGGGTAACCGGGGTCAAACTCCGTGATTACGGATCAGGACTAAAGGCATATAAAGCAGAGGTCGTAAAAAATATAAATATGTACGGAGAAATGCACAGATTCATTCCTGCAGTCGCAAGCTGGTATGGCATAAAAATAAAAGAAGTTGAAACTATTCATCATCCAAGACGTCGAGGGGCATCCAAGTACGGGATATCACGGACTTTGATGGTAATTCTCGATTTAATAACTGTTAAGTTTCTGCAGAGTTTTTCTACGAAGCCTATGCAAGCATTTGGACCTGTTGGACTGGCATGTGGCATTGCGGGTTTCTCTGTTAATTTCTATCTTATGCTCATATGGTTTTCAGGACAGTCGATAGGACACAGGCCATTACTTCTACTCGGTATTTTGTTAGTAATAATCGGAATACAACTTATCGGCATGGGGCTTCTTGGAGAAATGCTTGTCAGCTCTTACCATGAAGGTCAAAAAAAGCCATTATACGTTTTGAAAACATCTGAACAAAATAAAAAATCTTAATTCTATCCATGTTCAACTATTTATTAATACAACTTGGGAATAAACGTCCTAAGAAGGAATCCCTTATATTATTTTTTTAAAAGAAAAAGCCTCACATCCCTTCGCCACATCATCCGTGGAGGAGGTTTAAGCCTGCGGTACAACAAAACAGTTTTCAACAGAAAGAATTACAAATATGAAAACCGGACATTTCTATTTTGGTAAAAACCGGACATTTTAAATTTGGCTTGACAGACAAAAAATATTTCTTGCATTATAAAAACAATTTGTGCAAAATATAAAGCTATTTGATTTTTTTATACTGTGAAAAGAATTTTAGAGTTAATTGATTTAATGTATAACAAGAGAGATGGGTTTGGGCGAATAGGGCTTTTCTTTATTCTACCGCTTATTATTGTAATTGCTTTTTTAGCGTATCAACTTTTTTTAATTTCTGCCCCCGCTGTTAAAGGAATAGAGGCTTTTAATTATTTGACTGCCGACGAGACCGTTAAACTCAGCAGTGAAAATATACGGTCTATCGAGATATCCATTAATCAGCAAGGGAAGGAAATTAATTTATTGAAGGACATCCCTTCAACAGGGGGAAAAGTATATTCGTTACAAATAAAACCTAAAGCCATCGGATTGACAGACGGCAAGGCTGTTATAACTATCAAGGCAAAAGCCGGAATATTAAAAAAGATCCAGTATAATATTGAATCAGTAATTGATACAGTACCTCCGGAGATTGAAGTTGAAACAGCCCCTCCCTTCATATATGCGGGCAGTGGGGGATTCAGTGTACTAATGGCTAAAGGGGAAGACTCTGTTTTTATTAAACTTGTTGATAAGAACCGGGCTGTGGCAGATAAGACCTTTAAGGCATTCAGGCTCACACCGGGCCAGGAAAAAGCTGCCGGCAATATTTATTATGTATTTTTCCCTGCCCCCTATGATCTTGGCGATGGGAGTTTATTTTATGCCGTAGCAACGGATATTGCTGGCAACCGGAGCATTAGAACACTTCCGACCAGGTTGAAGATGACAAAATATAATATATCATCAATCAACATTGATGACGATTTCATAAATAGAGTGGTATCTCCTTTACTTAATGAAACCAATATTCACGACCCCGCAGGCGCTTTCAAGAAAGTAAACGAGGAATTGAGACGGCAAAGTCTTAATAAATTATTAGATATTGCGAAAGACACAGAGCCTGGTATGCTGTGGGAGGGAAACTTTTTGCAATTAAAGAACAGCAAGGTTATGGCAGTGTACGGTGACAGAAGAACCTATCTTTACAATGGTAATCCGATAAGTAAAAGCGTCCATCTAGGGTATGATCTTGCGTCCATTGAAAATGCGCCGGTGGAAGCTGCTAATACCGGTATCATCAGATTTGCCGGAGACCTAAGCATATATGGCAATACTGTGATCATAGACCACGGGCTTGGGCTTATGACCCTTTATGGACACTTATCAGTAATTACGGTTAATGAGGGGCAGAAAGTTTCAAAGGGCGAGATAATTGCAAAAACAGGTTCTACAGGTCTTGCCGGCGGCGACCACCTCCATTTCGGCTTGCTTATGCACGGTTATGAGGTATCGCCTCTATACTGGTGGGATCCGCACTGGATCAAGGTTAATGTCACGGACCATTTAACACATTAAGAATTTAAAACGATTGCAGCGAAAAAAATAATAGACAAATGACAATAGAGAATATAAACTCATTAAATAAAGGATTGAAGAGGTAAAGAAATTTATGGATCGTCAAGTAACAAAACATGAAGTTCCTTCATACGAGATAGTCGAAGAAAAAATCAGGGAGATCGATGCTTCAATTATAGTGCTTCGTATTTTCTATATTTTTATGCAGATTGTGTATAAGTTTCAGCTTATAAAGAATGACAAGTTATGCACGGTTGAAATTCCCAGGAAACTGCTTGAGGGATTAGAAGGCAGGAATCCGATATTAGAAGAGAAATTAACTGAAATACTGGATTCGTCTCTACAGCAGTCAGAATGCTGGGTCAAGGTCTGACAAGTCAGGAGCGCTGCTTAATTAAATCTGATACAGATGTTGCCGCCTTTTCCTTTTGCCTGATATAAGGCTTTTTCTGTTTGATTAATCAACTCAAAAATACTGATACTCTGAGTACCGTAAGCAAAAGTGGCGGTAAGCCCTATACTGACTGTGCGGGAGATGTTCTCGTGCTTTTCGCTGTCTCTCTTTCTCACGGGAAAAGAATTGATCTCAAAGCCTTTACGTATTCTCTCGGCGACTATATATGCCATTGTTAAATCCGATTCCGGCAGCACCACAACAAACTCTTTTCCGCCGTATCTGAAAGCCCGATCGAATTTTCTGGTGTTTTCCTTTATCAGGGTGCCGACAAATGAAAGCATATTATCGCCTGCCTGATGACCGTAAGATTCATTAAAACTTCTAAAATCATCTATATCTATCATTATCAATGCAATCGGACGGCTGAATCTCTGGCAGCGGGCAATCTCATCTTCAAGCACTGTCACCAGATGATGCCGGTTAAATAATGTAGTAAGTTTATCGGTAATCATTATTTCCTTAATTTTTCTTTCCTGATTTTGGAGTTGTTCCAAAACTGTGTTCAGCTCTCCATGAGTATTTGAAATACGCTGCTTATCCTCCAGAATCTTCTGTTGTTGTTCATAAAGTAAAAATAACAGGTTGTTGAAATATTCCCCTATTTCTTCAACTATTGTCGGGCAGGAAGCCTTAAATACTTTACAGCTGCAGCACTCATTATATTTCTGAAAGATGTCGCCCTGCGGTTTCCTGCTGCAGCATGCGGCTGCAACTTGCCAGCAGCGTTCAGCATTGGATTCATTTTTACGGAGGGGACAGTCTGTAGATTTGCAGTCCAGAACTTCCCAGCAATTTGCTAAGTTGGGATTTAAAAAAGAGTTATAGTTATTTGGCATGACTTTTTCAAACAGAGCAATAATTTCTTTTCGCAGTCTTATCTCGAGATTATTAAATGTTTTATGCTGTTCTGATGCCATTAGTCTTTTCCTTTTTTTCTTCAGCGTCTGAATTTATAAATAGTCTTCTGACACGTGGATCTGATTGCATTGTTTTTGACATTAACAGGATCACTTAAATCAGGTAACAGTTCTGAAATATGAGGAAATTTCTCAGAAAATAAAGCCATCATACTATTCATGACGATTCGATCATTATTAAGTTCACAATATTTCATATTTATTTTCGTCAGAATTTTAATAAGATTAGCAAGACATATACGCTGATTTCTTATATCTCTAACGGCAAATTTTGTATTAATTATAACACGATATATTAATAAATTAACGACAACCTTTTTGTACAAAAAGCTCCAAATCCCTTCATATGACCCAAATCATAGAATTATAATTGTATTATGAATAAACTATAAAATATTAAAGGAGTAAAAATGTTTAAAAATGAATGTCCTGGCAGTCAGGATATAAAACAACCTAAACCAGAAGACATCAAATGTCGTCATTGTGGCTCAGACTTGGAAATATGGAGCGATGAGACCGAGACTAAATGCAAGAAGTGTGGAAAGATGAATTCACGTCTTATCGGTCCTACATGCCTGGATTGGTGTGCCTTTGCAAAAGAGTGTGTCGGCGAAGATAAGTACAAGAGAATAAAGGCCGGCGCCAGCAGTAAGAATTAATTATTTTTCCGTTATTTCGATTCTGCTTCCTGTTTTTTCTTTTTCTTAAATATCATTGATGCCCATATTCCCGCCTCATACAATATTATGATGGGAACGGCCATAAGCGTCTGATTAAAGGCATCAGGAGTAGGAGTAAGCACCGCAGCTGCGATGAATGCAATAAGCACTGCGTATTTCCTGTTTTTTGAGAGAAATTCAGGCGTCACAATCCCCATCCTTGTAAGAAATACCAGGATTACCGGCAATTCAAAAATGGCGCCAAAGGACAAAATAAACTTCAGGCAAAGATCTATGTAGTTCCCCACTGAAATCATTGGCGTCAGATTTTCAGTCTTATAATTGAGAAGGAAATTCATTGCAAATGGAAGTATAATGATGAAGCAAAAAAGGGAGCCGATCAAAAAAAGGAATGTAGTTGTAATAATAAAAGGCAATGCATATTTTCTTTCTTTTTCCAGAAGGCCAGGGGCAACAAATCTCCAGATTTCAAAAAAAATAAGAGGGGAGCAGATTATAAATGCGCTGATAAATGCTATCTTCATGTGCATCCACAGCGCCTCAGCAGGCGCCAGAAAAACGAGTTTGATCCCGGGCGTTTTTGAGGGAATAAAAGATAGAAAAGGTTTATGGAGAGAAAATTCAAGGGTTTTATGCAGCGGTGATGTTAATACATGGAATATATCTTCGGAGTAGTTAAAGCAAATACCAAACGTGATAGCAACAGCTATAAGCGATACCACAATTCTGTTTCTTAATTCACTGAGATGTTCTGTAAGCGGAGCTTTATCCATCCTTGTCCGTTTCTTTTTTTTCTTTAACTTTCTCCTCAGATGTCTCGCTCATTTCGTTACTTGTCTTGGCTTCGCTGTTTTCTTTGACTTCTTTTTTCCCCTCAAAATTATCTTCAATTGATTTATATATGGATTTTTCTAAATCAGATTTTACTCCCTTAATCTCTTCTGTGATATCCGGGACTGATTCATCAAAAGAAGCTTTTATGCCGCGCATTGCAGTTTTCAGCTCCCTGATTCCCTTTCCGAGCGTCCTGCCCAGCTCCGGGAGTTTTTTAGGGCCGAATACTAAAAAAGCAACGATAAAGATTACAATAAGTTCCTGAGTACCGAGATCAAACATTTAAAAACCGTTTTTTGTTATTAGCTTATTGTTATTAGTCATGCGAGTAAAGACTAAAACATGACTAATAACGAGTTATATTTTACATTGAAATTATTAAAAAAACTCAATAGGTCTGAAGTTAGAAGTTTTTTCACTTGACCTTAATTCAGAGTTTGCCATAATATTTATACTTCATAATCAATACAGAAGTTATAGGAGGTAACATGTTTAAAGGTTCAATCGTTGCAATAGTTACACCGTTTAAAAATTACAAGCTTGATGAAAAGGCTTTCAGTGACCTGATTGAATGGCATATTGCCGAAGGGACAAATGCAATTGTGCCATGCGGTACAACAGGAGAGTCAGCCACACTGGACTACGAAGAACACTACAGAGTGATAGAGGTTGCTATTAGAGTTGTAAACGGCAGGGTCCCTGTTATTGCTGGCACAGGGGCAAACTCAACGGACGAGACAATTATGATGACCAGGAAGGCAAAAGAAATGGGTGCAGACGGGGCGCTCCTGGTGGCGCCTTACTATAATAAGCCGACACAGGAAGGTCTTTACAGACATTATAAGGCAGTCGCAGAGGCGATTGATATTCCACAGATCCTCTATAATGTCCCAGGCCGGACAGCAGTCAATATACTTCCTGAAACAGTTGCAAGGCTTGCTGAAATCAATAACATCGTGGCAATTAAAGAAGCAACCGGGAACATGGCGCAAGCAAGTGAGATATTACGCCTCTGCGGTGATAAAATAACTGTTCTATCAGGAGATGATTTTACTACTTTTTCACTAATGCTCCTTGGGGGAAAAGGCACAATATCTGTTTCAGCAAACGTGGCTCCCAAGGATGTATCCGGCATGTGTAAGGCATTGCTGGAGGGCAATATTAATGAGGCACGGAGGCTGCATTTTAAACTTGAGCCGTTAAACAAGGGCATGTTTATAGAAACAAACCCCATACCGGTAAAAACCGCTCTCAGTTTAATGGGAAAGATTCAGGACGAAATGAGACTGCCACTGTGTGAAATGAGCAGCGGGAATAAGGAAAAATTAAGAAATATTCTTATGGATTACGGGCTTGAAATGAAATTAAGTTAGAATTGCTGCAATTTGCGAGTTGCCGGGTAAGGGCAAGACCTCGCGCACAACTGCAATTAGTTATCTTGATTAATACCCTTCTTTTCTGTTATAAAAGAAGAAAAAAAGGGAGGTTCGCCTGCCTTGTTTGTGACTGGAATTAAAACTTTTTCCTACATTCGAGAATTTGGGAGTCAAAGAAAGTTAAGTGTTGTGCGCCCTGATACGTCAGGGATTATGCCTGATCTTGCTTTTAAGACGCCCACCTGTTTTTACAGGGATTTAAGTTTTTGTTCTACACGGCAAGGTGGGTCTCCTAATCTCGCAGTTGCGGGACCGAGTAAAATGTTTTGCTTCGACAGTTAAGGTTTCCTGGGAATGAATAATTATAAAAGCAGCTATCAAATTGCAATACCTCACAAAAAATTTGTTAATTTTTTGTTTTCAAAAATCCTTCTATCACTTAAGGATTTTAATGAGGTTAATTTTAGAGATTCCGGATTATCGCATAAATTATTCTTTCCGCCCGTGTAAGATTCCTTCTGTCGTAAGCCTTTCAGTGGTCGCCGCACCCTGCGTCTAAGGGAGCCGGGTAACTCCGGTCATATAATGGATCTATTTAATTCAGACAGAAGCGCCCCTCTTGCATGGAGGATGCAGCCTAAGAACTTAGATGAATTTGTCGGGCAGTCACACTTGCTGGGACACGGCAAACCCCTCAGGGAGGCTATTGAAAGGGACTCAATAGTGTCGCTTATACTTTATGGCCCGCCCGGTACGGGAAAGACTGCGCTTGCATACATAATTGCCGGAAAAACCCGGGCACTCTTTATGGCCTTAAATGCTGTTACCTCCGGAGTGGCTGACATTAAAGAGGCCTTAAGAGAGGCGAAAAATACAAGCAGGGCCATTCTCTTTGTTGATGAGATCCACCGCTTTAACAGGCTCCAGCAGGATGCGCTGCTGCCTGATGTTGAAAGTGGAACAGTGACGCTGATAGGCGCATCGACCCAAAACCCGTTTTTTTCCATAATCCCGGCACTCTCCTCAAGGTCCATGGTCTTTCAGTTTTTTCCATTAAGTGAATCTGAAATTAAGGTTTTGCTTCAAAGAGCTTTGCAGGACAAAAAGAATGGAGTAGGTGAGTTAAACATTAAAATAGATCCTGATGCCCTGGACTTCATTGCAACATCTTCAGAAGGTGATGCGAGGAAGGCATTGAATATACTTGAACTGGGCATTTTTATAATAAAAAGCACTGAACGAATAAGCTATGATTTTGAGCTGGCTAAAGAAGTTTTACAGAAAAAATTCTTATATTACAGTGAGGATGAACACTATGACACTATTTCGGCGTTCATAAAGAGTATGCGGGGCGGAGACCCGGACGCTGTCCTTTACTGGCTTGCTAAAATGATTGAAGGCGGTGAAGATCCGCTTTATATTGCCCGTAGAATTATTATCTGTGCTTCTGAAGATGTTGGAAACGCCGATCCCGGAGCTCTGCAAATCGCGGTTGCCGCAATGAGCGCGGTTGAATCAATCGGAATGCCCGAAGGCCGGATTCCCTTAGCGCAGGCGGCATTATATATAGCAATGGCCCCAAAGAGTAATGCGTCCTTCACCGGCATAGAAAGTGCATTGTCAAGCGTCAGGGAAGACAGACTCAACCCTGTTCCTGCTCATTTGAAGAGTACAGGCTACAAAGGTGCAATGCGTTTAGGAGCAGGGGTAGGATATAAATATCCTCATGATTACGATGGACACCATGTAGATCAGCAGTATGTTGCAAAAAACAAGATGTTCTTTTTCCCATCAGAAGAAGGTCACGAAAAAATATTCAGACAAAGACTACGTGAAAGGAGGAGCAGATAATGGATATATTGATCAAAGTTGTTCTTCTGGCTGCAGGGCTGATTGTTGGTTTCTTTTCAGCGTACTTTTATCATAAAGTAAGCACACGCAAAAAAATGGAAGAAGTAGAGGCGAAGGGCGAGAGGTTGTTAGATGAAGCCAGGAAAGAAGCCGATACCATAAAAAAGGAAGCGCAGCTTGAGGCCAAGGACACAAGTCTCCGTTTAAAGACCGAGACCGAAAGAGAATTGAAAGAGCACCGTTCTGAGCTGACCCAGCTCGATAAAAGGCTTAGACAAAGAGAGGAAATGTTTGACCGGAAGTTGGACCAGCTTGACAAGAAGGAGTATCATTTCAACAAAAAAGAAAGAGAAATCAACAACAGGGAAAAAGCCTTACAGGACAAAGAGCGTGATTATGAGGCGCTTATGAAGAAACAAAACGAAGTGCTTGAACAGATCTCAAAGATGAGCGTTGAAGAAGCAAGAACAGAGCTTCTGCAGCGGGTTGAAAATGAATCGAAATTCGAGGCCGCAAAGATAGCAAAACGTGTTGAAGATGAGGTACTGGAGTCTGCCGACAGAAAATCCAAGGAGATTTTAAGTCTGGCTATTCAGCGTTATGCCAGTGAATATGTCAGTGATCATACAATTTCTACGGTCAGCCTGCCGAGTGATGAGATGAAGGGGAGGATAATCGGCAGAGAAGGCAGAAATATCAGGGCGCTTGAAGCTGCTACCGGAGTTGAGTACATCATCGATGATACCCCGGAAACGGTTTTGCTGTCATGTTTTGACCCTGTGAGGAGAGAGATAGGAAGAATTTCCCTGGAAAGGCTTATCGCTGACGGGAGAATACACCCTACAAGGATTGAAGAAATTGTTGAAAAAGTTAAGAAAGAGATTGAAGCGACTATAAAGGAAGAGGGAGAGAAAGCCATCTTTGACCTTGGACTTCATGGGGTACACCCTGAACTGGTAAAACTTGTTGGAAGGCTTAAGTACAGGACATCATATGGACAAAATGTCTTAAAGCACTCTATAGAAGTCGCTTACCTGGCAAGTGTTATGGCAGGTGAGCTGAGAGTGGACCCGAAGCTTGCGAAAAGGGCCGGTATTCTGCATGACATCGGAAAAGCTATTGACCACGAAGTTGAAGGTTCGCATCAGTCAATTGGAGCTAATATAGCCAAGAAGTACGGAGAGAAAGCAAAGGTCGTCAATGCAATTCAGGTCCATCATGGGGAAGGTGACCCGATAACTGTGGAGGCTTCACTCATAGCTGCCGCAGACGCCCTTTCTGCTGCTCGACCCGGCGCAAGAAAAGAGACGTTGGGGGATTACATAAAACGCGTCGAGAAATTGGAGGAAATTGCCACATCTGTTGAAGGAGTGAATAAATCATATGCGATACAGGCTGGAAGAGAAGTGAGAATTATTGTAAAGCCTGAAGAAGTCAGTGACGAAGTCTGTGCCCAGATTTCCAGAGATCTGGCAAAGAAAATAGAAAGTGAACTTACTTATCCGGGACAGATTAAAGTCACAGTGATAAGAGAATCAAGATACGTGGAGTACGCGAAATAAGCTGATAGCTATAAAAAATGAAAATACTTTTCATTGGCGACATCGTCGGGAAGCCGGGCAGGCAAGCGGTCAAAGAGGGGCTTCCCGGCCTTATCAGTAAGCTGAAGATTGATTTTGTAATTGCAAATGCCGAAAATGCCGCCGGCGGATTTGGAATAACAAAATCTATAGGGGAAGAACTATTTGCTCTCGGCATTGATATTTTGACCTCAGGCAATCATATCTGGGACAAAAAGGAAGCTGTCTCATACATCCAGAAAGAAAACAGGCTGTTAAGACCTGCAAACTATCCCTCGGACGTCCCTGGGGCGGGCAGCATTGTTATGAATACATCAGCCGGAGAGAAAATTGCCATACTGAATCTTTCCGGCAGAATATTTATGCAGCCACTTGACTGTCCTTTTCAGATTGCAAAAAGGGAGGTACCTGCGCTAAAGGAGCAGACGAAAGTTGTTATCGTTGATTTTCATGCAGAGGCAACATCCGAGAAATCAGCAATCGGGTGGTTCCTCGATGGGGAAGTGAGCGCTGTTTTGGGCTCACATACCCATGTTCAAACGGCTGATGAAAAAATACTGCCTCAGGGCACTGCCTTTATTACGGATGTTGGAATGACTGGGCCAACTGACTCTGTTATAGGCGTAAAGAAAGAACAGATAATAAATAAATTTCTAACTCAAATCCCTGTCCGTTTTGAAACAGCAAGAGGAGAATCCCTGCTTTCATGTGTTGTTGTTGAGGTCAATTCAAAGACAGGGATATCTACTTCAATACAGCGGCTTCAATTTACTTATCCTGAATAATTTCTGCGGATTTCTATAGTTGAATATATCTCAAGGAATCCCGAAGAGCCGGGACTCCCTGAGATGATTTTAGAATATTACTTTATTGCTTGTTTGAGGGCCTTTCCAGCGGAAAATTTCGGAGTCTTGGAAGCAGCAATTTTTATGGCTTCACCTGTTCTGGGGTTGCGGCCTTTTCTTGCTTTTCTTTTTGCAACGGAAAAAGTTCCGAAGCCGACAAGAGTGACCTTCTTCCCTTTCTTAAGTGATTTAGCAATTGTCCCGGTAAAAGAATCAACGGCTTTTGCAGCAGCTGCTTTTGATATTTCAGCTCCGGCTGCTACTGCATCAACAAGTTCTGCTTTGGTCATAGATTCTCTCCTTTCTTTTTAGAAAATTGTTATGTTTAAAAACATCAATGATGAAAGATACCAGCAGGCATGCGCCTTTGTCAATACTTTAGTTGTTCAATATAATTTAAAGCTTCTCTCTTTCGCTCTATATTATTATCTTTTTCGACTACTAGTTCGAAGTGTTTCAATGCCCTGGCTTTCTTGCCGGTTTTGAAGTAGGCCTTTCCTAATTCCCAATGGGCATCTGTATAATCCGGCAGCATGCCTATAGCTTTTTTAAACTCTTCAATGGCTGCCTCATCATTATGAGTTTCTAAATAGATCAGTCCCAGGATGTAAACTGCCTTGGGGGAGACAGGGTTTCTTAAAAGTGCATCCTTGACGGCATTCTCCGCGTTCAAATAATCACCTTTTTTATAATAGGCATAACTCAGATTTGAATAAGCCCATGCTGGTGTAAGGTATACCGCATTGTCCAAAGCGGCTTTAAAGTATTTAATTGCCTCATCCCAGTTTCCCGTCTCCGAATATAGTACTCCAAGATTATTTATTGCTTCCGAGTAAGCTGGATCTATAGATAGAGCGCGTTTGTAATAAGATATGGCTTCGGGAAACTTTTTAAATATGCTGCTTATGTATCCCAGATTATAAAGCGCCTCCTTGTTATGAGGATTTAAGGCAAGGGCTTTCTGAAATTCAATAAATGCTTCATTGACCTGCCCGTTGTCCAAATAAGAGTATCCTATTTTGTTGAGGGTCTCAGCCTTTTTAATATCTTCCGAGTTTGGAACAGAGGCGCATGAGATTATAAGCAGAACAGAGATAAGGGAATAAACGGCAAAGTTTTTTGTCAAAGAATAACCTCCTGATAGGCTAAGTTACCAGAAAAGCTTAAAAGAATTCAACTAATTTAAATCCAAACTGCTTTTTTCGGCAATTCGAGTGCGGAAATTACCTGTGCTTTTCAACCCCGGCCTTTCTGCAATAATTTTCAATACTGCATTTGCTGCAAATAGGAGATATTGGTTTGCATATGTTCTGGCCGAAGGCGACAAGAAGCCCGTTTATATCAAGCCAGTATTTGGGCGGCAGTATTTTTCTCAGTGCAAATTCTGTCTGCTCCGGAGTCTTTGTTTTAACATACCCCCATCTGTTTGTTATCCTGTGGACGTGCGTATCGACGCATATTCCCGGTTTTTTGTAACCGAGAGTGAGGACCAGGTTTGCGGTCTTCCGTCCTACGCCTTTAAGTTTAAGCAACTCATCCAGATCATCGGGGACCTTTGAATCATAATTATTTATTATTACCCTGCATAGTTCCCTGATTCTGCCTGCCTTAATCTTATAAAAACCAACCGGATAAATTGTCTTTTCAATCTTTCCGACAGTCAGCTTTGATAATGATTCGATATCAGGGGCCATTTTAAAGAGTCTCTCTGAAGCTTCACCTGTAGTCTTGTCCTGAGTCCGGAGACTTAACATGCAGGATATAAGCACTTTGAAAGGGTCTCTGTTTTTTTGGTCCTGTTTGACCATATTCTCAAGCCACGGTACATCAAGACTTTTTACCTGATGTTTTAATGTTATTAACGCCTTATGTATATTGCCGGCATTCATTCTCTTTAGACACGTATATAATTTGCTGTCAGGAAAAAGGCTTGAAGAACTTATGTCACTACTTTTTCTTTGATGGTTTTTTAGCGGTCTTGAGCGCAGTCTTTTTAGGTTTTTTTACTATGGATTTTCTAACAGTTTTCGTGGTTGTCCTGGGAGCTGTTTTCTTTACCGCTGTTGCAGCAGTTTTTGGCACGGCAACTTTTTTCTTTGCAGCAGGCTTTTCTTTCTCTGTCTTTTGCTTTACAAGCTTTGTCTTCAAGGGTTTAGGCTCTGACGGCATGGTCAGCGATTTTGGAATTGTTTTTTCAAGAATTGAAATAAGTTCGAGAGCATTTTTGGGAGCATATGCAAAGGAGTCATTGTTAAAATAACAATATACATCCTTCCCCAGTTTCATATACTCTTTTATTTTTTTTGCGTCTTCTGTCAGTTGATCAGTAGTATAATTTGTTGCATAATTACCATCCTCGCCGTGCCTTCGTATATAAACAAAGTCTGCAGTTAACGGTAACTCATTAATAAATTCAGGCCAGTCAGCCATACAGACGGCTATATTGGCAGAAGAAAGCAGATTATAGACCTTTTTAACAAGCCAGCTTTTATGCCTGAACTCAAAAACATGACGTACGGGATATTGCTTCAGATTTTCCACAAAGTCTTCAAGATTTTTCATATTGAGTTTCAAATTAGGCGGCAACTGCCAGAGAATAACATCCAGTTTTTCCAGAAGCGGGGCAGTGGCATTAAAAAAAGTTGAAAGCGGGAGTTCAACATCCTTAAGTTTCTTTACATGTGATATAAAACGACTGCCTTTAAGGCAGAATGAGAAATCAGGAGGGGTTTCTTTATACCATCTTTCAAATGCCTCTTTTTTCAGAAGCCTGTAGAAAGTAACATTTAATTCAATAGAATTAAACTTTGTCATGTAAAATGACAGCCATCTGACATGAGGAAGCTCCTCAGGATAAAATGGGCCTCTCCATGAATCATACAAGAATCCGCTGCATCCTATCTTATATCTGGGCATTTGCAGATAAGTATACACTGAAATATTAAAAAATTAAACCCAAAATTCTGTACCTCAAAAAAATTTTATTCAATTATCCCTCCACCTATGACTAAATCTCCTTGGTAGAATACCGCGCTCTGCCCGGAAGCAGGCGCCCATTGAGGGTCGTCAAACTCGATTAATACCCTGTTGTCCTTTAGCGGGTGTATTGTTGAGGGTTTTTCTTTCATCGTAGAACGTATTTTAACATGTGCTTTTATTGGGGCTGTAATAGAATCTATGTATATCCAGTTTAAGTCTTTGACTTTAAGATTTTTTCCCATTGCATCATCCCTTGAACCGACTATTATTGTATTATTTTTATGATTGATATCAACCACATAATTTGGCTTTAATGCTGATATGCCCAGGCCTCTTCTCTGTCCTATGGTGTAAAAAGCAATCCCTTTATGCTCCCCAAGGACCTTTCCGCTTGTGTCAAAGATCTTGCCCGGCTGGAGCGCCTCAGGTGAAAAATTTTTAATAAAATCAGAATAGTTATCATCGCCGATAAAGCAGATTTCCTGACTTTCAGCCCTTAATGCATTGGCAAGTCCAATATCTTTTGCAATTTGCCGGGTCTCTTCTTTTTTCATTTCACCCAGAGGAAAGATGGTCTTTGCAAGCTCCTCTTGCTTCATAACATATAAAACGTAAGATTGGTCTTTTATCGGGTCAATGCCTTTTTTCAGCAACCGGCGATTACCTCCCTGACCCCTGACCCCTGACCCCTGGCTTTCTATCCTTGCATAATGCCCTGTTGATATAAAATCGGCATCCCGTTCTTTGGCCTTCTTGAGGAGAAAATCAAATTTTATATATTTATTGCACAATATACAGGGATTTGGAGTAACCCCTTTGATATAGGATTCACAAAATGTTTCAATCACATGACTGTAGAAAGCATCACGAACATCTGCAGTGTAATGCTTTATCCCGATCTTATTTGCAACAGATTTGGCAAGCTCGATAGTTTCAAGAGAACAGCAGGCATTGGATGAGCTCAAGTCCCTCCGGTCCCAGAGTTCAAAACTAAGCCCAATTACATCAAATCCCTGTTTCTTCAACAAATACGCGGCAACAGAGGAATCAACCCCGCCGCTCATGGCGACTATGACTTTCATAACAGATTTATTCTATCACAGCCGCTATTCTTATAAGTCTCTTGCAAATGTCCTCAAGTCTGTCTAAAATTTTTTCAGGAGCATAAAATATATGTAGATTAAATATACTAAAGATGACATATTTTTAATTCCTGCTTCTGAAAATGACTAAAAAGAAAAGAGACAGATCCGGTTTTAATGAAATCAAGAGGCTCTCATTCCCTATTGACGAAAGAAAGCATTCATGGCTTAAGTTGTTACTGGATGGTTATCATATTGTTGATAAAGGAATAGCCAAGGCAATTGAAAAAGAAAAAAAGAAAGGCAGGAAGCCAGCCTGTACTAAAGGGTGTTCTCACTGCTGCAGCACTCATCAGGATATTCCCGTTTATCCACTGGAAATTGTAGGCATCTCATGGTATGTAACTGAAAAATTGGCTGGTGACGTTAGAGATGTTCTTAAAAAGCAGCTCTTCAGTTTTAATAAAAATGACTCCTGCCCCTTCCTCATCGACGGCGCCTGCTCAATACATCCAATGCGGCCAATGGCATGCAGGCAGTTTAACGTCTTTGGCAAGCCCTGCGAAGAAGGGGAAGACGCCTATTACACAAGGCGCGAAGATGTGCTGGATCCTGTAAAGAAGCATGTTGATCAGGCATTTTTCATAATGCTGCCTTTTTATGGAGTAGAAAAAGAGTCGGAACGGATTAAAATTATTGAGAATGGGGCATTTCACAAAATGGTCAAAGAACTTCAAGCCTGCAACTGGAAGGAACTTGCCGGGAAGATGGAGAGACGGGACAGAAGAACAGAAGAGTAACAGAACATGAGTTCTATTGCAATATTTTTGACATTTAATATTTTAATTGTATATAAATAACACATGAGAATTCAGCAAAAACTCTCCCAGTTACCGCAGGTCAATGAGTGTTTGATGAGTCCCCATGGACAAAAGTGGCTTGAGTCTCATTATAGAGCTATTGTCATCCGTTCAATTAGAGAGGTAATTGATTCGAAGCGTAAAGAGATACTTGCCGGCGCAGACCCTGAAATAACCATTGATGCTATTGCAGCTGAAATTGAAAAGGCAATCAAAAAACATTCTGCATATAAGCTGCGGCCCCTTATAAATGCGTCAGGAGTTATTATCCACACTAACCTTGGCAGGGCTATACTTTCTGACAGGGCCATCGAAAATGTTGTGGCTAATGCAGGAGGATATTCTAACCTCGAATATGATATTTCCAAAGGCAAGAGGGGCAAGAGATACTCCCATATAAAGGATATTATCAGGGAACTGACCGGTGCCGAGGACGCGATAGTTGTGAATAATAATGCTGCAGCTGTGCTGATCTGTCTCGATACCTTTGCAAAAGGAAAGGAAGTCATCGTGTCACGCGGGGAACTTGTTGAGATAGGGGGTTCCTTCAGGATACCGGCAGTCATGCAGGCAAGCGGCGCGGTCCTGAGAGAAGTAGGCACAACAAACAAGACGCATTTGTCAGATTATGAAAATGCCGTTTGCGGCAACACAGGGCTTCTGATGAAGGTCCATCAGAGCAATTACAAGGTGATCGGCTTTACCGAAGAAGTCCCGGTAGAAAAGCTTGTGAAGCTGGGAAAGGATTTCAATATCCCGGTTATCGATGACCTCGGCAGCGGGTGCCTGATCAGTCTTGAGAAGTTCAGGTTGTACGGGGAACCGACTGTGCAGGAGGTAATCAGGCAGGGCGCGGACCTTGTGACATTCAGCGGAGACAAACTCCTCGGCGGTCCGCAGGCGGGTATCATTGTCGGGAAGGAAAAACTGATACAGGAAATCCAGAAGAACCCCATGCTCAGGGCGCTGCGTATTGATAAAATGACCTTTGCCGCGCTTGAGGCAACCTTTATGCAGTATCTTGATGAAGAAAAGGCGCTGAAGGAAATCCCCACTATAAGGATGTTGACGCAGCCGGTTGAGGTGATAAGAAAAAGGGCAGGGAAGATACTTGCTTCATTAAAGAAGTCCCTTTCAGGTCAGGCGGACATGAATATCGTCCCTGATCAATCCCGCGCCGGAGGCGGCTCACTTCCGGAGACGGATTTCCCAACATATGCCGTATCTGTTAAACCGTCAGGGATTTCTGTCAATGCGCTTGAAGAGAGATTACGGCTGGGCAATCCACCGGTAATAGCGAGGATACAGGGCGACGTGCTGCTTGTTGATGCGAGGACTATTCAGGACAGGGAAGTGAGGACGTTGGTACGATGCGTTATTGCTGCCATAATCAATTAACAAACACGATTAAGTATCTCAAGTGCGCGGACCTTTTTTTATATGCAGATAATCAGGCTGCTCCTTTTTCCTGCTTCACACGTTCATGCAGCCAGATCTTTATCAAGGCTCCTCTATCAACACCAATCGTCTGACGTATTTCATCAATTTCGTTTACCAGGGTTTCAGCAACAATCGTCTGACGTATTTCATCAATTTCGTTTACCAGGGTTTCAGCAATATCTATTGTGATGCGCACTTTTTTCCTAGTGCGCATAATTGTCGCTTTTGACATATCTATAAGATCATGAATGTCCTCTCCCTTGTCAAACCGCTGATCAAACTCTTTTGTGTCCTTGGCCGGCATTTTCTTTTTCATATAACTTCACCTCCTTTGACCTCGATCGTCTCACTGAAATGATTCGGGACGTGTCCTCTCTCATGGTATAAACACATGTCCATAGTTTCCCCTGAAACTGTCCAATAATGATACAGCGGTCCTCAACAGGATGTGGCGCATAAATTTCTATACGAAGCTCATCGTGCCATAACCCCCTTGCTGTTTGAAAATCAATGCCGTGTTTATTCCTGTTTGACTCGCTCTTTGCGGGATCCCATTCGAATTTCATGCTTTATAATTACATATTTTGTACAGTTATGCAACAGATATTATGCATATATATTTAAAAAAGAAAGTTTTTTCTATAGATTTTATAACTGAAACACCCTGCGGCAGAGACCGCAGGGTGTTTCAGTTATAAATACAAAAAGAGCAATCTCAGAATTATTGAGCAGCAGGTATTGCCAATAACAGTAACCATGTCTGTATAGTAACGATACCTGGTTGTTATCATTGACATCAACCTGCAATTTATATTGACACTATCCGAATACTATAATTCAATTCTATTTAGTCCCTGACGAAACAGGTAAACTTAACAATTTCTATCAGGACAAGAGCAGGTTTGTCCACTTCATTCCCCGGAAAATGATAGAATAATAGAAATTTTTTATTGACTCTGGAATGTAAATATATCAACTATGAACCGCTACGTAATTCTAGGAACAGCAGGACATATAGACCACGGAAAGAGCGCGCTCGTAAAGGCCCTGACAGGCACGGACCCTGACCGGCTCAAGGAAGAAAAGGAACGGGGCATCACGATTGATCTGGGTTTCGCGGACCTGGCTTATCCGGGGGGGCTGAAGGTGGGCATTGTCGATGTGCCTGGACATGAGCGGTTGATCAAGAACATGCTCGCTGGAGCGGGCGGCATAGATATCGTCCTTATGGTCATTGCCGCTGACGAAGGGATCATGCCCCAGAGCAGGGAGCATCTCGATATCTGTAATCTGCTTAAAGTTAAGAGGGGACTGATCGTAATTAACAAATCAGACCTTGTTGAGCAAGACTGGATCGAGCTTGTTAAGGATGAAGTCGGTAAATTTGTACAGGGGACTTTTCTTGAAGGCGCAGAGATGGTGGCCGTGTCTTCAAAGACAGGCCATAACATCGACCTATTAAAAGAGAAGATCGAAGAGCTTGCCCTGCACGTTGAGCCCAAGTCCGTAAACGGGGTGTTCAGGCTGCCGGTGGACAGGATATTTACCCTCAAGGGCTTCGGCACTGTTATTACCGGCACCGCGATTTCAGGCAGCATATCAGTTGATAAACCTGTTGAAATACTCCCCAGAGGCCTCAAGACCAAAGTAAGGGGACTTCAGAGCCACGGCGAGAGTCTTAAAACCGCGTACGCCGGTCAAAGGGTCGCCATAAATCTTCAGGGGGTCTCAAAGGACGAAGTGCAGAGAGGTGACGTAATAACCGTACCGGACAAGATCAGGACTACTTATGTTATCGATGCGGACCTCAGCATGTTAGGCGATACGTCTTTGAGCGCGCTTAAAAGCAGGAACCTCGTGCATTTCCACACCGGCACGACCGAGCTTGTCGGGAGGATCATTATATACGGCAGAGACGAGCTTAAACCAGGGGACAAGGCCTATTGCCAGTTCAGATTTAAGGACCCCATAGCTGTTATGTCCGGCGACAGATACATCATCAGAAAATTTTCTCCTCTTGTAACTATCGGCGGAGGATCAATCCTGGACACAACCCCGGGGCGCAGAAGAAGAGATGAACGCGTAAAGGACCTTGAAATACTTGAGCAGGGCAGTCTGAAAGAAAAACTCTCTCTCAAGATCAGGCAGAGCGGACTTAACGGCATAACGCAGGATGAACTTATCGGATGGATCAAGGCCGAAATACCGGATATCAGAGCAGAAGTAAATGCCCTTATCAAAGAAGGTCTCGCAATTTCCTGCGAAGGATGTATCATACACAAAGACCCCTCCGATGATTTTGCTAAAAAGGCGATCTCTGCAGTGGGAGGCTTTCACAAGAACAACCCGCTTAAGCCGGGTATGTCTAAAGAAGATTTGAGGGCCGTTTTCACCGGGCTTGATCAAAAACTCTTTGAGGCAATGCTTGACCGCGTTGATCAGATTGTAATTGAGAAGGAGCTGCTGCGGTTAAAGACCTTCAGGATATCCCTCAGCGAGGACAAAAAGGTTTTAAAGGACAAGATGCTGAAAGTCCTTGAACAGGCGGAATTCCAGCCCCCGTCAAAAGATGAGCTGGCAGTGGCGGTCTCAATAAAACCGCAGGAGGCCGGCGAGCTGTTAAAGATCATGGCTTCTGAAAAAAGCCTTGTCAGGATAAATGATTCATTGTACATCCCGATGAGCAATTATACGAAAATGATTGACGGCTTGAAGAGTTTTTTCAGTGCGAAGAGTGAAATGACGGTCGGTGAGTTCCGCGATATCTTAAAGACCTCAAGAAAATACGCCCTCCCCTTTCTCGAATACCTGGACAGCAACAAGATTACGCTTAGGGTCGGGGAAGTAAGAAAGTTTCTGAAGAAACAGCCGTAAGCAGTCAGCAGTCAGCCTCGGCTGCCATACATTTTATAAATCAAGTATTATTAGAACGTACGACGGACAAAGATTAGCTCAGCACGGTCGATAAAATTGGGAGCATATAAGGTTCTGGTGTCCCTCCCGGACTTCAAAATCTGGAACATTTCTATCTGCGGCATCATGCCGGACTTGATTTCCTGCGCCGTGTAACAGAACAAATAATGACCAGTCCGTATCTGAAATCCCGACGCCCGGTACTTGTCACTGCAGCAGAGAAACCGTGGGGAACGCATTACAGACTCAAAGCCTATGTCATCGACTGCCGCGACCAGTTCAAGCTCATCACTGATTTGACGATACGCGGCAAGGCGCTGCTGACACAGCTTGGGATAGAGCCTGCAACAGTGCCTCCGGCAATAATTACGGGGAAAATCAGCTGAACGGTCACTTTTAAACAGAAAGTGATAGATAAAATCCCCAACGACCATATCTCGAATCAGTAGTTTTTTGTCAGAAACATCCAATGTCCTGAGCTTCAACAATTCACCGACTCAATAAGACTGCATCCCTAATTAGAGTGACGATCTGAAAGAAGAAGTGAGCTAAATCTTCGAACTTTTTTTTGGTTTATCGTAATGTTAATTACCGTAACGATAGTTACGATAATTTTAGCGCAGCCTGGAATTTGAACTATGAAGTTTTATAATCGCAAACAGGAACTACAGGTGCTTAAGAGGCTCTACAATCAGGCAAAAGATACTGTGCGTATGGCGGTGATTACGGCAGAAGACGCGTTGGTAAGACTATGCTTGCTCTTGAACTTGCCGGCAAGCATAAATTTATTTATCTGTTTGTCTCCAGGAAAGCAAAACACCTGCTTTGCAGACGTCTATATTGGTAATGAAATTTATCTTCCCCTTTTTCACGGCTGGTATATAATAGAACATTTGCTGAAAACTGACAGAATTGGAATATGAAACTTATTGAATCCGAAACATTGGAGTTAAAAAAAAGCACCTCTGAGATTAAAGAGGCGATTATATCTATAGCTGCGATCCTCAATAAACATCAGCACGGGGAATTGTTTTTTGGAATTAAAAGCAATGGCGCTGCTGCCGGCCAGAACGTAACGGAAAAAACAACCCGTGATATATCAAAAGCCATCGCAGACCATATTGAACCTAAAATTTATCCTCACATAAAGCGTATCGAAATAGACGGCAAGGCATGTATCAAAGTCCTGTTTAAGGGAAATGATATTCCATATTTTGCATATGGCAGGGCATATATAAGGGTTGCGGACGAAGACCGGCAATTAAGCGCCAAAGAACTCGAAGCGCTGATTCTCAAAAAGAATAAGGATAAAATGAGATGGGATACCGAAACCTGCAAAGAAGCAAAGATCACAGACATGAGCGCAAAGAAAATCAAGTCATTTTTGAAAGGCTCAGGGCTGAAATATGACACAGTGCGCAATGCCCTTGAAAAATTAAAGCTCCTGTCTGACGGGAAGCTGCTCAATACAGCCGCAATCTTATTTTCCAAAAAGCCGCAGATATTTTTCCCAAATGCCCGTTTGAGATGCGCCGTTTTCGGCACAACAGACACGTCGTTTACCATTGATATGCAGGATTTTGAAGGAGACCTCTTCTTCCTGATCAAAAAAGCTGAAGAGTATATTCTGAAAAACATTCATATCGGCATGAAGCTGGAAGGATTAAGAAGGATAGATGTGCCTGAGATTGACAAGGCCGCTTTCAGAGAAGCAATAATCAATGCCTTCTGCCATAGGGATTACCGCGAGTTTGACTCTGTCAACATTGCAGTTTTTAAAGACCGGGTGGAGATAAGAAGTCCCGGGCTGCTTTATGGCGGCCTGACCATAGAGACCATCAGGACAAAGATGGTTTCAGAAAGAAGAAACGAGCTGCTCGCCGATATGTTTCACCGCGTTCATTTTATCGAGAAGTGGGGACGGGGCATCAAGCTTATCCTCTCAAAAGAACCGGATACTGGGTTCAGTGAAGTAGGCACCAAGTTTATCACCACATTTAAGCGGAAGAGCTATTATGAGGGGAAAAAGGTCGGAGAAAAGGTCGGAGAAAAGGTCGGAGAAAAATTGACCTCGAACCGGCAAAAAATAATTAACTTTATTTTGCAAAATAAAAACATATCTGCAAAGGAATTATCTGAGTTTGTAGGAATTTCGCCAAGAAAGGTGGAGGAAAACATTTCATGGCTGAAAGAAAAAGGCTTTATCAAACGTATCGGTCCTGCCAGAGGCGGCTCCTGGGAAGTGGTGAGGAAATGACATGCGTTAGGAGAGCAAGCGAGGACAGCGTAATGTGGCTACAGTAATAAGCTATAATATGCGGTATGATTAAAACATGCTGGGCAAAGGGGGACTTTATTATGCAGCGAAGTAAACAGCAGCTCAAAATCCGGGGCAATCATTCATGAGTAAAAATGCGAATTTCAAAGTTGATCCAAAATTAGCAGAACTTTTAGGCGAAACTTACAAATCGACAGAAGATGCGGTAAAGGAATTTGTTGATAATTCATTTGATGCTGATGCGGATAATGTTTGGATTACATTGCCTCAACCTATGACCGAAGATCCTGTAATCACTATCTTGGACGACGGGACAGGAATGAAAGAACAGGAATTGAGAAGCGAGTATTTAAAAATTGCAAGCAGTAGACTGTCGAGAAAAGGTGATAAGACCATTCTAAAGCAACGAGTCGTAAAGGGGAGAAAGGGCATAGGAAAATTTGCGGGCTTGATGGTTGCTGAGATCATGGAAGTTAAAACCAAAGCAGGTGGAAAAGAGACAACACTGACAATCATCAAGAATGACCTCGCAAAGGCCAAGTATGACTTGGAAAAGGTAAAGCTCCCGATTTCAGTAATTGAATGTCCCAAAGAAGAACATGGGGCGACAATAACATTGAGGGGGTTGAATCAGAATTTCGAGTTTCCTAATTCTGATAAACTGAAGCAGTTGTTGGTTTGGGATTACGGCAGGGTTCAGGATTTAGCAATTTTTGTTAACAATGAGAAAGTGGGTATTCAGGATTTTCACGGTAAAATTGTAGAAAAAGAAATCAAGTTAGGCGACCATGTAAAAGGTAAGCCCATTTATGCCATAGCTGACAAGCCCGTCAAGCAGCCTGGAATTATTTATCGCGTTGGGAATAAAATTGTCGGTAGACCAGAAAACTTTCTAAAAGAAGATGAAATCATTCCTGATAAGTTAAAGAAAAGAGTTGTCGGCGAAATAGTCTGCGATGATCTTGAGGATTTTGTGACCGCTGATTGGGGAGCGATAATTGAAAACAGCAAGTTAAATGAAAGTATTAAAGCGGAAGTAAAAAGCGAGTTGACTAATTCACTGAACGAGGTTTTTAAAACCGAGATGCATTTAGCGAGACAGCGTTATCAAAATAAGATTAATCGTGAATTAGAAAAGCTGCCGGAATACAAAAGACAATTTGCCGAAAAATCTCTTGCAAGAATTTTAGAGAAATTTTATGGGGAGGCTGAGGAAAAGGTAAATACGCTCATTTCTGTAATGGTTGACGCATTGGAAAAAGATTATTATTGGAACGTTATTCA
>JACQXG010000075.1 GCA_016208905.1 Nitrospirota bacterium
GAAGGGCATCAGGTAATCACGGCGTCATCAGGCGAAAGCGCGCTGGCCAAATGCTCTGAAACTCCTCCGGATATTGTACTTCTTGATGTGTGGATGCCGGGGATGGACGGCATAGAAACGCTGAAGAAACTTCGAAAGAACAATTCGGATGTATGCGTAATAATGATTTCAGGCCACAGCAATATAGATACAGCCGTTCATGCTATCAAACTCGGAGCGTATGACTTTCTCGAAAAACCCCTGTCCCTTGACAGGGTCCTGATTATCACCAGAAGGGCACTTGAGAAGCAGCGGCTCGAGAAAGAAAATATTGTATTAAAAAGCAGCATATCCCAGCAATTTGAAATTATCGGAGATAACCATAAAATAGTTGAGCTCAAGGACAGGATCTCAAAAGCGGCCTCATCTCAAGGCAGGGTCCTCATTTTTGGTGAAAGCGGATCTGGCAAGGAACTCGTTGCAAGGGCGCTGCATGACGGAAGCGACAGGAAAAATAACAGTTTCATTGAGGTAAATTGCGCGGCGATTCCTCATGAACTTATAGAAAGCGAACTCTTCGGTCATGAAAAGGGCTCTTTTACCGGGGCCTTTGAAAGTAAAAAAGGAAAGTTTGAATTGGCGCACGAAGGGACTTTATTCCTTGATGAAATCGGTGATATGTCGCTTGTGACTCAGGCAAAGGTGCTGAGGATAATCGAAACGCAGGAGTTTCAGAGGGTCGGGGGCAGCAGAAAAATAAAGGTAGATGTAAGGATAATCGCCGCTACAAACAAAGACCTTGATAAAGAGATACAAACCGGGAATTTCAGGGAAGACCTGTATTTCAGATTAAATGTTATTCCAATTAACGTCCCTCCGCTCAGGGAAAGGAAAAGCGATATCCCGTCTCTTGTTGAATACTTTCTTGAAAACCTTGCAAGGCAGTATGGACAGAAGAAAAAAAGGGTAAGCAAAACAACATTACATACCTTAATGGAATATAACTGGCCCGGAAATGTCAGGGAACTTAAGAACACTATTGAACGCCTTGTAATCATGACCCCTTCGGAAATTATCGACGTAAAAGAAGTCCAGCCCGTCAGGGTAACAAAAACTGATTATGCCTCATATAAAACATTAAGAGAGGCGCGTGAACATTTTGAAAAAGAGTTCATTATGAAAAAACTGCAGGAAAACAACCTGAATATTTCAAAGACAGCTGAAGAACTGGAAATCGAGAGAAGCAACCTCCACAGAAAAATCAAATCGCTGGGCATAGAAATACCATAAAGATCATTGCGGCTCCGCCCCATGTTCCATGCCCTCACTGCCTGTGGGCATGGGCAATTCCGGAGGCTCGATGTTTTTCTCAGGCTGGGGTGGTGGTATAATGCCGTCTGGTCTCGTTCTGGGAGGCACCGGCCTTGGGCGGCGTTGAACCTGAGCGCCGGTTTCAACCTGGCCTGGAAATGGTGCATTACTTATTCCCTGGCGCGGGGCCACTGGGGCCGGCCTGACTGCCGGCCTGTTTGACGGTATGATACCTTTAGCATCTCTTAACCTTACTTCAACATTATCTCCGTCTCCTGAAAGAACTACCTTGTCTGCCAGTATTTCCAAAATCTTATAGCCGGCAATGACATCATTTATACGATAAATCCTTGTCGTCTTTGTATTCGGGTCCTCAAGGATTGCAGTCTTCTTTTCATTTAAGATAACGGTCCCAAATAGCTTTGGAGGAATTTTCTGCAGGGCATTATCTGCTTTTTTGTCCTCTTTATCGTACTCTGATCTGGACGGCCTGAAGAGGTCCAGTTTTGATATCGGATCAAACTCACCTTCAGTTACAGTTTTGTCTTTGTGAATAATATCAATATCATCTTTCCGTACCTCCCTGACGCTGACTTCCGAAGGTATCTCGACTGAATAGGTAAGGACTTTATATAGTTTTAAGCCAAGAACTCCTATGATTACGATAAGAAGGAGATTTATTAAAAAATAATTACGTATCACTCTTTACCTCTTTCTTCTCAGCCGCCTTTTCCGCAGGCTTTTTAATAAAGCCTGTTACAACCAACGTAGTATATATATCCTCGGGCCTGCTTATGTTTGTTACCCTTATTTTAATCTCGGATATAGTAAGCAGAAAAGGTGATTTGCGAAGCTGAACAAGGAGTTCTTTCAATTCCTTTGTAGTAGATGTAAACCCTATTTCAACTGGAATGCTCAGATAAAATTGACCATCAACCAGACTCAGGGTCCGTTCAAGCTTGACTTCTATATTCAAAGAAGATGCAGTGTCCTTAAGAATTTTTTGCAGAGCGGCAGCCGCAACCGGCGGTGTGTTTCCAAGCAGAAGCATCTTTTCCTGCCTCTCAATTTCCTGTTCAACTGCCTTTAATTGCTTTTGTAAATAATCTTTTTCAGCTATCTTGTTTATCTGCTTTTGCAGCATAATAAGCCTGGCATCTGAAAATTCCTTTACAGTTTTTTTAATATCAGCGTACCAGGAGAAGAGATGAAATGCTATTATCAGCACTACAGCAATTCCACCGGTCAGGAGGACCCTCTTTTCTCTTTCATTGACCTTAAACGGCAGGTTCATTTAGTCTCACTTTCCTGGCTTGGAGGTCTGACAATTTTCGCGCTGAGTTTAAACTGCTCCTTGTCCTTTGTCTTTTGAATCGGTCCCACAAATTCAACTTTTTCAAAAAAAGGAGAATCTTCCAGAAGCGGTATTAAATTGGACGACGAATCTGCAAAACCATTGATTATCAATTCCCCGCCCGACTTCTTTTTATCGTTAACATCTGTCCCTTTATAATTAAGATTTATTACCCATGCATCTTTCGGCATAATCCCGGCAAGTTCATTAAGAATTTCGAGAGTGATTTCGTTCTTATTAAAATCATAAAGTAAATCGCTTTGCTCCTTAAGCAGCTTAATATCTGATAACATCTTTTCTATAGCTTTGACTTCCGGTCCGTTTTTCTTTAAGGTCTCTTCTATTTTCCCCAGATACTTCTTCTGTTTGACAGCGTCGGTCGTGAAGATCCCCGATAGGAGAATACCTATCACAATGAGAAATATCTTTGCTGTCAAAGGCGCAATTCTCCTGTTGGCATAATCTTTTTTATGAGGCATAAGATTAATACTGTATGTTCCTATTCCCAGTCCGGTAAAACAGGCGCCGATTGAAGGGGACAGGTTGTTGCCCTCTGCTCCTTTAAGCCTGCCCGAAATAATTCTGACCTGATTGACAGTAATAACATTGAGCTTGATCTGTTTATCTAATTCATCTCTTAATGCCTCCATGGATGATGACTCTCCGGACAGTAACACCTTATTAAAGGACTCTAATGACAGTGAAGACTGAATTTCGGACAGATAATGCAATATCTCGATAAAAAATATATCCAGCGTCCGGGATATATCAAATGTAAAAGATCTCATATGCGTACAGAGACCATCCCTGGTAATTACAACACTCGCCTGGGTTTTGTTGATATAAATAGATATATTGGTCTCGTCCTTCTTACCTAAAACATCCGACCGGCTTACAATCCCTATTATGTCCTTCCATCCTCCAACTGAACCATTACTTAATTCAATAGCGTTTAGAACTGCATAAGACGATACCGTTACGGCATGGGGCTGAATGGACAGTTTTGCGAGATAATCCTTTATTAAATCAATCTTCTCCTTCTGAACAGCTACAAAAACAACCGAACTGCTCCCGTCCTTTCTGTCAATGGCCTTAAAATCATACGCAACTTCATCAATATTAAACGGGATATGACGCTCTATCTCAAACTTCATAAAATTGGCAAGCGCCCCCTTCCCCTTTCCTCTCATCGAAGGGACATCAATAAACTTCGTAATTGCCCATTTATCAGGAAGGCTCACAAACACCTTATTTACGTCTATTCCCTGCTGTCTGATATATTCATTTACTTCATCAGAGACAGGTTCCGAATACTTGTTTGGAAAAACTGCAGATGACAGCAGGGTCATTCCTGAGAAGGCATTCTTCAGATATGTAATAACAATAGAATCTTCCTGAAACTCTATGCCAAGATATTTACCGAACAGTTTATTCAATAATGTTGTCATTCCAGTACAGTGTCTCCAAATCTTTGTCTTTTTTCCAGACTACCATTTTAACAGATCTTTTAATTGTACCATCTGCATTCATCCCTGTTGAGATGACAGTAAAGATTTCAGATGATACCTTCCCGTTGAGAACAGGCGTCAATATTGGTCCTGTTTCTCTTTGACTCATTATATTACCGGCCGTATCAACCCCGAACACCGCTTCGAGCACTAAATTTGAAGCAGTGTTGATATTTATCTTACCTGAACCATAAACAGTCAGGTGTTTTTTGACCCCTTCGTAAACATTTTCTTCATCTTCATCTGCTTCTTCTTTTGAACCATATAAATATTCTTCTTTCATCCCTTTCACAAGCAAAAGCTCCTCTATAGAATCAAAGGGGCCGTCTTTGCAGCTGTAGGGTTCTTCTAAAGACTGGTAATAATCTTCCTCCGCACCATTTAACATGTGAAGATCATTCGGATCACGCCAGTCAATTATGGAATCTACAATTGTATCAACTTCCACGCTGTCAATATCTGTTTCAAGAAAGACGTATTTTAATCTTTCGAGTGACTCAATATTAATATTTATTTTCCCATCCTCATCGGTGATGACATATTTAAAGCTGCCATTACCCAGATCGTCTTTTCTTGCAGGCTTTTCTTCATCTTCTTTTTCATTTTTTCCAAAAACCAGAACATTATCTTTATCAAGGGAGACAATTTCATTTGTATTTACAGACAGAAGCTCAAGCTTTGCCTGCTCAATTCCGGCAAGGGCCAGCTGATATGCCTCTTCTTCTTCCTTAAAATTCCTCGCAATATTGATCTCTGTCCTCATCGAATAAGAGAATTCACCGGCAATTGCTATAAGAACAACCATAATCCAGACCACAAGAATAAGCGCTACTCCGCCAGTTTCATTTTTTAAAACATTTATGAGAAAGACTCTTATTTTAAATATCTTAACGGACCTAAATTGCACTCATTTCCTCTTCTTTCGCTAAACCCATAGGTATATTAATCAGAAACGGCTCAAAATAAGATATCTTGACCCTGACAGCCCCGGGGAGTTTCTTGCCGTATTCCCAGGAATCTTTCCACTCCCCTTCTTCAGATGAGTAAAATGCAAATTTAATTTCTTCTATATCTGTATCAACAATCTCTTCATTGCCTGAAATCTTCCCTGTCAATTCCTTATCAGGCAGCAGGCCTTCTTTAAATAAAAGAGTTTTATCTTTATGAGAATACCTTACCCATTTAAACCCGCCATAAGATGAACCGGTCAATTCAGTTACAAACATTATAGAATCAGCTTTCCCCTCGAATACAACAACCTTCTCTTCATCAAGCTCCATCTTATATGGATAAGCTGATTTAATCTGCTGCGACAGCAAGCCCGACAATACCCTGAATCTCTGGGTCCAGAGCGTTTCATTTTCACCTTTTTCCCAGGCATTCATACCGAGTCGGAAGCCGTTGCCGATAATCATAATAACCATGGTCAAAATAGTAAGTGCAATCATAAGCTCAAGAAGCGTAAAACCCGCGCTGCCTTCTGCCTTCTGCCTTCTGCCTTCATTTTTTTTCATAGTTTTTCTTCTCCCTGCTCTATCTTCAAACTGACCAAACCAAGTGACTTTTGACCTTTGTGAGCTTCGGGCCATAAGATATTTACTTTCAGCTTCTTTAATTTATAACCTGATTCTTCAATTTCTTTATAATCCTGGATATCCGTCTCCCATCTAAAGCCGTCTTCAAATGCGCCGCTGTCACTAACCAGAGACTCTGATAATTCCTCCATTTTATCTTTTGCGTGGACTATTGCTATTGTGTAATCGCAGGTTGCCTTGGCAGATTTCAATCCGGCTGAAAAAAGCTGCATGACCAGGACAAGGCTTATACCTAAAATGGCCATAGCAACAATTATTTCAATGAGAGTAAATCCGGATGATGAAGGATGCTTCATTGCTCTGTCTCCACATCCACCTTCCCGGTTATTCTATTTATGTTCAGGAAATAGACCTTGCCATTTTCGTGCATAACTTCAATAACGCCTCCGGTGGAATTCCCCCTTGGGAAAAATTCTATATGGGAAGATTCCTCATCGCTGCCCTTTAAAGTCATTTGGATCACTTCCGGAATCGGCTTGTCCATTACAATCTTTACGTTCTTGTAATCCGTATCCTCAACATACAATCTGTACTTTTGCTCTTCTTTATCAATTACTAAACAGTAAATCTTCTTTTCAGACACTGCACGAGTTTTTGCGTGTCTGAGGACCGCCGACAGTTCTTTAGTAAATTTCCTTACCTCAAGATTGCCTGATCCCCTGCTTATCCAGATACCGACAAGTCCGGAAGCAATCCCTATGATTATAAGTACAATAACAATCTCAACCAGAGTGAATCCGGACTGCTTCTTAACTTCTATTCTCATCCTTTACATTATTTCCAGCTGACAATGTCCGCGTTTTCTCCTTCACCGCCTTCCGCCTTGTCTGCGCCATATGAATAGATATCATAATCACCGTTCTTCCCCGGTGACTCATAAACATATGGATTATTCCACGGATCAAGGGGGACCTCTATCTTTTTCAGATACGGTCCATTCCAATTTTCAATCCCGGAAGTCTGAGTAACGAGCGCTGCCAAACCTTCAGCGGTTGTGGGATAACGTCCTACATCGAGACGGAAAGAATCAAGCGCTGTCCCTAAAAGCTCTATTTGTGAACTGGCGGCATTTTGCTTTGCCTGCCCTACCCTCCCGAACATCCTTGGTACAACAAGCGCTGCCAGAAGTCCGAGGATTATCATGACCACCATAAGTTCGATAAGCGTAAAACCTTTTGCTCTTTGCTCTTTGCTCTTTGCTCTCTCTACGTTATTCATAATGTCCTCCATTTAAATATTACATACTTGTGTCAGTGTCAGTCTTTTCTTACTGACCCTGACACTATGCACTGACACTCTTAAAACGGCAGTTCATTAATGCTGAATATTGCCAGAAGCATTGATACTACGATAAATCCAACCACAAGTCCCATAATGAGAATCAATACAGGTTCAAGCAGAGAAAGCAGACGTTTCACGGTTGTTCTTACTTCTATATCAAAGCGGTCGGCAATCTTGATCAACATTTCATCGAGTCTTCCTGTTTCCTCGCCTACAGTTATCATATGAACGGCAATGGGGGGGAAAATATCACTGTTTTTTAACGGCTCGGATATCCCCTTGCCCTTTCTTGCAGATTCTCTGACAGAGGAAATTATATCGGATATTTTGTCACTCCCCAATGTCCCCTTAACTATTTGAAATGCATTAAGTATCGGAACGCCGCTTGAGAGAAGAGTTCCGAGAGTCCTGGCAAAACGCGAGACAGCGGCCTCTTTGTATAGCTTGCCAAAGACCGGAAGCCTGAATTTCAACCTGTCCCAGGCGCGCCTTCCTTTGTCACTTCTGAGATACCGCCTTGCCGAAAAAAAGACTGCCGCGCAAAAAAGCAAATAAATCCACCAGTAATATATTAACGAATTACTTATGGTGAGCAATATTACAGTCGGTAAAGGAAGAGCTTCCCCCATATCAGAGAATATCTTTGTAAACTGGGGAACAACAAATGTAAGCAGCAGGACAATCGCTGCGCCGCCTACCACGCACAGGAGCAGAGGATAGATAAGCGCTGAGCGCACATCTTCTTTCAGGCCCTGAGAGTTTTCAAGATACGCAGCCATTTTTGAAATCGAATCTTCGATGAATCCGCCTGCCTCTCCTGCCTTTATCATGTTTACATAGAACACGGGGAAGATATTCGGGGCCTTTGACAGGGCTTCTGAGAAAGACTTGCCGCTTCTGACCTGTGCAAGAAGCTCTATTAAAATTTCTTTAAGTTTCTTTTTCTCCGTAAGCTCGGAAAGGATTGACAGTGACTTGTCAAGAGTAAATCCCGCGTCAAGAAGTACGCCAAGCTGATAAGTAAAAGACATGACATCTTTATCGTTTACCCCGCCGTGCATAGATAACAGAAAACGGTTAACAAAATTCGTGCGATCAATCTCTCTTATTATCTTTAAAGGGAAATACCCCATGTCCTGGAGCCGGTCAACAGCTGAATTCTCGTTTGCAACCTCAATACTGCCCGTCACAATTTTACCTTCTCTTGTCGTTGCCTCGTAATGGTAAGTTTCCATATGGATTATTTCTAAAAGGGCGAGGTTACCTCGCCCCTACTCTTAACTCTTAACTCTATTTACATCCCTTCCTGTGAAACTCTCAAAACTTCTTCAATGGTCGTCACACCCTCTTTGACTTTTTCCCATCCGCTGTCCCTTAACACCTGCATTCCCTTTTCAACTGCCTTCTGCCTGATAATATCCGCGTTTGCCCTTTCAATGATAAGCCTTCTCATTTCTCCGTCCAATATCATTAATTCAAAGATACCTGTTCTGCCCCGGTATCCTGTGCCCCGGCACTCCTCACATCCTGTCCCGCGGTATGCCGTAAAGTTGTCAGGTAAAGATTCTATTTTATCAACAATACTCTGCTGCGGCGTATGAGGCGCTTTGCATTTGAGGCATATGACCCGTACAAGTCGCTGAGCCAGGACGCCCATTATTGATGACGACACCAGGAAACCCTCAATGCCCATATCAAGCAGCCTTGTTACCGCGCCAGGGGCATCATTGGTATGGAGAGTGCTGAATACCAAATGCCCGGTAAGCGCTGAATGGATGGATATTTCAGCTGTTTCAATGTCCCTGATCTCGCCAACCATAATAATGTCCGGGTCCTGCCGGACAATGTGCCTGAGGCCATTGGCAAAAGTAAGTCCTATCTGCGGCTTGACCTGTATCTGGTTTATGCCTTCAATCTGATATTCAATAGGGTCTTCAACAGTAATAATTTTTTTCTCATCAGAATTAATATTATTCAGCGATGCATAAAGTGTTGTGGTCTTACCGCTGCCTGTAGGCCCTGTTACCAGAATCATTCCGTATGGAGTTGTAATCAGCTTTTTATATTTCTCCAGTGTCTTATCAGGAAAACCCAGATATTCGAGAACGACAAGGGTTGTACCCCTGTCAAGGATTCTCATAACAATGCTTTCCCCGTAAATAGTCGGAATCGTAGAAACTCTCAGGTCTATGTCCCTGCCGGAAACTCTTAATTTGATCCTTCCATCCTGAGGGAGTCTCCTTTCAGCAATATTAAGCCTTGACATTATCTTTACCCTTGAAATGACCGCGGGCTGAAGACGCTTGGGCAGGGACTCGATCTGGGTAAGCGCGCCGTCTATTCTGTATCTGACCTTGAGGCTGTTTTCAAAAGGCTCTATATGTATATCACTTGCCCTGCTCTCGACGGCCCTGGTGATAAGCATGTTGACCAGCTTGACGACCGGCGCCTCAAAGGCCATGTCCCTGAGATGATGCACGTCCTCCTGAAGCTCGATCTCGTCTGTCTCTGTTTCCTCCTCCCGCATCCCCTCCATTATGCTTGTCATCTGGACATTGCTGCCGAAATACTGCTCGATGGCTTCCATTATGTCCTTCTCGCTGCTCAGGAATATCTCCAGCGATTTATCTGAAAAAAATTGCAGGGTGTCCATAACATATTCATTTAACGGATCGGAGACCGCGATTTTTAATACTCCGTCTTCCAGACCGATAGGGACAAATTTGTACTGCTTCATGAACTTGACTGTCGGATAATGACCGCTGGGCACTGTCTTGGGGAATTCTGAAAAGCTGAGAGATTTTAATCCAAGCTGGGAGCTCAGGGCCCGGAGCATGTCCTCTTCCGAGATAAAACCCAGATTTACCAGTATATCTCCAAGACGGCGGTGCCCGGTTTTGTTTAAAGAAGCCTGTTCCTTTAACGCAATTTCAAGTTTCTCGGTAGTGATCAGTTTGAGGTCAAGCAGGATACCGCCCAGAAGACCTGATTTGTTTATTTTTTTAACTGCTTCATGGCTCATTGGTTTTGGACGGGTTTGTCTCCTCCGTCTTGGAAGGAGGGGAAACGATTAACGCTGGTTTGGAATATATCATCTCTTTTTCAGTAAGATATTTCTTTACCTCTTTCAATTTACCGAGGAATTCGTTTGTGAAAGTTTCCCCCTCTGCCTTGTTAGTTACTACCGACGGGGTAATAATTATAACCAGTTCCTTTTTTGTTACAGAGTCGGTCTGATAGCGGAAGAGATGGCCGAGTATCGGGATTGAACTCAAAAGAGGGATGCCGCTATAATTCTTTTTCTTTTCTTCCTGCATTATGCCGCCGATGACTATTCCCTGTCTGTCAGGGACGACAATAGAAGTTTTCGCCTTTGTAGCATTAAAAGAAGGGTATGTTGTTCCTTCCGTTCCAACTTTTACATCCTCCCCTTGAGAAGATACCTCCTGTTCGAGATCAAGTACCACTGTTCTTTCCTCGTTGATGGTAGGCTTGATTTTAAGTTTTATACCGACTGTCTTATATTGTATACTTTGTGATGTCAGGTCACTTGTCGTTGAAGAAGTAGTGCTGCTTGTTGCTGTCGGTATTTCAGAGCCTACTTCGATACTTGCCTCCTCCTGGTCCCTCACAAGCAGCCGGGGACTTGAAAGTATATCCACCTTTCCGCTGCTTGCAAGCGCGCGGACCAGGGCCGTGAACTTATTAGGGTTAAAGAAAAAATATGATAACCCTCCTGCTGATCCGGCCGACAATGTGGGTTTTTCAGTTACGACACTGGAAGCGGTATTTTGGATAAGTTCCGTAACATCTCCCTTAGCATATTTGTTGTTTCTGGTCACAGTATCGAGAACAGACCATTGAATGCCAAATTCGTCAGAATTGGAAATGGTCACTTGCGCAACAACGGCCTCAATCAGTACCTCCCTTGGATAAGTATCTATTTTCTTGATAGTCTTTTCAATCTCCCTGAATATTCCGCCGGGGGCAAGAATTACAAGTGAATTTGTAGGCTCAAAAGTAATAATTTCAATCTTACTGTTAGCTGATGATTGTTGCTGTCCTGTCCCACGGGTGACCGTTTTGGGAGGCTCAGTTTTGCTTCCTGCTGCAGGTTGTGTTTTTTGAGCGCTTACCGCCGGTTTGCTCCCCCCGTCTGATGTTTCGTAAAGCGATCTTAATACAGTTGCTATCGTCTCCGCTTTAACATTTTGCACCGGATAAACAAATATATTCTGCCCGGTCATGACCTCTTCATCCAGTTTCTTTATCCAACCCTCAACAGTTTTAAGAAGAATCGGACTTGCTGAAAACACTACAAGGCTGTTAATTCTTTCAATCGGCACCACGGCAATGCCTTCACGCGTCAGATTCAATGCATTGAGGACTTCAGTCAGTTCATTTGCGAGTGTCTGCACATCTGAATATTTAGGTTTAAAAAAAGACATTCTTGTGTTCTTAAAGGCATTAACATCAATTTCCTGGAGAACTTTCAGGAGACGGATAATGTTGGATGAAATCTCGTTAATAATGAGGAGGTTGTTCCTCGGATTCGGAATAATGCTGCCAAACTGTGAGAGCATCGGGCTGAGTATGCTGCTGATTTCAGAAGCAGGGACAAACTGCACCGGGACAATTTGCGTTACAAGCCTGTCTACGTTCGGAATATTTTCCTCCTGACTGCCTGTCCTGACTTCAATAGGTTTTTGCTTTGCTGCAGTCCCTGTAACTATTTTGAGGAACTCTCCCGATCTTACAGCGGACATTCCATTGGCTTCAAGTACAGATTCAAATACATTCATCACCTCACTGACCGGAATCTTCTTGGCAGAATGAATAGTTATCCGGGCATCTAATCCGGGGCTTAAGATGAAATTTTCATTGGTAATTGAACCAACAGTATTAATTACATCCTTTAAATCTGCATTGTCAAAATTCAGGATTATGTAGTTCTCTTCTTGAGGTTTGGAGAAAAAAGATTTTATTTGTTCAGGAGTAACAGGCTCTGCAGGGACATTTACCGGTATATCAGGCCTGACATTTGGAACAGCTTCCTGTGGTACTTTTTCTAAAACTTCACGGGGAATATCATTATTTTGATTATCATCAGGTTGTTGCACTGTATACGGAAGTTGCGGGACAGGCAAAACCGGGGCCTCCTGCTCTTCCACGGCAAATGAGTTAGTAAAACAAAATAATAAACAGGATATAACTATTAGAATATGCATCATTTCATTTCGTTTCTTCTTCAATAAAATTCCCTTATCTCTCTTCATTATCAGAGACCAGGGAAAGGTCAATTGCTATCTTATTTGTGTCGACCTTTGGGTCCATGCATTTCATATTATTGTTAATTTTCTAGCAAAGTATAACAAATTAAAGGGACTATATCAATTAATGGAGTGAATTCCATTCCATATCGTAATAGGGTACGAAGGATTGCCGGAATGACCTTTAAACAGAGTTTATTTACAGTTACAATGCAGTAACTTCAAGGAGACAATAGATTAGTATATGCCCTGATAAAAGAACCTGCTCTGGAAGAATATAAATATCAGATGATTCTTCAGTTTTTCTTAACATTTTCAATGGACCACTTTTCCAGATAGTCATAGATCTTTTCACAAAATTCATATGGTGATGAAAATTCACCGAACGATAACATTTTATCATTTCCAGTCTTTTCCCTTAAGTTAACGATACTATTAAATTGAGGATCTTTGAGTTCCTCCCCGTCGGAGACTTTTTCATCCTTTAGAAAAATTATGAAATGTGGTTTCTTGAAGGACTTCAACGAATCATAAACTGACAGGAATTTATTCAGGGCCTCAGATTCGGTTCTGCCCGAACAAATGACATCTCTCTTATAAAAAATAAAGACGAGAATATCACAATCATCAATAAGCCTGTCTAATATTTTTTCTGTGAAAGGGAAAATATATTTCCATTCTGATGTGTTAAAAGATATCCCGATATGATTCATTAAGGTACTCTCATTTAAACCAAGACACACCTCACTCACAATCTTTCGCTCAACAACCATATCCCCTGGTGACGCAATAAAAACATTCAATATTCTCTTTGTATCCATTTTTTATCTAAATGACCGAAATATTTATTGATGCAGGAAAGATATTTAAGTATAGAAGATTTTATTCTCTTCTTGTTATTAATTCTTTAAAAAAGATTATAAGATAGATTGTATATGCAGTGTTATGAGGTAATCTGCCGGAGCTTCATTATGTAACATTATGTAATATAGAACATTAAGAATGTAAATTATCTATGCTCTTTAATATATATTTCCTCAGCAATTAATGTATCAACAGCCAGTGTTGTTTCATCTATTTCCAGTACAAATGAAGGTCTTTTCTGTTTCAATCTTATAATACTGCCCGGGACAATGCCCATAGTCGCAAGACGCTCAAGTCTTGTGCTTTCAGAAGGTTTAATAAAGACAATTCTTCCCTTTAATCCGACTTCAAGTTCTTTCAACTGCATAACAAGGGGTTTAAAGTCAGAACTGAATTTAGAACAACAGCTGCCCCTGGGAATAGGATTACCATGAGGACAGGTTGGCGGATGTCCTAAAAAAGAGCAAACGCTGTCGGTTACAGATGGAGAAAGAAAGTGTTCTATTTCACAGGCAGTTTCCTCGCTCTCCTCCATTCCCACTTCAAGCACGTCATGAAAAAGCCTTTCGGCAAGACGATGACGACGCGTTAAGTCCCTTGCACGGGCCTCACCTTTTTCAGTAAAATTTATTTTGTTGTCAGCAATTGCAACATGGCCTGACTTTTCCATTTTTCTTATAACGTCAGAAACGTCATTGTCACTAATACCTTTTATAACATCAGCATAATTGTTTGAGCCTTTTTCTCTTAACGACCATAGAAGCTCCAGTATCTCATCTCTAAGTTTATTCCCCATCATTTGCTCCTTTTCAACTGATGATTAAAGATTGCTGATACGTTAATTCATCGTAACTACTCAGGTTGTTTAGACTGTAGTCTGTTAGGACTGCTGCTCTGAGCTTTGTGTGATCTCCAATGGTTATTCTCCCCTATATACCTAAACACCTACAGACTATCCACCATTTTAATTACCATTCATCATCAGAAAAAATCAAACTAAAATTGTCAATTCAGAATCTGCAATATTATACCCATACACCATGAATTATGCCCGAACATTTAAAACATTTGCCATCCATTATTTTGTTTTTCAATATTTGATAACCAAACCGTTCTATCAGAAGCTCTCCACAGCCCGGACAATATGTATTTTCTCCCCCTTCGCCGGGCACATTGCCTTCATATACGTACTTCAGGCCTTTTTTAAGGCCCATGTCCCTTGCCCGTCTCAATGTCTGCACGGGTGTTCTCGGTTGGTTTAAAAGCTCGAACGTGGGATAAAATTGTGATACATGCCATGGGACAGCGGCATCTACGGATTTGATAAATTCAATAATACTGTTCAGAGATTCTTCTGAATCATTATGTGACGGGATAATAAGAGTGGTAACCTCCACCCACACGCCAAGCTCCTTCATCAGTTTAATAGTGTCTAATACAGGCTGCAGTCTTACGCCGCATATACTTTTATAAAATTCATCACCGCCTTTTAAATCAATATTGTTTCCGTCAAGAAAAGGCGCAATGGCCTTTGCCGCTTCAGGACTCGTATACCCATTGCTCACAAAAACATTTTTAATTCCCCTTTCACGCGCGATGCGGGCGCAATCATACGCAAATTCAAAAAAAATAGTCGGCTCAGTATATGTGTAAGAGATACTTTTGCAGCCGGCCTTTTCCGCGGCCCTGACCACATCTTCAGGGGAAATGTTTTCCCCCGGAATGTCCGCGTGTTTTTTTGGGTACTGAGATATGTCATAGTTCTGGCAATGCCTGCATTTAAAATTACAGCCTACAGTCGCTATCGACATTGATGTCGATGCAGGAAAAAAATGAAATAAAGGTTTTTTCTCTATGGGGTCAATATTCATGGATATAAGTTTTCCATACACGAGGCTATAAAGGGTCCCTTGCCTGTTTTCCCTCACCCCGCATATTCCCCTCCTGTTATCAGAGATAATACAATGGTGCGCGCAGAGGAAACATCTTACTTTTTGTTTCTCAAGTTTTTCATAAAACATGGCTTCTTTCATAGCATCATTATATCACACAAAAATTAAGGCCCAATCAGAACTAATAAACTACCCCGCCGCAAGCGGACTGGGAACAGGACCTAAGGAATTAAACATAATTTTGTACACATAATAGCAGGTAGCTATGGACATTAATTAAGCATCGTGATAGCATAACAAATCATTCCAAAGAGAATTATTCGGTATAAATAAATAGACTCATGTTAAGAAAATGGGACCTGCATAATGCCGCACTTTTTCCTGATTTCATTTATTTGACCCAATGTCTGCATTCTTTGGGTTAAGCATTAGAAAATGAGATTAACAATTTTTTCACGGCTTGTAATAGGCTACTTTGTAATCTTTATTCTGGCGATGACAGTAAGCATTTACTCAATTGCACAGCTTCGCCAGCTGGAAAAAGTTACCCAATCCATCCTGTTTATCGATAACAGGTTGATAGATTATGAGAAAAATCTGTCGGACATACTTCTGTCGATGATGAGATATGAAAAGAAATTTATCATAATCAGGGACCATGGATTATACGATCAGTTTATGCTGGCAAAAGATGATTTTCATATTCAGCTAAAGGGTATAATGACCGTAGCGGATACGGATAAAGCCAGGGATTTTCTTATGAGAATTGAACAGCTGCAAAGACGTTACGAATCACTATTTACTGAAGAGGTAAGCTACATAAAATCCGGACAGCAATACTCTGTTGACACGTTTAAACAGGAAAAAGAGTACACCGTAAACGGGATAATGGAAGCTTTGAAGGAATTAAGATCATATATTCAATGGACCACCTACGAGAAGGTAAACAGGCTGAGTGGAGCCGATATTAATGCAAGTAAAGTGGCAATAGTCACAGGTGTAGTCTCTCTCATTTTCGGCATCATCATTTCTGTTGTAATTACTGTAGGCATCACAAGGCCGTTGTCTGTAATTAAGAAAAAAACAGGAGAGATTGCAAGGGGTGAATTTGGTGATGACTTAGAACTTTCTTCTCCTCCTGAAATAATGATGCTGGAACAATCATTTAATTCGATGTGTGCAAAACTGAAAGAAATAGACAAGATGAAATCAGATTTTTTCTCGCTTATGTCACATGAACTTCGGACCCCTCTCACTACGATCAGGGAAGGAACAAACCTTTTTCTGGAAGGACTGGAAGACGGGAAAGCAACGGAGAAACAAAAAAGACTTTTGACTATAATAAACGAAGAATGCAATCGTTTGATAAATATGGTCAACTCGCTGCTTGATCTCTCAAAGATGGAAGCAGGAATGATGACATATAATTTTAGTCAGGAAGATATATATCCCCTGATAAGTAAAATTACCGGTGAGATGGAACCTTTAGTGGAGACAAAGAAAATTAGCCTGGAAACAGAAATTGAGAAGGAATTACCGAAAATAAAAATGGACATAGAGAGGATGCTGCAGGTGTTGAGGAATTTAATAGGAAATGCCGTGAAATTTACTCCGGACAACGGCACTGTACGGATATATGCCGGGAGCGTAGCTCATGGATTAAAAGTATCTATTGCTGATACAGGCACCGGTATATCAAAAGAAAAAATCGAGATGGTATTTGAAAAATATCATCAGGACATTCTTGCCGGATCAAACAAGCTCAAGGGCTCCGGATTAGGCCTTTCAATTGTCAAACAAATAATAAATGCTCATGGAGGTAAGGTTTGGGTGGAAAACACATCAGACAGGGGAAGTACTTTTTCATTTGTCTTGCCAGCTTAGTAGTTTCTTCGCTATTTAGTTGCGCGGCTTTTGATATGGGAAAACAGCAAAGCGCGCTCAATCATCTCGATCAGAGCAACAGGCTGGTTGAAGAGGGTAATTTTAACGATGCGGTCAGGGAAAACCAGGAAGTTCTTTCCATGTTCGATAAAAGAAGACCGGCGGATCAGGCACTTTTTAATATCGGCCTCATTTATTCTCATTATGGCAATCCTGAAAAGGACTTCCTCAAGTCCGTCAGTTACTTTGAACAGCTTATCAATGAGTTTCCTCAGAGTCCGTTGAAGGAACAGTCAAAAATATGGGTTGGCATACTTAAGGTCATTGAAAAGCAAAAAGTTAAGGTTGATGAATATGCAGCTACCAATATAAATCTGCTTCGCGGACAAAAACTTTTATCTGACGGCGACTACAGCGGGGCACTTCGGGAAAACCTTGTGGTCCTGGATTTACCCGGCAAAAGCCCGTTCAAAGATGAAGCGCTTTTCAACAGTGCACTTATTTATGCCCATCATGATAATCCTCAAAAGGACTATCATAAGTCCATGAATTACTTCTCTCAACTCATAAAAGATTATCCCGGGAGCCCTTTGCTTCAGCAGGCCAAAATATGGTTTACTGTACTTAATATATTGGAAAAGACAAAACAGATGGATATAGAAATTGAAAAAAAGAACAGGGAGTTGAAAAGATAACAATGACAAATATACCCAACAATATACTGGTAGTAGACGATGACAGTAATCTCCTGGAAGTAATAAGGATGAGACTTGAATCAGCAGATTACAGAGTTGTCACCGCATTAAGGGAAGAGGATGCAATGGTTGCGGTCAAGGGACATGTATTTGATTTATCCATTATAGATATGCAGCTTGCAAAACAGGACGGGATATCACTCATGAAGGACATTCACAAAATAGCTCCTGATATACCTGTTATCATTCTTACAGCCTTTGGAAGTATTGACAGTGCGGTCAAAGCCATAAAAAGCGGCGCTTACAGTTACCTTACAAAACCTTTTGATCCGCGGGAGCTGCTATGCCAGATTGAAAGGGCGCTTGAAAGCCGAAGGCTTGCTTCGGAGATCAAAAAACTTAAAGGTCTTCTGGAAGAGAAATATGATTTTACAAACATTATTGCTAAAAGCAAAAAGATGCAGGATATATTGAGTCAGGTGTCTCTAATTGCCAAAACTGATTCTACAGTCTACATAAACGGAGAAAGCGGGACAGGCAAGGAACTGATCGCAAGGGCCATACATGTCGGCAGCGAGAGGAAGGACAGGCCGTTTATAGCCATAAACTGTGCGGCTATTCCTGAAACTTTACTGGAAAGTGAACTTTTCGGCTATGAGAAAGGGGCCTTTACAGGAGCTGTTCGCAGCGCTAACGGGTTGTTTGCTGAGGCTGATAACGGCACCATTTTATTGGATGAAATAGGGAATATGTCTCTCTCGATCCAGGCAAAAATGTTGAGGGTACTGCAGGAACGCCAATTCTATCCTGTCGGCAGCAGCAGGCCTGTTAAAATTGATGTAAGGATTATTGCCGCAACGAATAAGGACCTTGAGAAAGAAGTGGAGGAAGGCAGGTTCAGGGAGGACCTCTTTTACAGAATACATGTTATTCCCATCAAGCTTCCGCCGCTCAGGGAAAGGAAAGAGGACATCCCCCCTTTAGCAGAGTTCTTTCTTAATAATTTTGGCAGGAAGATGAGTAAAAAAGTGAAAGGTTTTACCCCTATGGCGATGCAAAAACTTATGCTTCATGATTGGCCGGGTAATATAAGGGAGCTGGAAAATACTGTTGAATTTGCTATGGCCATGACCCAGCAGAACATCATCACCGAAGACCTTATTCTCCAGAAAAAGGGGCTGTTTCCTGATGCAGTAAAATCTCTTAAAGAGGCAAAAGACTCCTTTGAAAAAAGTTATATAAAAAATCTCCTTGAACTTACAAAGGGAAATGTCAGCAGAGCAGCCGAGATGGCTGGTAAATATCGCGCTGACTTCTACAACCTTCTTAAAAAACATGAACTTACGCCGGAAGAGTTTAAGAAACTTTCATGATATATCTGGTGTATAAAAAACCAGACACTTAAATATTGTGTTGTATACAGTCTAATTTCTTTGTTAATTTTATAATCAATTTTATTTTACTGCAGGAAAATCCATACACAAATATTGTTCTATAAGCTGGATTAGCATCTCTTCCTTTATAAAATATTCTTTAATTACAACGACTCGAAGTAATCTCAAATCATTGGCATGCCTATTGCAATACTCCTCGGAGTTTGAAAATTGAAAAAAAACTTTATATGCAGAAGCTGATAAATCTAATTTAACTGGATCAGTCCGTCATATAGAAACAAATAAGAAAATGACAAGACAAGCAATGAATGAAAATAATCTCCTTGAAGATATCAAGAAGACATGCAGGGTTTGCGATAGATGTGATCCTTGCTGTACAAATTACATTCTTATGAAATGCATAGAGAACAACAGATGTTCCGGCATCATAAATTATAAAAACCTTGTTAATGCTGAAACAGATTTTAAAATATAACCGCATATATACAGGACTGACGCTTTATTTGCTGGTTATTTTGTACCCTTCTTTTGTTTTGGCAGGCAGTGTTACCCTTTCCTGGAATCCGCCTACAGTCAACCTGGACGGAACACCTGTAACTGATCTGGCTGGTTTTAAACTTTATTATGGAGGAACTCCCGGAAATTACACCAGCATTATTGATATCGGAAATGTGACAACCTATCAGATTAGTTACCTATCTGACGGCGGCACTTATTATTTTGCTATTTCTGCATACGACACGTCTGGAAATGAAAGTGGACTCTCAAATGAAGTCAGTAAAGTAGCGGTCCCAACTATACAACCTGAGCCGGACATAACCATAATTGATCCAATTGCACCTGTTAACGACCTTGCGACCGCTTTTGGAGTAATAACAAAAAACAACTTCTCGGAGCAGACTATTACAATAAGGAATGACGGTAATGCGGACCTGATCATGAGCAGCGTAGCAGGGTCTGATTTCTTGAATGCCCCGTTCAGTATCCTGATGGACGGCTGTTCGGGTCAGACCGTAGCGCCGGCATCAATCTGCACATTTAAAGTCAGATTCTCTCCAAGTTCAATAGGCATATTTAGTGATACTTTTAATATTCCCTCAAATGATCCCGATGAAAATCAACTGATAATAAGTGTTAACGGAGAAGGCGGCCCAGTGCCGGTCCCCGATATTGCCATAACAGACCCTGTATATCCGCATGACGACCATGAAGTATCTTTTGGGAATATAACAACAGGCAGAGTATCAGACCAGCAAATGATGATTACCAATAGAGGCAATGCAGATCTTTTAATAGGCGCAATAGCACAATCCAATATGCTGTCTAATCCCTTCAGTATTGTTAATGATAACTGTTCAGAGAGGACTATAACATCAGCATCAAGTTGTACATTTACGGTCAGGTTTAAGCCGGATGTCAGGGGCTCATACACTGATTCCTTTGATATTCCATCCAACGACCCGGACACGAACACTGTGCTAATAACCGTAAGTGGAATGGGATTTTCATCAGATTCAAATAATCCGCCTTCCATTCCCGGTCATATCTTTCCGGCAAACTATCAGAAGGCTTTGGCCCAGAATGTGGAATTCAGATGGGAGAAATCTGCTGACCCGGATGGAGATCCTGTTTCTTACGACCTATATGTGTGTGAAGACATCGGTCTTACAACCGGGTGTATCTCTACTAAAACTGCGAAGTTGACGAATAGCAATGTTTACTATGCAGGGTTAGGCGCTCAGAGTACAGGGTTTTGCCTGTTCGGAATAGTTATGTTCTTCACTGGCAATGAAAAAAACAGACAGAAAATAATTGCATTGATAGCAGTGACGGCAGTAACCGGCATGTTATTGGTTTCATGCGGAAGCAGTTCAGACTCAAGTTCCAGCGGAGGAGTAACCGCAGGTAGCAGCAATAGCAGCATCGATTCAAATAATGAAATCAGCCAGACAGTGAGCGGGCTTAAGACAGGTACTACGTATTACTGGAAAGTAGTTGCAACAGACGGCCGGGGCGGCAGCAGAGACAGCGGTGTCTGGAATTTTGATACTAAGGCAGTTCAATGATCCCCTCATACCTCAAATGCATCCTTAATCAGTTCACACTCAGGCCTGCCATTATCATAATATATGCTGACTACGTCAAACCTGCATGGCGGCACTTCATTTAACTTTTTTAAATACATCAGCGCTACATTTGCAATCTTACGCTTCTTGAAATAATTCACAGCCTCGAATGGTTTTCCGTATGCTATACTCTCCCTTGTTTTGACCTCAATAAAAACAAGAGTCCCGCTATCATCGGCAATAATGTCGATCTCGCCTATCCGTGTTTTAAAATTACGTTCAATTATTTTATAGCCCTTTTTCTTCAGGAACTTTTCTGCAAGCCCCTCCCCTTTATCCCCCAGTCTCATTCCATGTCCCCCCTAACCAGACAAGCTGGAAAATAATAAATCCTAAGCACGAAATTCGAAACAATATCAAGTGACCAGAATACAAACGTCCAAAACGGTGTCGAATTTAGGTCATTTGAATTTTGAATTTATTTCGTATTTCAATATTCAAATTCCGAATTTATTTTTTCAGAACAGATTGATTGCATTAATTGTTTATTCATCATGGTTCATTGTTTTAATTGTCCTATAAAAACACGTCCTGCTGCCGGTGTGGCAGGCGCCGGAGCCGATTTGTTCAACTTTTATAAGGAGCGTGTCCTCATCACAATCATAAAGTATTTCTTTTACAAGCTGCACATTGCCTGAGGTCTCGCCTTTAGTCCAGTATTTCTGTCTTGACCGGCTCCAGAAACAGGTCTTGCCGGATTCAAGAGTTCTTTCCAGCGAGGCCTTATTCATATACGCAAGCATCAGGACTTCGTTATTATTGACATCCTGTACTATAGCCGGGATAAGCCCCTGCTCGTTATACTTCAGTTCCGGAATCATCACGTCCTCCCCGATAAACAGACTCTAATTCACTGCCTCTGATAAATGCATGGAAATTACCTTTGAGGCCCCGGGCTCTTCCATGGTTATGCCGTATATATAATCTGCCGCTTCCATTGTCCGTCTGTTGTGGGTAATAGTAATGAACTGAATATTCTTTGCCATTTCTCCTAACAGATTTATAAACCTGTCCGTATTTGATTCATCGAGAGGCGCATCAACTTCGTCCAGCAGACATAACGGCGTAGGTTTGATCATGAATCCTGCAAAGAGAAGGGAAAGCGCTGTCAGGGCTTTTTCCCCTCCTGAGAGCAGATTAAGATTCTGAAGTCTCTTGCCCGGAGGCTGCGCTATTATTTCAATCCCCGCGTCTAAAATGCTTCCTTCGGTAAGCTGCAGTTCCGCCCTGCCCTTTCCAAAAAGGATTGCAAACACTTCCTTGAATTTCTCATTCAGGGCCTCAAAGGCCTCCTCCAGCCTCTGTTTTGAAGTCCTGTTTATTTTGTGAATAGTGTCCTCAAGTGCGGTAATTGCGTTTACAAGATCATCGCGCTGCTTTGTAAGGAATTCAAACCTTGTCTTAAGTTCTTCATATTCATCAAGCGTGCCGAGGCTGACAGGCCCCAGATCCTGAAGCTTGTCCTTAAGCTGAGGCAGTTTTTCTTCTTCTTCCGGACTGACCGAATCCGGCACGCCGACAGTCTCAATTTCCAGGGAGTACGTCTTATGGATGTCCTCTTTAAGATAATTGAGTTTCATTGACTGTTCCATCTTTCTCATTTCATTATGGCTGAGTTCATTGCGGATTGCCTCAAGCTGCCGGGACAGTTCTTTCTGCTGTTTTTCAATCAGCTCAAGCTCTACCTTTTTGGTTTCAAGCGTCTCATTTATTTTTGAAGCCTCTGACTGTAATTCACCCAATATCAGAATTTTCGATTTAAGCGTCTCCTCCTTTTCCACAACCTGCTGTTCTTTATGCGCGATAGCGTCCTGGATATTGATGCGCTCATTAGACATATCTTCCGTCTTCCGGTCTATTTCAGCTACAGCGGCATTTAGCCTTTCAATCTCTCTTCTTACAGAGGCCATTTTCTCCCGCACGGATGTCAGCTCAAGCTTGACTTCCGTAAGTTCCGAACGCGTTGTCTCGATAGATGTCCTTTGTTCTGTAATCGACGCCTGGATTGATCCTATTTTCCCCTCTATTCCCCGTTTTTCATCTTCAAGTGTCCTGCAGTTTAATTCCTTCTGCTCAAGGATGTTTCTCAGGCTGTCTATTTCCCTGTGATCATCGGTCATCTCAAGGGAAATATATTCATGTTTATGCTGCATCCGGTCATTTTCCTTTTCCAGGTTTTCAATTTTCATCCTGAGGGCGTGGACGTGTTTCTCCTGACCGGATATTTTTCCGTCAACTGAGATTATTTCATTTTCAGTGGCGGCTATATATTCCTTATCAGCAGCAACAGACCTTTCAGCTTCCGATATTATCCCCTTTTTCGATGCGGCTTCACTTTCAATTTCTTTTATCTGCCGTTTGATCTTCAAGACCCCTTTATCGGTCCCGCCGAAAACTACTCCCGACGGCTCAAGCACCTCTCCATCGAGAGTTACAAAGTACATCGGCCTTTGCATTGCTTCGGCGCCGGGGTCCTCCCTCAAAGAAAAAGCGGTATTCAGATTGTCCACCAGTATCACATCGTTTAAGAGCGAAACCGCCACCTTATCAAACCCCTCTTTGACTGATATGAATTGAACGGCTTCGCCGATTACTCCGCTGTGCGACAGAGAAGTACCCGCCCCGTTAGAAATAACGTTCCTGACAGGCTCAACAGTTATAAAACCTCTGCGCTTTGTATTTTGCTCCTTAATATGCTGGAGCGCCCTGGTGATTTCGTTCTGGTCTTCAACAATGGCCGCGCTCAGTTTATCTCCGAGAATGGCCTCCAGCGCTGTTTCATATTCACGGGGCGTTTCAAATATATCGGCGACCTGGCAAAGAGTTTTAATGTTTTCATCATGAGAAACCATCTGGCTCTTATCAATTTCCATTAATGATTCGAGTCTTGAATTCATCGCGGCAAGTGACTCACGTTCTCTGTAAAGTAATTCTTCATTCAGGGAGAGTTCCAGTTTCTTGTCTTTCAATCTATTGATAAGATCTTCTCTGGCCTTCTTTGTTTCATCAAGTTCTGTTTCAAACTTGAGGTTTTCCCCTTTTGTCTGTTCAAGCGCCTGATTCAGGGACGACATGCTGTCTTTTACGGAATTTATTTCCTGTGAACTCTTTTCCGTCTTCCTGTTGATATTCGCAATGTTCAGGGACAAATGGCTGAGCTCGTTTTTTGTGCCGCTTAATTCCTCGGCCTTGTTAAAAAGGTTTTTCCTCTCATTTTCGAGTCCATTTTCCAGTTCTGCAATCCCGTTCTCAGCCGCGGAAAATAATTCCTTCCTCTCTTCTAATATGTTCTCAAGTTTGGAAAGTTCCTGTCCCATTTCAACTGCGTTGTTTTCAATATTTCTGATTGAATCAAGGGCCGTCTCTTTCTCTATTGTCAGGTCATTATTCTGCCTCAGCAGATCACTGTTTCTCTCCCTGAGATTCTCGCAGTCACTTTTGAGCAGGGCTATTTTACTTTCGTCTTCAAGGGTCTCCTTTTCCAGCGCGTAGAGGTTGTTCCTGATTTCAGCAAGAGACCTTTCCTGTTCAACGCATAAGCGCTTCTTTTCCTCAATCAGGGCCTCCATAGAACCGGCATTTGCAGAGGCCTCCGCTTCCTTTGATTTAAGGCTTTCCTCTGTTACTGCGATATTTGATAATTCGGTATGAAATAAGTTCAAGTCCCTCTTTGCGACCCTGAGTTCTATATCTTTTATTTCCCCGAAGAGTTTTTTGTATCTCTCAGCCTTTTTGGCATGTCTGTCTATGGTATTAATCTGCCTTTTGACCTCGGCAATTATGTCCTGCAGTCTCTGCAGATTTGATTTGGAGGCCTCCAGTTTGTTCATGGCCTCATGTCTTCTGACTTTATATTTCATCACGCCCGCGACTTCTTCGATCAGGAACCTGCGGTCCTGGGGCTTGGAATTGACTATGTCGCCGATTTTCCCCTGTTCAAGTATAGAGTAAGCCTTGAGTTCAAGGCCTGTGTCGAGGAACATGTTTTTAATGTCCTTAAGCCTGCACGGGACTTTGTTCAGCAGGTACTCGCTCTCTCCTGACCTGTAAAGGCGGCGCGTTACTGAAATTTCGGACGGCAGTTTTTCATTTTCACTTTCCGTGCCGTTTGAGGATTTATTTATAATATCGGTAAGAATAAGGGTCACTTCCGCCATACCTTTCGTCTTTTTTGTGGC
>JACQXG010000076.1 GCA_016208905.1 Nitrospirota bacterium
CGTCCCCATCGTCATTCCCTGCCACAGAGTCATTGAGTCAGATGGCTCGATCGGCGGTTATTCGTCAGGAGTAGACAGAAAAATACGTCTTCTTGAAATGGAATATTATGCGAAGCTGAATAAATCCGGATAATGCAGACAGTATTGATCAGATAGTTCTTTATGAAGAACGAACTTTTTTAAAGCTCAAAGGTCTAACCGTCATACAGACGGTCACTCATCAGTGGACTGCCAAACAAACTAACTTATTTCTTAACCATTACCAGCACGAGGTTACATTCAAACGCGTTTCCGCCGATGCCTTTCAAGGCCTGTTCATATGCCCTGCGGATTTGTTTGGATTTTATATTTAAAAGAAGGCCGATGTTTTCGCATGTCTTAAAGAGTGAAATGGATTCAATATTAATTACCTTTGTGGACGCCAGTTTGTCTTTATGCTTCTCATAAAATTCGGACAAAATCTGCATGCTCTGGTGCTGCCGGCTTTTGATACGTTCAACAAATGGTGTTATAGCGAGCGTGTTTTTTTGCACTTTAAAATCTTCTTTGTCAATAATGAGCTCTTTATCAAGATAGCTGAGATAGATTGAGAAGAATGTGGATTCGTTTTTTTCGAGCGCAGCTGTATTTAAGATGATATTTTTTGATTTGCCCTGTCTTTGCTGGATGAACTGTCTGAGCTTGCCGGTTTTTCTGTCGAACTCGGCAGATATTGCGTCTTTCAATTGTTCAACGTAGATTTTAGTTTCGGCAAGGGCTTTTCTGATGGACCTTTTACCATACAGGCCTACCACTGCATAGAAGAAGTCGAACTGTGACAGGTTGCGGAAAATGGCCGGCCATGAATAAAATCTGCCCATGGCCTTCAAGGTCTCAATATGAAGCTCAAATGCTGTCATGAGTTTCGGCTCAAATACTGCATGGTGGGCATCGTACTTGCTCCAGTCTGTATGAATTAGACGTCCGGAACTCTTCAGTTCTTCAAATACAGGTGTTCCGGGCAATGGTGTCAGAATCATAAACTGGATAGAATCGATATCGAGTTTCTTCGCGAATGTGGCAGTGTTTCTGATCGTTTCAATGTCATCTGTGTCAGAGCCTAATACGAACATTCCATGTATGCGTATTGAATTCTTTTTAACTGCCCTTATTGAATTTTCAATATCTCCAAGCCCCTGGCCTTTATTGTAGAGTGACAAGGTTGCCGGATTAATTGATTCAAATCCAATATAAACCGCGAAACATCCTGCTTTCTTCATAAGGTCGAGCAGTTCAGTATCTTTGGCAACATCAGTCCTCACCTGTGCGCTCCACTCAATTTTTAAATTGTTGTCGATTATTGCCTGCAGCAGGGTCTTGGTCCTCTTTTTATTGGCGGCAAAATTATCATCTATAAAAAATACGTGGTTCTTCTGAATAGAAGCAGCTCTCAGCTCTTCTAATATCCGGTCAATCGACTTAAAGCGGTATTCTCTGCCGAACATGGGGATTACAGAGCAGAACCTGCAGGCGAACGGGCATCCCCTTGATGTTGCAACTGGTGTAACCTTGGCAGTTTCAGCCCATTTATAAACGAGGCTGAAGTCCGGCATCGGCGCCTCATTAAGGTCTTTGAGAAGTTCCCTTGGAGGGTTATGCACTATTTCATGTTTACTGTTTTTAAAAGACAGGCCCTTGATGGAATCCAGGGGTTTACCGGCCTTGAGATGATCAAGGAGCTCAATTAAAGTTTCTTCCCCTTCACCCCTTACTACATAATCAGCATATAAAAGGCTTTCATCCGGCAGAAACGTAGAATGTACGCCGCCTAGTGCAACAGGGATTCCGAGTTTGTTGAATTTTTCTGCTATCTGAAAGGCACGTGTTGCTGTTGCAGAAATGGCAGAAATGCATATCATGTCTGCGTCTTCCGTCTGTTTCCAGTCGGGGGCTACAAGGTCTTCGATAAAAACTTTTGTATTATATCCGTGGTTTTTTAAAATAGTGGCCAACAGAATTGAACCCAGTCTGGGTAGCGCAGTAAAACTGAAAATGTGGGCCCCAGGTGATTTTGCTTCTATAAAATATATATTTTTCATCTTTGTGTTTTTATCCTATCCTTTTTAATCTAATATTATATGCTGATTAACAGTATAGAGCATATCACAGATTGTTTTATTTGACAATGCAGTGGAATCTTATACGACTTATAGGACATATGCGACTAATTGATAGCACCGATAAAAAAAGGGTGAGGAATACACCTCACCCTTTTAGGCTTGCTTAAACGTCCGGGACGATTTAGTACATGCCGCCCATGCCACCCATGCCGCCCATGCCTGCCGGCATTTCCGGCGCCTTTGACTCTTCCGGAATGTCGGATATCATGACGCTTGTGGTCAGCATTAATGCAGCGACTGAAGCCGCGTTCTGAAGGGCATATCTAGTGACCTTTGTCGGGTCGATTATGCCTGACTTCATCATGTCGCAGTATTCTTCTGCATGTGCGTCAAATCCGAAGTTCTTGTTTTTGTCGTTCTTAACTTTGTCTACGATAACAGAACCTTCAAGACCTGCATTGTTTACAATCTGCCTGATCGGTTCTTCAAGAGCTCTTCTAATTATGTCTACGCCTATCTGCTGGTCTACCTCCAGTTTTATACTGTCTAATACCGGGATTGCCCTCAGCAATGCGACTCCACCGCCGGCGACTATGCCTTCTTCAACAGCTGCTCTTGTAGCATGGAGTGCGTCTTCAACCCGCGCTTTTTTCTCTTTCATTTCTGTTTCAGTAGCAGCTCCGACATTAATTACAGCAACTCCGCCGACAATTTTTGCGAGACGTTCCTGGAGCTTTTCCCTGTCATAATCGGATGAAGTTTCATCGATCTGGGCTTTGATCTGTTTTACACGGCCTTTTATTTTATCCGGATCGCCGGCTCCCTCAACAATCGTTGTGTTTTCTTTATCGACTGTTATCTTTTTGGCCTTTCCAAGGTCTTTTAAAGTGATGCTATCGAGTTTTATGCCGAGGTCTTCTGCTATTAATGTCCCTCCTGTGAGTATTGCGATGTCCTCAAGCATTGCCTTTCTTCTTTCGCCGAAACCCGGGGCTTTTACAGCACATACCTGCAATGTTCCGCGCAGTTTGTTAACAACCAGTGTAGCAAGCGCTTCGCCCTCTACTTCCTCGGAAATTATCATGAGGGGTTTTCCCATCTTGGCGGTTTGCTCGAGAATGGGAAGCAGGTCTTTCATTGAGCTGATTTTTTTCTCATGGAGAAGGATAAGAGCATCTTCCATGGAGCACTCCATCCTTTCAGGATCAGTCACGAAATATGGTGAGATATAACCTCTGTCAAACTGCATGCCTTCCACTACGTCAAGTGTGGTCTGCATGCTTTTTGCCTCTTCTACGGTAATAACTCCATCTTTACCGACTTTATCCATTGCATCTGCAATTAAATTGCCGATCTCGGAGTCATTATTTGCAGAGATTGTTCCAACTTGTGCGATCTCTTTTTTGTCTTGGATGGTCTTGCTGTTTTTCTTTAACTCTGCAACAATAGCCTCGACCGCTTTCTCTATGCCTCTCTTGATTTCCATGGTGTTTGCGCCGGCTGCTGCGTGTTTCATGCCCTCTCTGTATATGGCATATGCCAGAACAGTGGCCGTAGTTGTGCCGTCACCCGCCACATCAGAAGTCTTGCTTGCAACTTCTCTTACCAGCTGGGCGCCCATGTTTTCATAAGGGTCTTTAAGTTCGATTTCCTTGGCTACGGTTACGCCGTCCTTGGTAATTGTCGGTGCGCCGAATTTCTTATCAAGGATTGCGTTTCTCCCCTTTGGTCCAAGCGTTGACTTTACGGCATCACTCAGGGTAGTTACCCCTTTGAGTATTTTCTTTCTTGCATCTTCATCAAAAAGCAATTGTTTTGCCATGTTATCCTCCTTCTGAACTAGACAGATTTTATTTTATTATTTTTGTACAATTCCAAGTATATCGTCTTCTTTGATTATCAGATATTCTGTTTCATCGATGTTTATCTTGGAACCGGAATATTTTTCGAAAAGCACGATATCGCCGACTTTTACTTCCATCTTCTGGACCTTGCCGTCTTCGGTAATCTTGCCTGAACCAACTGCTACGATTTCCCCCCTCTGCGGCTTTTCTTTTGCAGTGTCGGGGATAAAGAGTCCTCCTGCGCTTTTTTCCGGCTCTTCAGAGTATTTAATCAGCACCCTGTCTTTAAGTGGTTTTAAGTTCATAGTTTTCTCTCCTTTCTTTTTAAGATGAATTTAAATTGAATGGTTAACGTTTACAAGAGTATATTAGCACTCTATTTGGGCGAGTGCTAATATAATATTAATTGATTAGTAAAACAAGGGGTCTATGTGGTAAAAAAATGATAATATCAGATAGTGATAGTAGATTAACTTTGCTTATCTCCAAAATCCTCAGAAATACTTCATATCATATGGATGTCAGAGAAGGAATATAGCGTGTATATAAATTTATGCTGAAAATAATTAATAGTACAAGTGTCTGCTTTTATTTTTCACGAAGATATTTATCATTAAAAAACCAAATACAAAACCACCGATATGTGCAAACCATGCAACCCCGCCGTGATTTGTCATGCCTTTACTTAATATTCCATTAATAATCTGGATAAATACCCAAAAGGCTATTACAAAAACCGCAGAAAGTTTGACTACCTGAATAAAGAAAACAAGAAAGATAAGTGTGTGAATTCTTGCATGTGGAAAAAGAACCAGATAAGCCCCCAGTACCCCTGATACTGCGCCGCTTGCACCTATCATTGGAACTGTGGATGCCGGATTTATTATTGCATGAGCGTACGCTGCTGCAACTCCGCAAAGAATATAAAACATTATAAATTTACTAGATCCCAGTCTATCCTCAATATTGTTTCCGAATATCCAAAGATAAAGCATATTTGTACCGAGGTGCAGCAATCCTCCGTGCATGAACATGGAAGAAAATACTGTTAAAAGGGGGTGAATCGGCTGGACAGTTTCGAAGGTCATAAGGAAATAAGGTATGGCGCCAAATGCATATGCAATCCTCCTCGGATCTGACGGCGAGAGCGCTTGAAGTATAAATACAGCAACGTTAGCTGCAATGATGGCAATTGTCATGAGTGGAAAATGTCGCGTAGGGTTATCGTCTTTAAAGGGGATCATTCCAGTTGACCTTAACTAAACACTGTCTGAATTGTCAATTCATAATCTTATCTTCATATCCTCTATGATATAATAAAAATGAAAGGAGGGGGCGACAGGTTTCGACGGGGGTTATGAGGTCTAAGTTGCATGCCGTGGCACTGTCACCACGTAAAAAGGCAGTAAACAAACACAAACGCCAACAACGAACTGGCACTCGCAGCTTAATAAAGCTGTGCGCTTCCCCGGCAATACCTGCTAACCGGTCAGAGGCGTCGATCAGCAGGCTGGTCTGAAGAGGCTGCCCTTGATCTTCGGGCGAGATTTAGAGGGATAAGATTCGGAAAAGCTTTCTTGCCGGCGTTTCCGATTCTGAAAATTAACAGGTGAGATAAGCATGTAGACGCTTGGAAGTAGTGCTTCCGGACCCGGGTTCGATTCCCGGCGCCTCCACCATAAAGCGCATTTGTAGGGGCGAGGTTTCCCCGCCCTTGAGTTTGGTTTGTATATTGTATATTTAAAAAAGGTCAGGAAGACCCATAAAAATTACAGGCGGGAATACCCATGAAAAAAAGGGCGGGAAAACCCCGCCACTACTATTGCAATTAAACTAAACTTTCGGTTATTTTAACCACTCAATAATACATTGCTGTATAAATATGTCATAGAATAATTTATGATGAGAGGTAATTAAATAGTATGGCTTATCCAAAAATTCTTGCAATGATCATGGCAGGAGGAAGGGGTGAAAGACTTTTCCCTCTGACATTTGAGCGTTCCAAACCCTCAGTCCCCTTTGGCGGGCGATATCGAATAGTAGATTTTGTTCTCAGTAATCTCATTAATTCCCATATATATTCCATCTATCTTCTTGTGCAATACAAATCTCAATCATTAATTGAGTATATAAGAGAAAATTGGGGACTTTCTTCCGTAATCAGTGACCACTTTGTTACTGTTGTTCCGCCGCAGATGAGGTATGGTCCGGATTGGTTTCAGGGCACTGCAAATGCCGTTTTTCAGAACCTTAATCTGATCCGCCAGCACAAGCCGGAGCTTGTTGTTGTTTTCGGGGCCGACCATGTTTATCGGATGGATATCAGGCAGATGATCGACTTCCATCTTGAAAACAATGCCGATGTTACAGCGGCAGCAATTCCCGTACCCATTAAGCAGGCCAGTGACTTCGGCATTATTGACGCTGAAGACAATGGAAGAATAAAGGCCTTTATGGAGAAACCCAAAAATCCTCCGCCGATGCCGAATGACCCGACAAGGGCTTACTGCTCGATGGGGAATTATATATTTAATACAGACGCGTTAATTAAGGGGCTTATACAGGCTGAGCGAAACAAGGAGAATGATTTTGGCAAGAATGTAATACCTAATTTACTAAATGAAGGCGAAAGGCTTTTTGCATATAACTTTGCTACTAACAAAATAGCAGGAGCCAAGCCCTATGAAGAACAGGGATACTGGAGAGATGTAGGGTCGATAAAGGCTTTCTGGGATGCGCATCAGGATATGCTTGGACATAAGCCGGTTTTTGAAATAAATAACGAACTGTGGCCTATCCGCCCCTCGCGGAATGAGATGCCGGCCACAAAAATCATGGGCGGAGAAATTACAAATAGTATAATTGCCGAGGGGGTGCTTATCAATAACTCGAAGATAACGAATTCGGTTATCCGCTGCGGTGTTGTTATTGAAGACGGCGTTGAGATAAAGGATTCAATTATTATGGATTATGTGGTGCTGAAAAAGGGTTGTAGTATAAATAAGACAATCATTGATTCATTTAATATAATCGAGGAAGATGTTCATATCGGATACGATATAAAGAAACCATACTGGCGCGCTCATTTGGACCCTTCAGGGATTTCCGTTATAGCAAGTGAAAAGCATACAGCCAGACTGTAATGTCTGATATTTTTCAAATAAATCCAAACAATGCAGACATTGAAAAATAAATTAGCATTCACTACCGTAAATGCGGATGTAAGGAAATTCTTTTTTATTAAATTCGCTCACTTTGAGGTGAGCTGTGCATTCATTTAACTCGATGACTATAATAGAAATAATGCATGAGACTTTAAATTAAAGTGTGTGCGATCCGATTAATGGATATTGCGTTTAATGTATCGAAAATTAATTTATTTTCCAACATCTGCATTATTTGAAATGCATTTTTCGGGTTAATTTATTTTTTAAAATGAAGTTTTGACAGAATAAGGAATCTTAACGATGAAAATGAGTAAAAAATCAGGATGCCCGGGCAGGCATGCGCCGTTAAATCCCCGTCCTGTGACCAAAGGCATGACGGTAGACGAGATAATTGAGAGTTCAATGTTTTCATTCAACGCAGGTACGTTCAGAAAGGCCTGTGAGCTTTTCGCGGGACATATGGCAAAGGAGAACGTCAGGATAGGCGTTTCACTTTCCGGCGCGCTGGTGCCTGCCGGCATCGGGCGCAGCTGCCTGATCCCGCTGATAAAAGAGGGCCTGATTGACTGGCTGGTTTCAACCGGCGCGAATCTGTATCATGATCTTCATTACGTGCTTGGATATGAATTCTGTGAGGGGCGCGCGGCTGTGGATGACGGGAAATTACGTGAAAAGGGCATCATCCGGATATATGACATTTTCATGAACTATGACGCCCTGCTCGATACGGACAACTTCGTTCGTGAAACACTCAGGCGCGAGGCAAAAAATATTACCGGTCCCTGTTCAAGCGCTGATATTCACGCCATCCTTGGAAGGGAGATCATAAAAAGAAAACCGGAGTTGAAGGACGAGAGTCTCCTTGCTGTCGCATATGAGGCGGGTGTCCCTATTCATACTTCATCGCCTGCTGACTCAAGCATAGGAATGAACATCGCGGCATTGATGCTTGACGACAGGCCGATTCCGATGGACACTCATTGCGATATAAATGAAGTGACCAGTTATGTCTATGACATAAAAAAACATGGCGGAAAGAGCGCGGTCCTGCTCCTTGGCGGCGGCAGTCCCAAAAATTTTGTGCTTCAGACCGAGCCGCATATACAGGAGGTCCTCGGACTTCAGGAGGAAGGCCACGACTTTTTCATTCAATTTACAGATGCCCGGCCGGACACTGGGGGGCTTAGCGGCGCAACTCCCTCTGAGGCCGTTTCCTGGGGAAAGATAGACCCAACAGCACTTTCAAAAACGATTGTCTCTTACGGCGATTGCAGCCTCATGCTGCCGTTTTTTGTAAGTTATGTTTTAAATAAGTCCCAACGCCGCCCTGTTTCGAGATTAAATGAGAAACGGAGCCAGCTTGTTAAGCAGTTAAAGGACGATTACAGAAAATCAGGAAATTATAAAAAGTAGGGGCGAGGTCCTCTCGCCCCCTGCATTATTATTTGAATTTCAGATCCAGCTTAATCTCCCCGGCAGAGCCGATACTTATTAATTTTGTATAGTGTATTGAATAGAGATGATTTACCAGGTCAGGATTACCGTGTGTCGCAACCACATTTGCAATATAAACCGTATGGTCTCCGGTCTCGATCTGTTTCATAATCAACTTGTCCATGTCCCTCCCGCTTTTTGTGCCGCAGGTCCAGGCGTCCTTTTCCTGGCCTTCAGAGGGGAAGCAAAGCACAAACTCCTTATGGTGTTCGAGGCATTCATGAGAGTATTTCTGATGTCCTACTGATATGGCTATCATCAATGGGTCCCATGACGTAAACATCCACCACGAGAGGCCCATAATATTCGGCCTTTCCCGTTTATCCAGTGTTACCGCAAGTACGTATGGGAACGGAGAGGCCAGTTCCAGCGCCTCATGCCTGTCGAGTTCTTTCATAGATTACCTCCGGGTATTTTATCGCCGTAAACATACGGACTGCAAATGACTGTTCACGGTCTTAATTAATATTACCAGATAAGCTCCGGAATTCAAACATGAGCGGAGAGGAAGTCCTCTGTCTCCCTTAATGTTGGAATCCCGGCCCTTCCGCCGGGCTGCCTGCATTTAAGAGCTGCAAATGCCGATGCAAAACGCACGACGTCTTTAATGTCCCATTTTTTCAGCAGGCCGAATATATATCCTCCGTGAAAGACGTCACCCGCGCCTGTCGTGTCCACAACTTCAACCCTGAAAGCAGGGGTGCGGAAAATTTCATTTCCGGCAATCGTGATACTCCCTTTATCACCGAGCGTAATGGTTGAAGCCCTGGCGCCAAAGGAATTCATATGTCTGATTGCCGCCTCTGCATCGAATATCCCGCTGTTGCAGGAAAGCTCTCTGCCGAATTCCTCAGAGGCAACGACATAATCACATAAACGGGCAAGCTCGATCATCCCTTCACGCACCCTTCCAGCATCCAGCATAACAGGGACATTTTTTTCACGGGCCTTCCTGACAGCATGAAAAGAGGCCTCAGTCATGAGCCCGTCAATGAGGAGGAAGTCTGCATTATCGAGGATGTTGCCGGGCAGTTCATCAGCTTGCAGAGGCGTTGCGGAAGGTCTTTTCCAGAAGATGGTCCTCCTGCCGCTCCCTTTTTCGACCGCTATAAATGCGACCTGTGAACAGGATTGTGGTCTTACTAACAACCCTTTGATATCAACTTCTTCTGCCTTGAGAGAATCCGCAATTTTATTACCGGCCTCATCATCGCCTATGATCCCGTGGAAGCTGCAGGTTACCCCTAGCCTTGAAAGACTGACAAGCGCCGTTGCCACGGGACCGCCCCCATCTGTTGTCCAGTCGATCACCTCTTTTTTGGTATCAGGTTGAGGAAAGGAATCTATTATGAAAAGATTATCAAGTGAACACTGTCCGAGACCAACAACTTTCATTAATCCCCCTATGAAAATAATTCCACAAATGTTTTCGGACCGAAATTCGTTTTCATGGTCCAGACTGTGGCTGTACCCCTTTTCATCCGGTAGACGGCCAAAAAGTCATATCCCCACTTCTCGACCCATGGTTTCATGAATTCGCGGGCCTGCACTATCTCCTTTTTGAAATCAAGGTCTTCAACAAGCTCAACAACGCCGCTGACCCGGGCCTGAATGAGATCTTCAAATTTGCCGTTATTAAAGCTCATCTCAACGTTCGGGTTTTCGGTGAGCTGTTTATGCAGGTCTTTGTTTTTTCCCGTATGGAACACGATACCGTTTTCATCTGCTCTGAACATCAGCATTCCCCGGACATGGGGTTTATTGCCCTCAACAGTTGCCAGATGGAATACCGGATTGGCATTCAGGAACGCAATAATTTCACTCTTGTTCATGTTAAATTCCTCCTATAGATAGTTGTTGTTATTTATTCAAAATTATTTCCCTCTGTTGGAGAGGGAGCCTCTTTGCGCCTTCCCTGAGTGTAAGACCCGATGCCTTGTC
>JACQXG010000079.1 GCA_016208905.1 Nitrospirota bacterium
GACTAACGACTTAACCCTGAACCGGTCCATGGCAGGATATTGATGTGAAAGCTGGCCCTTATGGCCGCCGTATTTGACGACCGACAGGCTTGTTTCAAGTCCCACCGGATGATGCCTGGATATCTTTAACCACAGGTCATAATCTTCACACACAGGTAGGCTTTCATCAAAGCTGCCATATCTTTCGAGCAGAGATTTTTTTACCAGCACACCGGATGGTGAAATGAGACAACGCTCAAGCGACTGCTGCCAAATCCAGCCGAAAGGTTTTTTGTGATGCTTGCAGGCATTGACTCTTTTCCCGTTTCTTATCCAGACTTCTTCTGACTGCAATATTTCGTAAAAGGGACACCTTCTGAGATATTCGACCTGGTCCTTCAGTTTATCTTTTTCCCAGTAATCGTCCGAGTCAAGGAACGCAAGCCACTCGGTGCGCGCGTGTTTGATGCCTTCGTTTCTTGCCTTTGAAGGGCCTGAGTTTTGAGGCAGATGAACGACTGTTATTTTATCTTCATAACTATCAAGGATGTCCCCGGTCCCATCCGTAGAACAGTCATCTACGACAATGATCTCTTCAGGCTTGCAGGACTGAGACAGGACAGAATCTAACAGGACTGAGACAGGACAGAATCTAATGCGCGTTTAATAGTGTGTTCACGATTGTACGCCGGCAGTATGGTTGTAATTTTTATCTCTTTCGAACTCGTATGCAAAAAATCAAGGAGTTTTATAATTTCTTCCCTGAATAAGGAAAGATTTCTGTCAAAGTCTGACTGTGTGTTCGAATCTGAATGATCAGTGCCAAACTTCAAACAGTGAAAGCTTATATTTGTATCCCTGAAAACCCTGGCCTGTGAAAAACATTCCATATCGATTGCGTTATGGTCCTTCCATGAATCGCCGGACTGAGCTTTCACAACGCTTATCAATGATTGGATATTTATAACATCATCAGGGAATGGTACGGGCAGACTTGAATCAAGCTCCAGTCTTTCTCTATTCTCATTTGAGACACTTTGAGGTATGTACCATTTGCCGGTTGAACGCCTTTTGTCCGTTATCCCGCATGTTCCCAGGTTCAGGACAAACAGAGGTTTGATATTATCACGTATCCAGCAGGCGGCTTCTTCACTTGCCTTGAGTCCGGCTCCGGTGATGACTATCAGGACGCCGGACTTGAATGATGCATTCCCGCCTGTCGCCCCTGATTTCAGCGCCGCAAGCGTATGTACTGCAATGCCGCTTGATTCAAACCACTCCTTCGGGATTTCTTTTTTGAGGGCAATCGTAATGACGAGCTGGATATTTGATGTCCTTTTTTCCATTTGGATTCCAATGAATTATAGCTGAATTATTTATTTATACCCAATACTGTTAATCCAGTTTCACTTATAATTCGTTATCTTTTTTATGTCATGCAAGTTTATAATTATTAATCAAATTATTCGTGGACCATGATATACGATAAGTTAGAACATTTAAATAAATATCAGTGCATGCATAAGCATTTCACTGATGTATTTCGGTTTATAGAGTCAGGGCCGCTTTCAGAACGATCAGACGGGAAATATGAAATTAATGATCAGGGGGCCTATGCAGTAATTGAGACCTATGAAACAAGGGATCTGTCAGACTGCTTTATTGAATGTCACAGGAAGTATATAGATGTCCAGGTTGTAATTGATGGCATTGAATGTGTCGGTGTCTGCCACAGGTCCTCATGCGCTGAGTTGCCCTATGACGAAGAAAAGGATTTCCAGAAATTAGAGGGTGACACGGTACTGCTCACATTGGGAGCCGGGAGTTTTATGATATTTTATCCTGATGATGCTCATATGCCCAAGGTGAGATATGGAGGGTCCCCGGGGACAGTGAAGAAGGCGGTTTTCAAAGTTCCTGTGCAGATATAATGGCCCGCCCTTTGCTCTCTTTCCGCTCCGCTTCTTCGAATATCCTTATCTTCCCAAATTCCCCGTCATATCCAGGCGCAATGTGAATCTCCCCTTTCCTCATCCTGGATACGGCTTCCCTGAAAAGCGGCGAGCTAGCCTTTTCAATATCGTCCAGCGGGACATTCATAAGAATATTAAATTCATTGCCGAGTTTAGCAAGCAAATTCAGATACGCATTACTCACGGCCTTACTGTTCACTCCAACTTTCAGGGTTTCCGAAATAATCTCAGGCAACGGGATTATTGAATGGAAACCAGGCGCTCCTTCAGGTTTAAAGCCGTCTTCCCTGTCCGCGAGCTTATCAACCCTGTGCATAACACCCACAGTTACCTTTCTCCTGCATACGGGACAGAGGTAATTATGACTTATCGTTTCTTTCGGCGTCAGACTGACACCGCACGCCCTGTGCCCGTCGTAATGGTATTTGCCTTCTTCAGGGAAGAATTCGATTGTGCCTTCAAAACCCTTTTGCGTCTTCAGCGCATCAATCATTGATCTGTATGAGATTTCCGTATCAAATATATTGGCCTCACGTCCGATCTTTGCGGGGGAGTGGGCGTCTGAATTGGAAATAAGCGTTATATTATCAAGGGCCGAAAGACGCCGGTTCATTGCCGGGTCTGAGGACAGTCCTGTCTCAATGGCGTGAATATGAGGGGTCAGTTCGTCAAAGCATTCCTCAAGGGAATCAAAACCGGATACTGCGCCGAACACGGAGAAGTGCGGGGTCCATGCATGTGCCGGGACGTACATTACATCAGGCGCCGCATCCATTACAATTTTCAGGAGCTCCTTTGCATCCAGTCCCAGAATAGGCCGTCCGTCGGAATTGATATTCCCGATTTTTGACAGCGCGATACTTATCCTTGCGGCATCCGCAAAGTCAGGGACAAAAAGCAGGGAATGGACCTTTCTCGTCTTATCGTTTTTTTTATAGATGCAGCTTATCTCGGCTGAGAGCATGAAAGAGACGTCAGACTTGCACGAGTCAGGGACATCATTAATGCGCAGCTTGTCTGTCAGGATGAAAAGCCCGTTGCCTGCCGGTTCCAGCTTCTCCTGCAATTCCTTCAACCACTGAGGATGGGTAAAGTCTCCTGTCCCTATGACTCTAATCCCCTTGAGCTGGGCCCACTTCCAGATGCTCTCAGGCGACATCTCTTTGCTGGTTGCCCTTGAATATTTAGAATGAATATGAAGGTCGGCGATAAAACGCATTGGGAATTATACCATGAGGAGTGCAAAAGTGCAGAAGGGCAATAGTTCTTGTATTTCAGGTAGTCAGGAAGATGTTCCATACAGCATACTGTTCCTGCCATAATCAGGGAGGCAATAATTCTTGAGACTGCCGGCGCGCTTCCTTTGCTTGAACACTTGTATCCTAAACCTTATAATTAATTATTGCAGATCACATCATAAATTATCTAATGATGATTTTATGGCTATTGCCTGTTAGAGATATACATTGCATAATAGACTTATCCAGATCGCAAATTTCGTATAAAATGACCTACACCGCCGCAAGCGGACGGGTTATCAAACATTCACAAAGTCACTTTTGACGCGGCAAGCCGCCGGGAATTTGACCCGAAGAGATTAAAAGGGGAAGCAGATGAATAATAAGGTAATAGTTGTTATGCCGGCCTACAATGCAGAAAGCACTTTAGAAAAAACAGTAAAAGATATTCCTGAGGGGTTCGCTGATGAGATAATACTTGTCGATGATGCAAGTACGGACGCTACAGTTAAATTAGCCGAAAGTCTTGGGTTAACAGTCATTACTCATGCCAGGAATATGGGTTATGGCGCTAATCAGAAGACATGTTATGACACAGCGCTCAAAAAAGGGGCTGGTATAGTTATCAATACGACAGTTTTCTTGCCCCTCTTTTTATAAATATTATAAAAAGGGGTGTTTGTGATATTGTACTTGGTTCCAGAGTCAGGACGCGTAAGGCGACTCTTAATTCAGGAATGCCTCTTTACAAGTATTTATCAAACAGGTTTATGACAATTTTAGAGAACATTATTACAGGACAGAACCTGTCAGAATGGCATACAGGCTACAGAGCTTACTCAAGAAAGGTATTAGAGACGATTCCTTATCATAACAATTCGGATGATTTTGTATTTGATTCTCAGTTTCTTATACAGGCTGCATATTTTGAATTTATTATCGGCGATCTGCCGGTCCCCTGCCGCTATATGGAAGAGGCATCATCTATAAACTTCACACGCAGTATGAAATATGGTCTTGAGACGATTAAAACACTGCTTCAGTTTATTTTGCAAAAACTCCATTTAGTGAGATTTAAAATCTTTGAAGCTTAAAATAGTTAAAACTTGAGGAGAGAAATAATAGCGGGGATTTCTTAAGAAATGAGAGTGAAGCGAGGCAGATTTAAGGGGACCATTTTAACACCCAATATTAAAGGCGGCAGGATCTCGAATTTATTAATAATATATTTTGAAGTTAACATGTTGGTTAATAATTCAAATCAATTCCCTGTAAATTTTTAACGTCTCATCAGCTATTTTTCCCCAGTTATATTTTTCAGAAATCAACTCGATCTGCTTCTTCCCGTCTTCTTCTCCCCATGGTTTACTGATAAATTCCTTTATCTTGGAAGCCAGTAATTCGGAATCACCTGTTTTAAAAAACCTGTTTTCACATAATTCTATATTTTTATTCGCCGGTATATCACTTGCGATACATGACAATCCATAACTCATCGCCTCCAGTAAAACTATCGGCAGACCCTCATGATAAGAAGGGATCACGAACAGGCCTGCATGGCTGTATATTTCCTGTAAAGGTTGACCTGACAAGAATCCTGTCAAAATAATATTTTTATTTTTGCCGGCTTTTGCTTTTAACTCACGACTATATTTATCTTCATGATCAGCATCTCCGACTATAACCAGTTTCCACTGTCCAAAACCTTCTCTGTTAAATGCCGAGATCAAATCATCATAACCCTTTTCCGGAACAAACCGGCCGACTGAGAGAATATATTTTTTTTTTTTTTGTTTATAATCCTCAAGAATATTTTCTGTGCCGGCAATTGAGGGAATCTCAACCCCATTTGGAATAACAGCAGAGTCCCGCCCATATTTTCTCCTGACATCATCTGCAATGTTTCTTGCAATAGAGATAATTTTATTTGCAAATGTCATTCCCATCCATTCGCAAAATCTTAAGAACATCTTTGCAGGCAGAGGCCATTTCTTTCTCTCATAATCCGGCCCGTGGTTCGTTACTATAACCCTCATGCCGAGAATACGGGCAAGCGGAGCAAACATTGAGGGGCCAACTGCATGTAAATGTAAAATATCAGGATGTAATTTACGCGACTTTAATACGCTTTTGAAAGTATGAACAATCGCCTCAAAAAATTTATTTCTTGGGCAACTGAGAGATATCAATTTAATTCCTTTGTATGTTTCTCTGTGAATGTCGACATATGGTTTTCTTGTAAAGACTGTAATATCGCACCCTCGATTCGCAAGAT
>JACQXG010000080.1 GCA_016208905.1 Nitrospirota bacterium
CAAGGCATGCAGCGAGTCTCAGTGAAGTATTGTCTATTAATGAAGGAGCGGTAAGCGATAGAAGTATGGCGACTATTCTCCAGGATGGCCCCCCAATATTTTTCATATCTTATTCTCTGCTAATCGTCTTAAATTGATTTGTCCCTTTTATTTCAATCATCAATTCCGCTTTATAAGCGGCAAATCAAGAAACTTGCCGCGACAACATGTTTAACTTGTCGGCGTCCTGAAAATTCTTTATAGAGGGAGATGTATGTTTTTTATATAAGGCATGCCACTATGACGCATAGTGGAATCCCCTATGCGTTCAAAAATTAAGAGGGTACAGATTTGAGGACAGTAAGTGTAATGGCGAACGGCCGTTCGCCCCTACTATTTTGAGACTGTTACTAATTGAAAGATATGCCTTTTTATTTATCCGGTTTGTCTTGACTCATTAACCATTGAACCGCATGTAAAAACAGCGCGCGGGAGTCTTTGAAGTTCATTTTCTTTTTAATATGATCAACATAGGTTTCAATGGTCTTTATGCTAAGGTTTAACTGCTCCGCGATTTTACTTGTTTTAAGTCCATGTCCGATAAGCTGAAACACCTCAAGTTCACGGTTGCTGAGCTGCTCGATAGGAGAACTACAGACACCGTCTTTTTTAGTGACGAATTTCTGCAGCAATGTTGCTCCTAAATTATCACTGACATAAATCTCACCGCCCAGGATTTTTTTCAATGCAACGATCACTTTCTCAGGCGGTTCTTTTTTCATGATATAGCCCCTGGCCCCTGCCCTGAGACACCTCTCGGCATACATTGATTCATCATGCATGGAGAGAGCGAGAATCAACAGGTCCGGGTGCAGCCGGCAAAGGTCTTCTATAAGTCTGACCCCGCTGCTTTGTCCAAGAGAGACATCCACGACCGTAATGTCAGGCTGACAATCTTTTACAGCCTGCAATGCGGATGGAATATCGCTTGCGTCTCCGCAAACTGTGAGATCTGTTTCCTGATTAATGAATTGGGCCAGTCCCTGACGCACAATGGGGTGGTCATCAACTATAAGTACTTTATGTTTTAACTTAAATTTTTCAGCCATGGGATTATTTGTAATGTTTTGACATATTTTCTGGTTTATTCTAACAAAATATCAATATGACAGCTGATCTTTTTTTTCATACACATCAGAATAAATGCATGTGACTATTGTTCCTCCCCCGATGTCCCGCCGTATATCGAGAGACGCATTAATAATGCCCGCCCGGTATTTCATAATTTTCAATCCCATGCCGCTGCGATTATAAATATCTTCAGGTAAGCCTGTGCCATCATCTTTTACCGTTAGAATAATTTTATCGTGCTCCTTACCGAGACTGATATCAACACGATTGGGTTTTGCGTGTTTTGAGGCGTTGGTTACCGCCTCCTGAGCGATGCGATAAAGCTGGGTCACTGCGGTTTCGTTATTCACCATTACAGGTTCTTTACACATGACATAGCAGGGTATCCCGAACGTCTTTTTTATATAATAAGAAATCGCTGTCAAGGCCATCATCAAACCTTGCTCATCTATATCAACCGGGGCGAGGCCTCTCGATAAATAACTTATCTGTTCTTTTGCTTCATCGATCAGCACTGAAAGATCAGCAACCTCGTCAGCTCCTTCAAAATCTCCTTGCTCCAGTTTGCGGCCCAGCCCGCGGACCTTAAAGGCAATGCCGGTAAGAAGCTGCCCCACGCCGTCATGCAGGTCATGTCCGATGCTGCGGCGCTCCTGCTCTTCAATGTCGATGAGCAATTTTTCCAGGGATCTACGATCATTGATTTCTTCGAGAAGGAGTTCATTTGATGCTCTGAGCTCGGAAGTGCGGTCCTGAACAAGCGCTTCGAGATGTGTCTGATAGTTTATTAACGCTGCCTCAATCTCCTTGCGGTCAGAGATGTCCCTGACAACCTTGATCGCTGCAATAATCTTACCCGTTGAATCCCGCAAAGGGGAGGAGGTCAGCTCGTAATACATTGTCCCGTTACCCGTAGAAACAATGCGCTCTGCTTTATGGACCTTCCCGTCACTGAAAGACATCTCAACAGGGCAGAATTCACATACCGTGTCCCTGCCCTCATACACTTTATAACAGTATTCACCATCACGGTTGCCGTATTTTTCGGTTTGGATCTGATTCTGATATATGATTTTATAGCCCGTATCCTGGATAATGATCCCGTCCCCTATGCCCGCGATAATTGCTTCAGATCTGGTTCTCTCCTCTTGAGCGTTTTTGACAACTGATGACAATAACTCTTTTGTCTTTCTTGTTTTGTAAAATGAATAAGCATAAAAAGTCAAAACGAAAATAATCGATACAACTATTAAGCGCATCCATATCTCATGATTCTCCGACGTGAACAGCGTTTCAAAAAAGTTGTCGTGCAAGATGATAAAATGGAAGGCGGATTCGAGAAGCCAGAAGAGGACCGATAACGCAGCAGCGGCCAGGAAAAAATGACCTGCCCTGATGTGGTTTGTCTCCGGTTCAAATTTCATAAAGGTGTCAGCTAATCATGCTTGTTTATCTAACTATATTTCCACTCAATAGTCGGCATACTTATAATACTAAAAGAAATATCTTTAAAACAGGGGGCGAGGGTTTAAGGGTTCACCATGTATAAACCTTTTATTTATTCCTGTTGACCGGCTCTTTCCCCCACCGGTTAATAGAGTATGAACCCGGGTCACCGACAAATGGCAGGACCAGCATCCGGAACAGATTATTCTTCTTCGGATCACGGAACTGGGACAGTCCGATCGTCATCCCTTCATGTCCCGCAGCTGGCTGGGCGCGGTATGTACCGAACAGGCGGTCCCACCAGGGGAAGTTGAATCCGAAATTGCTGTTGGTTTCTCTTATCGCAACGGAATGATGGACCCGGTGCATGTCAGGGGTCACGACAAGAAGACGAAGTATCCTGTCCACATCAAAGGGCATCTTTACATTGCTGTGATTAAACATGGCAGTTGCATTAAGAGTTACTTCAAATATGAGCACAGCAAGCACAGACGGGCCTATGGCCGCAATAGCAGAGAGTTTAATCAGCATGCTGATGATTATTTCCAGTGGATGGAACCGCAGGCCGGTGGTAACATCAAAATCAAGGTCAGCGTGATGCATCATATGCAATCGCCACAGGACAGGCACAGCATGAAACATTAGGTGCTGAAGATATATTACAAGGTCCAGCAGCAGAACTCCCAATACTATGTACAGCCAATCGTTTAACTGAATGTTATTCAGCAAACCCCAGTGGTTTTTCTGTCCGGCTGCCGCAGCGCTTATTGCCAGAACAGGGAACAGAAACCGCACAAGGGCGTTATCCAGGACAACTATTCCAAGGTTGCTGGACCATCGGACCAGTTTGGACATAGTCAATACACGGCGCGGCCGCAGGAGTTCCCATATGGCCATAACAATCAATACACCGAAAAAGAAACCAAGCCTGATAACAGCTTCATTCTCCATATTGATCACCTCTATGATTCAACAAATATTGCAAAGACAATGTTTATTCTCCTATAGTGACAATCATTACTGTTTTGGGGGAATATACCATAACTTTCTGTTAAGGAACTTTCTCCATTTGCTGTCATAAGAATGCACCACATGCACTTGTCTGTCTCCCCGGTAAAGCGGACGCCCCTCATTGGCCCATTTAAAAATTGAGCCCTCAAGATTGTAATTATTTGTAAAGCCCGCTTTCCCAAGCTTTCTTGCCAGCACCGAGGAGCGATACCCTACTGAACAGTAAACAACAATCGGTCTGTCCTTTCCCTCTTTCTCAATAATTTTCAGAGCATCTTCCATATCATCGGCATGGAAGGCCCCCTGCAGATGACTTACAGCATATTCCTCTGCTTCTCTTCTGTCAATGAGAAGAGGCCTGACTGAGTCCTGAGCAGTCAGCCAGGCCTGTAACTCTTCTGTGGATATCTGTTTAACACCCGGGAATGTCGAACGAATATCTTTCCTGACCTTCTCCCAATTCCCGTCTGTGTTTACTTCGCATCCTGCCAGGACAAGACTGCCTGCAGGCAGCAACAGGAAAATCAGTCTCAACAGCAGCGAAAGCATAAGCGGCTTCGTATATCGCCGGGACGCTTCTTTTTGTAAAGAGAATACTCTGATGCTGATCAATCCCTCCCTTGCCCGCTTCCGGTCAAACGGATTGACAATAAGCTTTCCAGTAAAAATGCTTTTAATTTTTTTAAACAATAAATTCATAAACCCGCCCATGATTTAAATCATAATGATTTTTATGGCATAAAACAGACAATGTCAGTTTTGATGGTGATGTTCTGAGAATTACAATTTGGCCCTGATTTCGCCCACAAAATCCAGGTAATTCCGTGGAGGATTCATGATCTCGACGCCTATACCGTCATAACGGTCACTGGTCTTTGTTATCCTGCGGACTTTAACCGGGATGTTTAACATTTCAGCTTTCAGGGGAATGACTATTTTAAATTCAGGACTAAAGGGAAAGCACATATTATTTGTGCATATATACATACCATTTTCAGAAATGTTCGTCACGGTCCCGGAGTAGTCATTATCATAACAGTAAAATCGTACCGTTAATTCTACCGGTATTCTCTCAAAAACTCTTCTTTGCATAAGTTATTGCTATCGCAGCGATTAATTATTTCAGACTTTGAACTTATCAAATCAAAGAATATTTAAAGAACAACCAGATACGATAAACGACTCAATGTAACACAGGACTGTTTGTTTGTCAAGAAATTTAATATGAAAATTTAATATGAATTTAATATGAAATTTAAATAGAAAGATAGCGGCCTATTTCGGAGAATAAAACAGGTTTTTTAAGATAGCGCGTATAATCCTGTACCCGACTATCACTATGCCCTTTATGTCCCCTGTAAATTTTGATTTACCCGTTCCACCGCGATAACTGACAGGGACTTCCAGTATCTTAAACCCTGCCTTAATGGCCTTGGCCTGCATTTCAACAGTCCATCCAAGGTTATCATTCATATCGAGTTTCAATAGTTTATCAAACTTGATTGCCCTGAAAGGTCCTACATCCGTATATTTAAAACCATAAAATAGTCTGATTAAAATGGTTGCAAGAGAATTACCGAAACGTACAGGGACCCGTAAAGCCCCTTTCTCAATCTCTCCCATTACCCTTGAGCCGCATACAAGATCATAATCTTCCTTCACCATCGGCCCGACAAGTTTAATGATCTCATCCGGATGGTCACTGTAATTGCCATCTGCAAAAACCACAATATCAGGCTTTTTTGTCTTTAGATATTCCATTCCTTTAAGGCAGGGATAGCCATAACCTTTCCTGGCTTCAAACAGCAGGGTCGCCCCCGACTGTCTTGCTATCTCAGGTGTTTTATCAGCGCTGCCGTTGTCAATAACAACCACTTCATCCACAAGGTCTTCGGGTATATCATTTAAAACCAGCGGCAGTGTCCGCTCTTCATTTAAGACCGGTATTATCACGGCTATAGTTTTATTTGATAACATGGTCCTCCCGCTTTTGAATGGTGCGCTTTCTGAAATGATGCTTATACGCGGGTCGAGGCAAAATGCGCCTTCATCTTGTCTATTCCAAATGAGAGATAATTTTTAAACGCCCTGGGGGAATTGCATTGAGAGATTATTTTTTTGACATATTTCGGTCTTGCATATAAATACCAGAAGGATTTCTTTTTCAACTCAGTCAGTTCATCTGCCGAGAGATGATATGTCCTGACTACAGAATTAAAATGGTCATATATATGATCGTATGCCCCGTCCACGATAAGGTTGTCTCTTTTTGCGATTTCATAATATATTGTCCCCGGGAAAGGATAAGGCAGGATGACCTCAAAGAAATCACTGTCGATCTCTCTGGCAAAATCGAATGTCTGCATTATGGTTTCTTCAGTGTCCCATGGCATTCCGATCAGAAAAGTAACAAAAGTTTTCAGTCGGTATTTCTTTGCCAGTCTGAGGGCCTCTCTTGACTGATCAAGCGTTATACCTTTCCGGGTCATATCGAGAATGTACTGGTTTCCGCTCTCAACTCCAAATGATACAAGCCAGCAACCCGCCCTCTTCATCCATATCAGTCTTTCATCATCAACAGTGTTTGACCTGCTGTTTGCTACCCACTGTATATCCAGTTTCCTGTTCATTATTTCTTTGCAAACAGTGATTACCCATTCCTTGTCCCAGGTAAAAGTATCTGCCCTGAAGAAGAAATTCCGGATATTGTAATCTCTTACACAATGTTCAAGTTCATCAACAACGTTTTTTGGGGACCGAAGTCTTAAATCGGACCCTGCAACAATTCTGCTCAGACAGTAGATACACTTGGACGGACAGCCCCGGCTCGACTGGATTGTTGTCTGGATCTCCCCTGTATCCGGTCTGGTGTATTTACTCTGGTCTAAAAGGTGTCTGGACGGAAAAGGCAGGCTGTCAAGGTCTTCGATAAATGGCCTCCTGTGGGTTTTGACTATATTCCCGTTTTCTCTATAACAGATACCTTTTATATCTTTAAGGTCCCTGCCCTGTGATATTTCCAGTAATGTCAGCTCCGGTTCACCTATGATGGCGATATCCAGATCTCTGCACATCTCAAGTCTTTCCACAGGACTGATCGTTGTGTCGCCGCCTTTGGCAATTGTAATAATTCCGGGATCGATCTCTTTGGCAATTTCGCATACATGCAAGTCTTCTTTAATTGATGTAATTGTGGTGTAAATGATAAGCATGGATGGGGCGAAGTTTCTGATATCTTCTTCGACATCCTGCCACGTTCCGTCTTCAACCGGGTAATCCCTCATCCTGCATTCAATGCCGTTTTCTTCGAGAACGGCAGACATATATGCGAGGTCCAAAGGAGGGCGCGGCGCATTTGAAACACCTTTCAAAGAAACCTGACAGCGGTCATCCCTGTAGAAAAGACCTGTCGGGGGAACTATAAATAATGCTCTGCGATTTTTCATTTTATTCATCTGACATTATAAAAAATACCGCTATAATTATCGGTAAATAAGGCCTCCAAAGTCAACGCTCTAATCGTCATATTTGGAATTTCTATAGGTTTATCAAACTGTTTGTTGTTCCGTTGTAATAATTATATCACTAAACTCCTCCAGAACTCCTTCCACCACTCAAGCTGAAACCCGATAAATTCTTTCCTCTCAGGGACTGTAAAATATATTACGGCTAAAATTAATACAGCCATGATATACAAAACAAATACAAGATCCTTCCTGCCTTCCGCCTTCCTGCCTTCCGCCTTCCTGCCTTCCGCCTTCATCCTTCCGCCTTCATCCTTCCGCCTTTATTAAATCTCGCTATTTTATAGTTTTCATCAGCATATACAATTCTGAATTTCTCCTTAATATTGCCCATCCATTGAAGAGAATAAAAAACCTTTCTTTCTTTTTCAATCCATTCATCTTCAACCGAGTTGGATTTGATTAATATATATGTAGCGCTATTATTTTCCAGATCGTTCAGCCATTTCTTATAATCGTCGGATTTGATATAAACCACTTTATTTGAAAACTCTCTGTTCCACAGCGGAGCTGTAAAAAAAGGCTTTGAAGTGTTTATTCCGAAACTTTCAAAAGTATATGCAATTGTATCGCCTCTCAATATATTGTTGCCTATCCAGATCCAGTATCCGTATTCATTCCTCACCTTCACATCAATGTTAAATGGTTTATGTCTGGACAAAGTTCGCTCCTTCGCCGGAAGTTGAAGGAATTCTTTGATTTTTCCCGGCATAATGCACGGTGAATTTACCGTCATGAATGAATATCCCGCGAGCAGCAATGCGCTGATTTTCAATGCATTTTCCCTTTTACTGAAGCGCTCAAGTATAAAACCGAAAGACAGGGCCCCAAGTCCGACAATAAAGATTACATACCTTGTGGTCCAGTTTCTGGGATGTATTATGAATGTAACAATAAGAATGGCGCTTACAAACAGAAATCCGTATTTTCTCTTTATTAACGCATGAACAAGAGAAATCAGAATACCTGGTATAAACAGGATAAACCATATCGGGCCGAACCCGCTCAATCGTGAGTCATACATATAATACCCGACCCGTTCCAGCCATACATGTAACAGCCTTGTCAGATAATTCAGGTTTTCAATAATCTGAGGGGCAGGCTCAACCCAGTCTTTTTTCAGGCCCTTGAATAGTGTAATATTAAAAAAAGACACATCCATGTAATATACGGGATTACCGTAAAGAACCCAGTTCCTCATATACCAGTATCCGCCTGTTAAAATAACCGGCAGAATGAAATAAATCATATAAATTTTTGTCCCTTCCTTTAAAATACTTCTTTGTTGTGCCGGTAAAATGTATGCCGGTTTAAGCCGCTTTATTATTTCCCGGATTATAATTACCGCCAGCATTACAAAAATAAACAACGGACCTGTCGGCTTTGAACCCAGTATAATTCCTGCCGACAATCCGGACAAGAGCATAGAGACCCCTCTCTTTTTAAAAGGGTCCACTGCATCATTTTTATAAGCATAATTCTCCATATCGTCATATATCATGAAATTTACGGCAATAAGAAACAGCATTGATACGGCAGCGTCTACATAATTAGTTGTGGATTGTAAAATCAGCACAGGAGTAAAGAAAAACAGGAGAGAAGAATAGATTGCATATTTTTCCCTTACCTTCAATTTAACAGCCATACTGTATATGGCCAGAACTCCTGCTATTGTAAAAAATAACTGGCTTAAATCTGCAATTACATCACTCTTGAGGAAAATAACATTCCACAGGAAAAACAGGTTTACGTTTTTCGGAAAAATATTAATATACTGCTGAATAAATGAGGGGGTCGGGTTTTCCCGGATGGCCCCGCTCTGCATTATCTGGCCTACAATAGGGAGGTGATAATAAAGCGCGTCCCAGGAATATGAAGGGAAAAGATACCCTAAAAATATCTGCCACCAAACCGATACAAAAAAGAAAACAAAGAGGCATGCCAGAATTTTATCGCCTTTAAGTATTTTAATAAACCTGTTTGCTTCGCCCTTAATCTCAGAAAAAACTCCCCTGCCGCCGCCTGACCGGAATACCGCGAATAATACACTTGCAGATATAGAAATGTTAAGTATAAAAAGAGGGGCAGGATAGAGTTTTTTAAACAACACTCCCAGCAGCATCTCCGTCGCGATTATCTGCGTTAAGCACAAAATAAAAGTTCCTGTTAATCTGTCAGCAAACGAAAGGCAATCTTTATTTCTGTAAAGGAAGACATACCACGAGGCAAACAAGAGAAGATTGATAGATGTATATGCTGTGATTTCCAATTAGTCCAGACAGTTCCAGAATCTCCTGAAACTGCAGTCCGTCATCTCATGATAGTGTTTGAATTGCTTTTCCGCATTGTCCTTCTTCCCCATCTTTTCATAAACTGTGCCAATATCCCATAACGCGTGCCGGAAGGCAGGATCTATTTCAAGGACCTTCTGATATTCCGATAGGGCATCCTCATAACGGCCTTTTTCTTTATAAATAAAACCAAGGTCATAATGCACATATGGATTCTCCGGATCTATTTTGAGGGCCTTCTGATATTGCGCCGTTGCCTTATCATAATCTTTTTTTTCCCTGTAAACATAACCAAGGTCATAGTTTGCATGCGGATGGTCAGGGAAGATATCAAGTAATTTTCTGTAAACATGTTCAGCGCTGTCAAAAGCGCCCTTTTCTTTATACATCAATCCAAGCTGATAATAAGCGTAAGCGTTTTGGGGATCAGCTTCTGCAGCTTTTGTAAACATATCAACGGCCTTGTCCCGGGACCCGAGCGTCTGATAAAGAACAGCCGTCAGGGTATACCTGTTATTGAAGACATAAAGTGATAAAACTATCAAGAAGGGGACCGCTAACAGCAGAAATAAATTTTTTTTTTAATATCCATTTTATCAAAAATAAGGAAAGGTGCTTTCTTTCTATATTCAAAAGAAAGCACCTTTCAATTTATCATCTGTAAAAAACTTTACCTTAATCGATCAGAGCGAGAGGGCCAGAGCCAAACTCCAGGTTTGACCAATAGATGCGTTCTGTGAACTCAGATCATTAAAACACCCTGCACCTACATGTTCCAGGAAATTGCACATATCAAAGTCATATGAAACTACTAATTGAGTATTTTTAGCAACAGTAAATGCTAAAGAAAGTCCGGCAGTTAATGCGTCCTGTTCAAGACCAAATGAGTCTTTAATAAGAATTGCCTCTGCAGGATCTGTCTGAGCATTTATGCCGCAACAGGAAGCATAGGTAACGAAATCATCTGAAACCCTCGCATTACCAACAGCCTTGCTCCAGCCGACCGTTCCCCTTATTGAGAGCCAGGAGGCTGCACTATACCCCCCGCTCAGCGAAACAAAAAACTGGTCGGACGGCTTGAAATACAGATCGTCAAGCTGTCTATTATAGTCCCTGTATTTATAACCAATGTCAAGAACTGCATAGCCCTTGCTGAACCCATGACCAAATTTTGATTTCAACGTATAATCGTACTGGCCGTCTCCAAGGTTCTGGTACTCTAATGGATTTTCGTATTCATATGCCTCCGGAATCTTTATACCCAACTCGATAGACATCGGTCCGCCGCCTACATTGTCACTTACTTTCTGCCTTAAACCTATAAGTATATCACCAACTCCGCTGACACTGTCAGAACCGTCTGTATGAGCCAATATATCATTTGATCTGACATATGCCCATCCGCCTGAAAAGACTGCCGTGAGATTGTCAATAACTCCATATTCACCGTAGTAGGATAACTGTGTCTGTGAAAATTCTTCTTCTTCGGTTACATAAGGATCATCATTTGTATTCGCAACATCACCATTTGCATCCTTCGATAGAGTAGTAAATTTCGCAGTCGTCTTATAATTACTCGTTGTTATCTGATTGTAAGAATGCCCCTTGGCCTGTGTCCAGGCTGCAAAAGCATTGCTTGATATAAAAATACATCCTGCTAATAATAAAAACATCAAAATTATTTTTCTTCTCATAGCCTAAACTCCTTTTGCTCTAAGATTTATTATTTAAAAAATAATATCATTGCAAGACTTTAATCATCCCTTATGCAGCAACAGCGTTTTCCGTCTTCCTTTTGGAAATAAAGTGGCGCGCCAGACGATTTGAAGCTAAGCCACTCAATACTACTTGAAAAATCGACAAAAAAGCAACATAAAAATACCCCATCTGGAACATCATGAGAAACGGAATTGATATGTATATTTTATTGACAAATGCAAAATAAATATTAAATGTAAAATATACTCCAAGGAGCAGTTCAATAAATACCAGAAAATTTATTTCCCCCCTGTATTTCTTCCCGAGCCACCGGTCTTTTTTCTCCTCGATGCTATACTTGGGTGTACGTTTAAATTCCGTCTTTTTATTAAAAATTGCGCCTAACACCGCTTTTGAATTATTAACTGAAAGTCCTATGCCGAGCGACATCAACATAGGCAGATAAATAATCCTTGATTTCCAGTCCGTATAGGCCTCTCTTTGTGAACAGATATAGAAGAAGGAGATGCCGACAGTGGCAAACAGAAGAAACGGCACATCTGTTACCAGCATCTTGAACCACCCTATATTGATCCTTGCAACCATAGACGGATAAATCAGCACCGAGAGCGCCAGCATAAGCAGGTACGATATATTATTCGTGAGGTGAAAAAAGGCTTCCACTTTTACCTTCAATGGAAGATCGCTCTTTAAAATGGCAGGGAGGATTTTTTTAGCAGTTTGTATCGACCCCTTTGCCCACCGGTGTTGCTGGCTCTTGAATCCGTTGATCTCAACAGGGATCTCAGACGGTGTCAGCTCATCTTTCAGGAATATAAATTTCCAGCCCTTAAGCTGTGATCTGTAGCTTAAATCCAGGTCTTCCGTCAGGGTATCATTCTGCCAGCCGCCTGCTGATGTTATCGCTTCTTTCCGCCAGACACCCGCTGTGCCGTTAAAATTAAAAAATCTTCCGGACCAGTTCCTCGCCGTATGTTCGATAACAAAATGACCGTCAAGCATTATGGCCTGTATCCTGGTTATAAATGAATAGCCCCTGTTCAAGTAAGTCCATCTTGTCTGCACCATACCGACGGACTTATCGGCAAAAAAATGGACGGTTTTTTGCAAAATATCCCTTTGCGGAACAAAGTCTGCATCGAATACTGCCACAAATTCGCCTTTGGCATACTTAAGCCCATTCTGTAAAGCGCCGCCTTTAAAGCCCACCCTCTCGTCACGACTGATATAACTGATATCAAAGCCCCGTTCACTGAATTCCTTGACACAATCCAGGGCAATTGCCTTAGTCTCATCTGTAGAATCATCAAGGATTTGTATATCAAGAAGTTCTCTTGGATAATCAACATCACACGATGCAGCGATTAAACGTCTTGTGACATACATTTCATTATAGATCGGCAGTTGAATAGTAATACGCGGCAGATTACTTAATTTGTTTTTAAGAACCGGTTTGTCTTTTTGATGCTTATAGTATAGATAAACCATATAATATCGATGGGAGGCGTATATAAAAACTGTAATCAAAATAATGAAATATATTGCCAGAAATAAATAAAGCAACATGCTGAATTTTCCTTCTTTTTAAAATAGAATTAGTAAGAATAAAGAATTTAGTCGATGAATTATAACATACTGTATATTTCAGGCACAATTAGAAATTTTAATACCTCAATTATGAACAATTAAACATTATTTTGTTCTTAAAAATTTTATACGATCATAAAACATAAGGCCGTCATTGTGATAAAATCAAGGTATTATTCAGAATGTATTTGGCAGAAACAATCTGAATAATACCTTGATTTTCACAATAGAAAGGACATATATTATTCATAATGGAATCGTCAGGAAATAAGTCTAACGTCGAATCTCACCTCAACTGGACAACTATATTAAAGGCATTGGCTGATGAAAATCGTCTGCAGATCATCCATGAACTCTTAAAACAGGAGGCCTCTGTACAGGATTTATCAAATATTCTCAGGATAAGAACTTACAATATCTCAAAGCACCTGAAGATATTAGAGACTAACGGACTAGTCAGGAAAAGAAAAGACGGGGTCCACAGAATCTACCATATTACAGAGAACCTGAAGTCTCATCTGTCAGAGGACAATCAGGTATTGGATCTGGGATGCTGCAAGTTTTTATTTGGCAGTCACGATAAATAATTTTTTGCTGAATTATTATATTTACGATCTCCCGCGTTTTGTTACGTAGACAAGCCCCTGCCCGGGATTCAAATCATAATGAAAAGGCTCCGGTATGAATTCCAGCGGATATTCAGGGGACACATCCTGAAGGGGCGCCCCTGCGAGGACATATTCATTCAGGCTTTCCGCATAAAAGGGCTGTTTATTATGAATGTCCTTGTTGATTATAATCAGGGCCTCATCATCCGTGCGTGTAGAAGCCTTCCATAAGACCAGAATATCCGGGTTATTATTCTGCAATATATCCGTGGGTGCGTCTTCCTGGAAGATACTATATGAGCTCTTAATATTATTTACCTTTGTTATGAAACTCATGAGATCAACATCGGTCTTCTCCCAGTTATCAGGTCTTGAATGCACTACATGAGGTTTTTTCCGAAAGCCGAACTCATATCCCATTTGCATCATGACTCCGGCTGAATACAGCGCTGAAAAAAAATAACGCTGCTTCACTCCACTGATGTTGCCGTTGAGGTCCTCCATAAGCCTTGCTGTGTCATGACTGTCAGGAAAACTGATGGAGTCTGACACATCTCTCGTCAAATCATACTGTGCCATCAGCCAGTGACCTTTCATGTCCCACCACTTGGAACTATTAAAGATATAGTCGAAACCCGCCCTTGCCGTTGTCCTGGTCTGGTCCGCGGTGCATCCCAGGGTCTCGGCAAAAAAGAGGACATCAGGATTATTTTTTTTCGTCTCCCTTATGAGCCTCCTCCAGAATCTACCGGGCAGTTGATAAGCGGCATCGCACCTGAAACCCTTGAAACCGAGAGTGATAAGGAAGTCGACCACCTTTTTAATAAATTGATAAAGCCCCTCAGGATCTTTTGTGCCCTCGTAATTAAATTTGGCAAGGTCACCCCACACAACCTTTTTCCCGTTGTCCCCGTAACAAAAAGGATGCGTGACTTCACCTTTAGTCCATGAGAACCACTCGGCGTGTTTTTTGGTGAGTTCGGAATCAAAAGAACAGTGGTTAATCACCAGATCAATCATCACACTGAGACCATATTTTCTTGCCCTATCAATCATCTTCCTGACCTGGTCCTCAGCGCCCTTTTTGCTGTTCTCATCAATTAACAGAGGGTTGAAAGTGAAATAATCTGAAATTGAGTACAGGCTGCCTGAATAGCCCGGCCTCTGGATAGGATTTACAAATACCCAGTTGAAGCCCATTTCCGAAGCCCTTTTGAAATGACCTTCCCACAGGCTGAACCTTCCGGCAAGCAGAGGGAATATATTGTAGATAATCATCTTTTGAGGTTTCTTCATCATCGCCTTTTCTTACCTTCTTACCTTCTCATCTTCTCTTTCAAATCTCTTCAACCGGAAGGTTATTTTCCATCCACTCTACTATGCCGCCCTCATAAACTTTTACATTCGGGACATTCAGCATTTTCAGGGCAGACGCAACTTTCTTGGATGCTACACAGCTTTTTTCTTTGCAGTAAACGATAATCTCTTTATATTTCAGCAACTCCTTCCTTCTATCCACAACTTCGGTATATGGAATGGTTGTCGCGCCTTTGATTCTGTACCTGTTGCCGTTATATTTTCCAATCGTATCAACCAGCACAAAATCAGATTTTTGCTTAAGCCGCTCTGAAAGCTCTTCTTTATTTACACATTCCAGCGAAATATTGAAATCTAATTTGTATGACATATATATCCTCCATTAATAATGATCTGAAAATAACATTTTACATTGACCCTGTCAATTACAGTCACATTAACCTTACAGTTGCATAAAACTATCGATATCAGGGCAGGGGAGGTTGCTGGAAAAGCTTTACCAGCGATACCTTAACTCCTGCTGCCGCAACTTAATTCCAATATCCAATCGCTTTGTAAAGGTGTTACGGCAACCTTCCCTGCCCTGTTATGCAAAATTAGGTTAACCAAACTAATGCGATAAGCGTCTGAAACAGATGCTGTAATGCGCATCTGCATTTTTTTAAATCATTTATCAGGTTAAGGTATTTTATTTTATAAGCAATATCCGTTAAATTAAAACAATGGCAAAGCAAGGCAAAAGATACGCAATGTTGATTAACCTGGACAAATGCGTCGGCTGTTTTGCCTGCCAGGTGACCTGCAAGGCTGAATATGATATTCCCTTTGGGACCTTTCGCTGCAAAGTCGAAACGTACCGTTCCGGCGGCTACCCGGACATCAAGAAATTTTTTCTGCCGCGTCTCTGCAATCATTGCGCCACTGCTCCCTGCATAGAAGCATGTGAAGAACAGGCCCTTTATAGAAATCATGACGGTGTTGTCCTGCTGGACAACAGCAAATGCACCGGCTGTCAGATGTGCTATGACAAATGCCCATACAATGCGATAGGGGTAAACCAGTTTAGCGGCGCAGCGGAGAAATGCGATTTCTGTTATGAGCGGCGGGCAATCAAGGGACTATCGCCGGTTTGCGTACAGAGCTGTATGGGGAAGGCCATGGTCTTTGGCGATATTAATGATAAGAAGAGCGACATCTCAATTGCCCTGGAAAATAAAAATATCCTGGCCATTGCCCCGGAGCTCGCCACAAATCCGTCTGTTTTCTATACGTATACCGGCCCCACTGAAAACTCACAGCTAAAAGATTACCGGATTGCCGGTGTTCAACCCGCGCGCCGCACTCCTGTAAAGAAACAAAATACGGACATTTATAAAGACTCTCAGCTAATTTATACATCCGACGCCATGTGCCCGTCTGAATGCGGTATCTCAGTGCTTGTTGAAAACGGGATAGCGAAAAAGATCTATGGCAACCCTCACTCATTGATAAATAACGGGGCCTTTTGCGCAAAGGGCGCTTCAGGACTACAGCTCACATATTCTCCCCACAGAATAAAGACGCCTTTAATGCGGTCAGGAGAACGGGGCGAAGATAAGTGGAAAGAAATAACCTGGGAAGAAGCGGCGAACTTTATTGCCAAAAAATTAATTGATATAAAACAAAAATACGGGCCTGAATCCGTCTTTCTGGACTGCGGGGACGTGACCGATAGAGAGGCATATTACCGGCTGTTTCATGCATTCGGCTCTCCCAACACGTATAATCACGGCAGTATTTGCGATCCGAACAGAAAATGGGGGCAAGGAATAATGATGGGCGATGAGAGACCCCTCCCTGACATTCAAAGACCGGTCCTGTTGAGAAACGACGATGGTGAATTATATCTTCATGAAAAGCATGACATTAAACTCCTGCTCAACATCGGAGCAAACCCGTTTGTCGCAACGCGCTTCAACTATATGTCCAGGGGCATCCCGGCAGCAAGGGAAGAAAACGGCTGCATATATATCGTGATAGACCCTGCTTATACCAATTCCGCGGCCCATGCGGATATGTGGCTGCCCATAAAGCCCGGAGCAGACGCGGCCCTGTTAGCGGCAATGCTCTTCCATATTATTAATAATGATTCAGGGGACAATAAATATATAGACCATACCTTTATTGAAAAATATACGGCCGGCTGGCAGAAGTTTAAAGACACGTTCCTCGAATACACAAAAAAGACAGACCCGTCCGGCAATTTCAATTATTTCACTCTCGAATGGGCAGAGGAGAAGACCGGTCTCTTAGCAGATGACATAAGGAAGATATCCCATTTATTCGGCATCACTAAACCTGCTGCAATGGAAATCGGCATGCACGGGACCTCTCACCATACAAACGGGGACGTAACATCAATACTCATGACAGCCCTCTGCCTTATAACAGGCAACGTTGATATCCCGGGCGGGCTTGTCTTTATCGACAGCCAGAAACCCAAAAAGGGCAATAAAACTATAGGGAAAGATTTTCTGGACAAAGTTGTAAGCAGGGAAATAAGCGGCAGACAGGTTACAGGAAAGCTGTCGGAACTGAACAAAGACACATTTGGCGACTATCCAGCTTCATGGAAAGGGGTACTGACCGATCTCCCTGTAAAAATAAAAAAAGGCGTCAGGTTGAAATCCGGCCCCTTTAAGGATTATGCCTACCCGGTCAAGGCCTTTGTGACAAGGGCGGGGAATCCGGTCATGACCGCAGGCAATACGCCTGAATGGAGAGACGCGCTGACCGCAAAGGATGATAATGATTACCTCCTTGATCTGATGGTATTTATAGACACCCATATCACTGATACCGGTAAATACGCTGATATCGTTCTGCCTGAAGCAGGTTACCTTGAGAGAATGGGCGTCAGCGATGTTTATACAATGATCCCGGAGATAGCAATCAGGGACCAGGTCATCAAGCCCCTTCATGGATCCAAAACACCCTATGAGTTCATGATTACCTTAGCTGAAGCGCTGATAAAGAACGGCGATCCTGATATCAGGGCTGAAGATTTCAGGCTTAAATATAATGATGAGGAAGCATTCATAAATGAAATCCTGTCAGAAGCCCCCGGATTTTTTAATATCGGAGAGCCCCTCCCCTATCCCGGTCTGCCGGAGGGTTGCCTGATCAGAGGAGTGCCTGATAATCCCGAAGCTGCCTGGGGGGATAAAATAATAAAGCACGGAGAACCTGTAACTGCAGACTGGCTCAGAAAGCACAACGGAGTGGCGGTGTGGCCGGCAAGTTATTACAGGTATAAAAACTCAAATGCAGCTCCCTCGGGGAAATATCCGAGGACGGCATCGAAAAAGTTTGAATTCAAATTCAGTTATATTGAGAATATAAACAGGACCTTTGGAACAGACCTTCCCACAACCTTTTACTGGTCCGAATGTAAATGGAATTCCCAAAATTCAATATATAAAAATTTGGACCGGGAATATCCCTTTCAGTTAATAAGCGGCAGGGTCCACCATTCCATGACCATGACAACAGTGTGCCCGTATCTTTCTGAGACGAACACTGAATGCATGGAGGCATTAAATGATCAGTTCAGGTATACGATGCCCGGACCTGCGGGCGTCCCGAATAAGTCCGGCCTTCAGGACAATACAGAGATTTTTTTTAAGCCATGCAGCGTATCGATTCCCGTACTCGCTGTTAACAGGGCCGACGGTGAGAGCCTGAGTTTAAAAACCGGAGACATCGTCACTCTTGAAAATCCTTTAAAGAAAAGGATAAGGGGCAAGGTCTTTTTAACTGATGAGATCAGGCCGGGGGTCATAAAGACCGCCTTCGGTCCAGGGGGCCAAAAGGCCTCAGGAACCGGTTTTATGAATCACACGTCTGAATATACTCCGAATATTAATGAACTCCATGATCCGGAAAACATAACTTCATTGACAGGGGCCCCGGGATTTGGGGACATTATGGTGAAGCTGATAAAAGAAACAGCGTTATAGAGTTTGACCGCGTTATAAATTACCCAAGAAAAAAGTGCTTGAGATCTCAAGCCCTTTTTTACGGTTTATTCCCTGCAACTAAGCCCTTATCTTTTTTTCCTTATATAACGTCTTCCGGCCAATAATGTTCCGCCGGTAACAAAGAGGATTGCACTTATCGGTTCAGGGACGAGTACTGCTCCATCCGGCCTCAAGATATGATATTGTACTGAACCGCTGGAAGCCGGATCAGCCGGGTCGGTATCATTTGCAGTGAAGCCTGTGTTCCATGCTGTGACCCATGTCCCGCCTTGCTTGCCGTCTTTAGCATAGAAGTCACCCCAAACCGGGGCAAGTGTTGTTGTGAATGAAATAGTCAGAGAATTATCAGCCGGGACGTCAGGGCCAAATTTGATTGCCCACATATCATCAGGCATGTTAACGTTTGATGCCCCATTATGATCATATACCGCTGCTCCTCCTGTCATGGGTGAGGAACCTGACAAGACAGTAAAATCGCTCGTCTGAGCATTAGGTGATACTTCGATGAGAATGTGGCTTAAATTTTTTGTACTTCCTCCGGTAAAAGTATAATCATATTGCCAAAGAACAAAACCATTTTGGCTGCCTATGTCTTGTATTGTCCATGAGATAATTGTATTGAAATTATCCCATCCATTAGAGCCGATGATGCCGCCGCCTGTGCCGGCGTTCAGACTGCCTGAATACATTACCGCCTTTGCCTGTCCGGCATGCGATAATATTAAAACTGTGCTCAAAAATAAAAGCACTATAACCTTTCTCATATAAATTGTTTTTGTCATTTTAATTTCTTAAATAAAAGGATGTAAAAAGACTATACATTAGTATTGCAATAACCTTACCCGAAATATTGTCATTATGTTTTAATGAATAAAATTAACTAGATAGATTTGAATTGATTAAATCAGTTGTGGAGAATAGATGAGAATATTGTCTACACAAACTATAATTTATTTGCTTAACAATAAGAAATATATTTGGAAATTAGATGGATACATGTTTTTGTAATTGCGACAAAAGTCGCAGGCTTATTATCTGGATCTTGATTGTCTGGTCAGACGCTTATTCAGTGCGTGGCGCGTCAATCCGAGAAACGAAGCTGCAATTCCCTGATTACCGTTTGCCCGTTTCATGGCTTCGGATATCAGAAACTCTTCAGCCTCTTTTATGGTAGGCAGTTTGCTTTTGGTTTTAAATATTGTGTCAATATCCTGCGGCAGCGGCAAGAATCTTGATCTGGAAAATAAACCCTGCTCTTTAATGAACGATCTGAAAATATCGATCGGCAGGATGCCTTTTTTGTGATGGGCCATGGCGTGATAGCACATCGCCTTTATCTCCCGCACATTGCCGGGGAAACTGTAATTTGAAAGGAATGTTATTAACTCAGCAGGATAGGATGGCCTCTTCTTTTTTAATGTTTTTGCGGCGTCCTCAAGGAAATGATCAAGGAGCAAGGGGATGTCTTCATACCTTTCACGCAAAGGCGGCACATGTACATGATAAACATTAAGCCTGAAGAACAAATCCTCTCTGAACTTTTCTTCGTAAATGCGCTTTTTCAGGTCGCGGTTAGTGGAGGCAATTATCCTTGCATCGCTGTATTCCGAAACGTCAGAGCCGAGCGGATAGAATAAATGTTCTTCTAGAAGCCGCAGCAGCTTTACCTGCGACTGTTCTGAAAGGTCTCCTATCTCATCGAGAAAGAGGGTGCCGCCTGACGCTTTGACTATCAATCCCTTTCTGTCCCTGTCAGCTCCGGTAAACGCGCCTTTTTTGTGGCCGAAGAGGGCGTCTGAGAACATTGTATCATCAAGGCCTGCTGTATTGACAGGAACAAGCGGCCCTTTGGTCCCGCTTAATTCGTGTATGGCCTTTGAAATCAATTCTTTGCCGACACCTGTTTCACCTGTAATCAGGACCGGCTTAAGGGACCCAGCTATTGCCTCGATATAACGGAATATGGAAAACATCTTTCTGTTTTTCGTGAGTGTGGATGAAAACGCAGAGGCGTGTCCCGGACGTCCTTCAAGATCACCTGAAATTAAAGCCTCCGGATCGTGCCTCAGGTCCCGCAGCTTCATCGCCTTCTTAACAGCAGTTACAAATTTATTCTCCTCAACCGGTTTTACAAGATAATCAACGGCCCCTGATTTAATGCATTCAACCGCCTTTTTCACCTCGTCAATAGCGGTCATAATAATAACCGGTATATTCGGGAATTCATAATTGATCTCGGCAAGAAGCTCGTCGCCGCTTTTATGCGGCATTGTCAAATCAAGGACAACAGCGCAGAAGTCCTGTTTTGACAGCAGAGGCATAACTTTGAGGCTGTCTCTGACAGTTATTATATTTTCAATCCCGGCTGTCCGCAGAATTATGCTGTAGCTCAAAAGAATATGCTGTTCGTCATCTACTAATAAAACCGGTAATAAGTGGGACGGGTTTGCGGGGTCATCGTTATGTGTCTTTATTTTACTCATTACCCGTAACCAGTTACCCGTTTTGCGCCGGAAGCCTTACTGTTGCAGTCGTGCCTTTTCCCTGTTCTGATCTGAACTCAAGCAGTCCGTTGTGCTCTTTTATAATATTGTACGAAATGGAAAGGCCGAGCCCCGTACCGCCGCTTTTTAGTTTTGTTGTAAAAAAAGGTTCTATTATTCTGCCGATTATATCTTCCGGTATCCCTGAGCCTTCATCCATCACCTGAATTATAACCATTTGTGATTTATTATCAAAAGAGGCAGACACCCACACGCCCTGTTTTTTATTCGACAGCGCCTGCAGGGAATTCATTATCAGGTTAATCAATACCTGTTCGATCTGCTGAGAGTTTCCCCTGACAGGAGGGACATCGTTTTTGAAACTGACGTGAAAATTGTTCGTGTGCTTTTTTATCTGGTGATTAAGTATTGTCTGTGAGGATTTGACTACTTCATTTACGTTCAGCAGTACATGAGAAGAAGACTTCTCCTGACGGACAAAATCGCGCAGATTGGTGATTATCTTATGTATCCTTAACGGGCCTTCGTTTACTGCCTCTATCACCTGCGGCATTATTGTCCGCATCTCGGAATAAGGCAGGCCCCCGAATTGGAAATCCCCTTTTGCCCGGTAATGAGCCTCAAGGATTTTCCGGTTGTCTTTCCATGTCCTTTTTATCAACCTTGAATTAGACATAATAAAGCTGTTCGGATTGTTGATTTCATGGATAATTCCAGAAACGAGCGTGCCGAGAGAGGTCATTTTATTTTCCTGAACAAGCCTCATTTGAATGGCCTTTGATTCATTCTCCATCTGCACTTTTACGGTGATGTCCCTCGCTAATTCGATTATATTTTTTACCTGCCCGGATTCGTCCTTAATCGGAAACGACCTTATGTCCCAGACCAGCCCGGATGGAGATTTAAACACAGCGGTTTCTTCCCTGCCTGTGAGATAACTTTTGATAGTCGGACAATTTTTACATGGAGAAAAAATACCGCAGCAAAGTTTGTAGCAGTACTGGCCGGTCAATTCTTCGATATTTTTATTGAATCTGGCGGCGGCTGTTTTGTTGGCCCAGATTATCTTCATGTCCGGAGCAAGGAGCAGGATGTTGTCCGGGATCGCGTCCAGGAGGGTAAGGAACTCCTGCGAAAGCTTCTTGTACTCATCTTTGCTCTTGCGCAGATCGTCTTCGGCTTTCTTCAGGTTGGTAATATCGGTAACAGACCCGACCCACCTGACGGCCTTTTGATGGGCAAATTCAAGCGGCTTACCACGCTCATTCCAGTACCGGTAAGTCCCGTCTTTGTGTTTTATACGATAAATTACCTCGAAGTTTTTTCCTGTTTTGACCGCCTCTTCTGTTTTTTCAGCAATAGACCGGCGGTCCTCCGGATGAATCTGTTTCAGGTGGCCGCCGATTGTACGCGGGAACTTCCCGAGTTCATATCCTAAAAGCTTATCAATATCCCCGAACCAATGCAGACTGTTTTTCCTGACATCCCCTTCCCATATAAGATCTATAGTCGATTTTGCAACAGCGTAGAAACGTTGTTCGCTTTTATAAGAAGCTTCCTTTATCCTTTTATGTTTTTTAATTTCGGATTTTAATTTCCTGTTGATTGTTCTAAGGTCAGCCGTGCGTTCTCTGACAAGGCCTTTAAGGTTTATGGTGACTTTCTTTATCTGCTCTTCCAGCTTCCTGCGGTCCATTAAATCCTGAACAGATGCATAGATCAAACCTTTATCCATGTCTGTGGAAAAGGTCCATCCTAAAAACCTGTATGAACCGTCTTTGCTTATCCAGCGGTTCTCAAAATAATTTATTTGATCTCCGCTTTTCAGACGTTTTATTATCTTATGGACAATGTTGCGGTCTTCGGGATGTATAAACTCCATGAATGCTCTTGAGTATATTCCTTTGAGTGAGCAGCCAAGGTATTTCCGGAACGAGGGATTAACGAGTCTGAAATATCCGTCCAGTCCTGCGATGCAGGAGAAGTTTTTGGAGAGCTTAAAGAAACGTTCATATGTTTTGAGGTCGATCTTTAAATCAGAGTTTTCGATGCCCCGGGTGAAAACAGGTTGTTTTTTTACTGCCTTTTTCCCTGCCATCTTTTATCCCACGCAGACGATTTGATCGCAATCGTAAAAGCCCCGGCGCCTGCTCTCATTCTTGACTACTTGCAGTTGCCGATACGGCGGCCGCTCATCTTCTGGGCCATTTTCATGCCGTCCACTTCCATCTTTGTTTCGCCTTCAAATGTGTCGCCTTTATACGTGACCTTGCCAATACTTTTCACCTGTTTCCCTTCGCTGACACAATGCATTTCCCACATTACCGTATTGCCTTTTACATCGGTGTTCTTGATCTTGCAGTCCTCGTTGCGTCCCTTGTCCATATCCCTGTTCTGAGGCACGTTGTCCTTGGCGGTAAGACACTGAGTGTGTTTAGTTGCCGGCATCTCCATCGGCATTCCCGGCATTTCCATCTTTGAAGTGAACTCCCACAGGCCTTCCTTCATATCCATAGCTGATGCGATCTGGACCAAGAATAGCGCTAAAAAAACTGCTGCGATTGTTGTTAGTCTGTAATACATGACTGCCTCCTTAATTAACTTATTTGAGCAGATTGTATTATACAATTTACGCGGGCCTGTTTGAAATAATATTTTCATCTATGCCGTTCCTGCAGCTATTCCTGAAATATCGCATTTAACGATTTTAACTCATAGCTGTCCGGATTCAACCGCGAGGTTTCGTGATTTAGCGGATGTATTCGCTTTACACAGTCAGCAAACAGTCTGTTTTATTGTGACGCAGAGCCATTTGTCCTGAAGCTGCCTGTAAGGTTGCTCAGGAACTCCGAGCTGTCCTTCAGGTTTCTTATCTCATCTCTGATATTAGCTGTCATGGCTTTGTTGTTGAAGGCTATTACTGAAGATTGTTCGGCATTGGAGGCTATTTCACCGGATACATTTGACTGTTCCTCCACTGATGCGGCTATCTGCATAACTTCGTCGCGGCCTTCGGAGACCCTGGTAACAATACTGTTCAATGCATCTCCTACCCGTGAAATATACTCGCTGGCCTTTCTCACCTCTTCAGACGCAGTATTCATTGTGCTGGCCGTCTGCTCGGACTCTTTCTGCACCGCGCCGATTTTATTGGATATCTCTGTTGTGGCCTTAATGGTGTTTTCAGCGAGTTTCCTGACCTCATCAGCAACAACGGCAAATCCCCTTCCCTGCTCACCGGCCCTTGCGGCCTCGATCGCGGCGTTCAGGGCAAGCAGGTTTGTCTGATCGGCTATCTCGGTAATTACAGTTACTATATTGCCTATTTCAGCTGCGCGGTTGTCCAGATTCCTGACCATTAAGGACAGTGCGTTGGTGGAGCTGTGGACCTTTTGTATATATTCAATCGCCTCATCCGCGATCCGTTTGCCCCCGACAGCGGCCGCTTTTGCTTCTTCGGATGTATCGGACGCCTTTGCCGCGTTTTTTGCGACAGCAATGACTGTCCGGCTCATCTCCTCTGCAGCGGTCGCAATTGATGCGGACTGTTCAGAGATGCTGCTGGCGTTGCCGGTTGACTGCTCTGAACTGTCGCTGAGAGTACTTATTGTTCTGAACATATTATTTGAAACAGACTGAAGCTCCTGAAAGACCTTTTGCATATTGTCAAAAAGGGAATTAAACGAATTGAACATGTCTCCTATCTCATCAACCGTAATCACATCAATCCGCCTGCTCAAATCGGTTTTAGCAGAGGTTTTAGTGCCGCTGGTCAGTGATTTACTGAAATTATCCAGAAACTCAGTCGCCTTTCTCATGGGTCTGACTATTAAATATCTCAAAACCCCGGAGATGAATATGACAGCCAGGACAGAGAAAATAAACATGCCTGCATTGAGCTGCAAATACGTTGACAGGAAGGTAAATGACCCCTTCTTCTGAGCGTCCATTGCAGAAACAGCATCCCTTACTTCATTCACACACAGATAGAAACTGGCCAGTGTTACGGCCTGTATGAAAAGCATCGGCATCAGGTTGCCGACTATTTTTTTTGAGAGAGAATTAAAAAATGTCCGTTCGAGATATCCGCACATCGTCCGGAAAAAACTCTTGTTCATTATATGTCCTCTTTTCTTAAGTTATAAAAGTTCAGATCAGCGCTTCTCTCTACTTTACTCGGCATACGTCCGGAAATCTTTAGCAGAAAGAAGAGAATACAGGGTCAGCCCTGCTTATTGACTTTCCCAAATTTTTCAGAGCGACAGCCCTTGGGCGATAAAGTATTACTGAAAGCTGCCGTAATACTAATAGAAACGATAATGGGCGCTGACACCGCAGGTAGATTCTGCGTGGATAAATCTGTTTTAATATCAGTAGAGACAAAGATGAAAGCCGGGATACAAGCTGCCGGGCGTCTTCAGGCGGCGATTCAACAGACCAAAATCCCGCATAAAAGACCCTAACCGTACAAAGGAGAACCAATGCACATTGTAGAAGAAGTTGTTTGCAGAGCAGAAAAGAACTTAAGTCGATTGTTATCAACTGCAGGCTATTCCGGGGCGCAGGGCCCTGATTATACTGCGAGGTTTAAATCATGCATGAACTAATAATGTGGCTTGTTAACACTATCGGAGATCTTGGCTATCCGGGCATCTTTCTGCTTATGGCCATGGAAAGTTCGGTGATTCCAGTGCCGAGCGAGCTGGTAATGCCGCCGGCAGGATATCTTGCGCATCAGGGAAAGATGAGTGTCTGGATTGCTATTTTCTGGGGAACGGCGGGGAGCCTTGTCGGAGCCTACGCAAACTATTTCGCTTCCCACTATCTCGGCAGGCCCCTCCTGCTCAAGTACGGCAAGTACGTATGGATCACTGAAGAAAAGTTTACAAAGGTGGAAAAGTATTTTCTTGAACACGGCGAGATATCCACCTTTATCGGGAGATTATTGCCCGTAGTGAGGCATCTGATTTCACTGCCGGCCGGGATTGCCGGCATGAACCATTTCAAGTTCTCACTTTATACGCTTATGGGGGCAGGCATATGGGTGACTATCCTCACCTACATCGGTTATTTCATCGGCGAAAACCAGGAGCTTATTATGAAATATTCCCACCAGGCGCTGATCGGAGTGGTGATCGTCAGCTGTGTAATTATTTACTTCTACATCCGGGCGCATAAAAAGAAAAAACAAATGAACGCAATCGCCGGGGATTGAGCCGAATAATGCAATAAGCATCTGGCATGGCACATCATGCCCCTATTTGATAATTTCAGCAGTAAACCTGAATAATTTTGCTTCCTTCCACGCGTCCTCAGGAAGTCCGGCTTTTTTTGAGACCTGTTTGAGGAAGGTCTCCCTGTCCCAGCCGAACTCAACAGGGACCTGGGGGAGGAGTATGCCGCTGTGGTTATCTTTTACAATATAAAGCCCGTGCCTGCCTATTTCTATCTTATTAGTATCATTAAGCGGTTCAAATGGCGAAAGGACAGTGACCTCAAATTCTGCATTATCCAGATCCTCTTCTCTCATGGGATGGAATCTCGGATCTCTTGAACAGGCGTTAACGGCATTGCTTATCACAGATTCATACAGCGGCATATCGGGCTGGATGTTTCCCATGCATCCTCTTAACATGCCTTTGCCTGTTTTTATTGTTACGAAGGTGGCCCCGTTTGCCCTGAGCCTTTTGTCATTGATGTTTATCTCCGGTATTTGCCCGTTTTTCACATAGCTTGTAATTGTCTCTTTCGCAAATCCAAGCAATTCTGTCTTTTCCGAAGCGCTGAGAGGGCTATTGTATAATCCAATTGCCGCATAGCCGACAACACGTGTCCTGTCACCGGTAACATCGCCTGAGTTTGCATATTTATAAAGGACCCCATTAGTTGCGCCGAGGTTTCTCGCTATTGCCATAGTGTATAACACAGGATAACCGCCGCACATTCCGCCTTCGCCGGTCATCAAATACTTCTCTGTATCATTAGCAGACATCCTCTCGACCGCATCGATTATTTTCATGTCCATTTTCACTGCTGTATCATAATCATGGAAATGAGAGAGGTCGGTACTTGCGATAATGATGACCTTATCGTTGTCTCTCATTATTCCGGTTATCTTGTCCGTCAGGAAATCAAATGACTTTCTTGTAGGAGCGCCGATAAGGACCGGCACTATCTTGACCTGTTTAAAAACACGCTGTATAAAGGGAAGCTGGACCTCAAGAGAATGCTCTTTTTCAAAGGCCTCAGGATAAAAGGTAACGTCAGCCTCTTTATTTATAAGCGCCCTTGTGATCTTGTCATCGATCTTTATCATGCCGAGAGGGGTTTTCATTTTGCCTTTTTCATAAACGGAAACACCCTTGAAGGCCTCATGGTGACTCGGCCCCATGAGGATAACAGTCTCAATGTCCCTGTTCATGAGTTGTTTATATGCATGACCCGCAATCGGACCGGAATATATATATCCGGCGTGGGGAGCAAGCAACGCTATCAGTTTCCCATTGACCGGATTGGTTGCGGCCTTTGAGAGGAAACCGTCAACCATTTTTATAAGCTTTTCTTTATCAGCAGGATAAAAGGACCCGGCAACAGCAGGCTCTTTTACTGTTTCCGAACAGCCTGTAACAGGCACTGCCAGCAGGAAGATGCCAAGAATAATTAACAGTATGTTTTTAGAAGTATGAAATATCATTATAGTTATTAGCTGTTAAACACTGACACTGACACTAATCCAGTTTCCTCCAGAACCTGGCCTTCTTCGGTCCGGCCTTTATTTTCAATTTCTTACTGAGGAACCCGACAACACCGCCGACAATAACAAATTTAAAAAAATCCCTTCTTGTCATAATCATGCCTCCCATAGTCCCGCTATTGTTGCGTTACAGAAAATACATTTCCCTCCTGAAATATTATTCTGCGTGACCTGATAGCCGGCTCTCTCAATCAAAAGCTTTTTGCAGTTCGGGCAGAATGTATTTTCAGCATTGCTCCTGATGTTTCCGATATAGACATATTTTAAACCGGCATCAAGCGCAGTCTGCCGTGCATTATTCAATGTCTCAAAAGGCGTTGGAGGAAGGTTGTTGAGTTTGTAATGCGGTAAAAACCTTGAAAAATGAATCGGGACATCAGGACCAAGGTTTTGTATAATCCATTTGCACATTTCAGATATCTTTTTCATATCGTCGTTATGGGTCGGGATAACAAGGTTTGTTATCTCAACCCACACACCTTCTTCTCTGAGTACGATCAGGGAATCAAGCACAGGCCTGAGCCTTCCTCCGCATAGTTTCGCATAAAAGTCCTCTGTAAACGCCTTCAGGTCCACGCAGGCCGCATCAAGATATTTTGAAAGTTCACGGAGAGGCTTTTCATTGATATAACCGCATGTATGGACCGTGTTCCTGACGCCATACTTTTTTGCGATCACCGATGTATCGTACATATATTCGTAAAAAACAGTAGGCTCCGTATAGGTATAGGCAATTGATTTACATCCGTAAAATAATGCCTGTCTCACAAGATCATCCGGGGGGAGATCGTGGCTGTCGGTATCTTCCGGCCGTCCCTGTGATATCTGCCAGTTCTGACAGAATTTACAGCCGAGGACACATCCGACGGTTGCCACTGAAAAGGACTTTGTTGCAGGCATGACATGAAAGAACGGTTTCTTTTCAATCGGGTCAATTGCAACGGAACAGGGCTTCCCATATACAAGGCTGAACAACTCCCCGTCCCTGTTTATCCGCACCCTGCACCCGCCGATCTCGTAGTTTCCCAGTTCGCATTCGGTAGGACAGAGTTCGCATTTGACCCTGCTGTTCATAACTCCATTATATAACCCGGCCCCGTGTAATACAAACAGCTTGAACAGTTTCAACCGTTCCAGGTGTTCCAACGGTTCAAGCAGCTCAAACGGTTCAAGCGGTTTGAACGTTATTTCTATTCCTCTATCTTTTTCCAGTGCCTGGCATCATGGAGTTTGAGGCCTTTTTTTGATATCACCGTTTCATAGTAAATACGCCTTTTAAGATAACCGCCGATTTCGGTCATGAAATATTCCTGGAGAATATTGTATGAGAGGATGAATATGACCAGAAGGGTTGAGAGGATGGCTACAATCCTGAATTTTTTATTGTCCTGCATATTATTTACCGATATAACATTTATTGCAACGAATGCATTCTGATATTAACGGATTATGTTTATTTGCCATGGGACAGTCCTTTCTGCTTATATACCTTCTGTCTTTCCTTGAAAGTAATCCTGTGAAAGCTGCCACCGGGCAGAGGTATCTGCACCAGAATCTTTCGACTCTTACATTAATAATCAGCATTAATGCGACAAGCGACCATGTGAGCGCATTGCCGTGAAAAGAAAAGAGCGTGATATACGTCTCATAGTTTCCATACTCCGTATGTCTGGTTGTAAATACCACTGCAGTAATAAGGCATAACAGAAAATATTTCAGCCTTCTCCACCGCTCGTCCGTCTCCGGGGCAATCTCCCATTTTCTTGACGGTATTCTGCCGATAAATTCCGCGAGCGCGCCGAACGGACAGAGCCACCCGCAGTAAAACCGTCCGGCAATTGCGATTGAAATGAGGGCGCTGATAACAATCACATACCACAGTGCGGAAGAAGACATCCGCAGGAGAACAAGGTTGAAGATGTGGAGTATTGAAAAAGGCGTCGCAAGATAAACCCCGATAACAGCAATGCCGGGGACAAGGCAAATGTCCCTTGACCTCAACAGCACTTTTGTTTTTCTCGTAACAAAATAGAATATGACCGCGGCAAGAAAGAGCAGCAGATACAGTATCCAGCCGATGCCTGACTGTTTCCCTCCGGCAGGCCCTTTCACTTCCAGTCCGTAAACCTGGGACGCGACCTTGCGTGAAGACTCTCTTACGGTCTTTGTCAGCGCCTGGACACTCTCTGTCGCCCTGCTTATGGCGTCAATATCTTTGTCGATCTCAAACGGGTCATTTACGTTCTTGCCGGTAAACTGTTTCAGGTATTCATGACTTAACATGTATTGGACATAATTCTTTGTCTCTCTATGCTCAAGTATCCTGATGCCGGTAATATCTCCCCTTGAATTCAATGCGATTAAAAGCCTGATCGGTCCGGCATATCCCCTGATCGACGGGACAATGTCATACGTATTAAAAGCCGTGATGCCGCTCTCCGGTCCATAATGAGGCGGCATGCCTTTTTTCTCTCCGAAATTCACCTCCGGGGCGACTTCATTCAGATACGCACTCTCATCAATCCTCTTTTCGGGGGAAAAGAAAAAGCCCGCTGTCAGGGAAGCAATTGTAATAATGAGTGCAGCGATTCTAAGTCGTTTCATATTTTTTAAATTGAATCCTGGTTTCTATATCTTATCAAAAGTCCCAGCGACACCGTCTTCACACATATTAAGAACACGATAGTATTCCTGACCCCGGCCAAAGGCACCATGAATATGGCTGTTGCAAAAGAGCCGAGAAACGAGCCCGCAATATCGACAGCGTACAGCTTGCCTGCCATCCCCCCTTTGCCCTCTTGTTTCATCGCGAGATTCGCAGCCGCAAACTGACCGCCTCCCAATACCCCTGCCGCAAAAATAAAGATATAAAAAAACGGTCCGCTTTTCATAAACAGTACGGCAGATGCCATTAAAATTATCGTCAGAAAATCAAACAGTCTGAGCAATTTTATCGGCCTCTTAATGTCCCTCATAATATATGCCCCGGCTGCTCCCCCCAGCATAAACGTCCCGGTCAGCAGGCCGATTGTTTCATAGACATCAAAACAATTCCGATGGCAATCATAATTTCATACTCGCCCAGTCCCAGCGCAGGATTCAGCCATTTGCCTCCGTGTATCTCGCTCCAGAGCATAAGGTTATAGAGATAGGAAACAGGACGGCGGTCAGTGTTCAGCTCCTTTATCCGGCCCAGGCGTCCCTTGACCATGCTGACCTGCAAAGGCGAAAAAGCATCTTTCAGGATATACGGGCGGAAATATTTCGTATCAATCCCCCTCTTTAAAAATCTTCCGGTGAGCGCGTCCGGGTCTGTTTCAACGGGCGCGTCGGAGGCAAGGATGATCCCGTACTCTTCTGAAGATACCCCGACATATGGAAAGACCTCTTTCAGCGATGCATAAACAGAGCCGTTTGCAGTCTGCATCCTGCGGCTGATATAACCGTATGAGACCGGCAGGCTCATAAAAAGAAGGCCATGCCCTTTGAGCGCTGATTTTGTCTCTGAAAAGAATTCCCTCGTATAATACCTGTTTACGTTCGCGGTAGACGGTTCCGGTATATTCAGCACAATCAGGTCATAGTTGTCTGCTCGAAGCGATTTTATGTATCTCCTGGCATCAATATGAAATATTTTTACACGCGGGTCGTTCAAATATTCTCTGTCTTCGCGGCTCAGGAGCTCTCTTGAAATTTCTATTACGGCAGGGTCTATTTCCACGAAGTCGATCCCGGAGACCGGGTATTTCAGAAACTCTCTTATTACAGCAGGAGAACCTCCGACAACCAATATCTTCCCGGCATCAGGATGAAGAGACATCGGAAGATGTGTCTTCATCTCCTCTGCCTGCGGGTCGGGGTAAGAAAATTGAAACTTCTCTGAAGAATAGATATTCAACTGGTCATTTGTCTTCAGGACCATTATTTCTCCGTATCGTGATTCAGACCGTTTTATAAGTTCAATTCCCTTGTGCTGGTGTGAATGCAGAAAATTCATGCTGCCGTAATAAAAGACCACCGGTAAAGTAAAGAGCAGCAGAACAGCTTTCTTTCTCAATAAATAAAATGAAACAAAGATGTTTATGATCGCAGTCAGCATTACAAGTTTATATATGTCGATATTGCCTGCAAGAAAAAAAGTGAAACATGCGCCCCCTGCAAAGGCACCCGCAGCTTCAAGGCTGTAGACATCCGCTGCTTTTTCGCGGAGGTAAGATACGGCAAGAGGAAACTGGGTCCCGATTGATATACACAGCGCTGACATGGCAAACACTGTCCAGAGTATAGTCATGGGGAGGGGAATTACTTCTCCCAGTCCAAAACCGGTCATCGGTCTGATAACTTTTATGAACAGTATTGTTGCCTGTGAAAGGAGAGAGACAAGCAGGAAGGACCATCCGAAGGCATTTTTAAACCTGAGCTTTGAACCGGACCAGCTGCCCACGGCCACAAAGACCAGCCATACAGCAAGAGTAATCCCTATTATAAGTTCGTTTCCTGAGAATGTTGCAAGGAGCTGCCGCAGACATAATATCTGCAGAATAATGGAACTTGCCCCCATTATTATGACGGGAAAATACAGCATGATAATAAAATATAAATAAGATTTTGCTGAATAGCAAATTAGTTCAGGAAGAGATATTAAAACTTATTTTTGATCTGTTGATGAAAAGCCTGTGGAGGGCTGATTAAAAAATTCATAATTCGATAAGACTTTTAATTGCATATTGCCGGTTATTATCCTTATATACCGCTGATCAAATATCAGTCATGCAGATATAAGGCTGCGCTATTGTACCGACATGACTTTTTAAATCAGCCCTCCACCGGCTTGAATTAAGATATTCATAGTCCACCATGCAATAAATGAAAAGGCCACAAACGCAAACCGATAATTTCCCCCATATGCCTGCCTGGGAAAATATCAATGCCTAATGATATCTTTAAGACATAAAGTCCGATAATCAACAGCGCTGTAAAAGCAAAAATGACGGCCGCAGACACAAACATAAAATAAATAAGATTACCCAGTGCATTCATTTTTCCTCTGCGCTCTTCCTCAATGTCCTGCACGAAAGCGCGGCGGTCACGTCCTACAAAAAAAACAAAATACAGCCTTGAAAAATAAAGGTAGATTTTCCCCCGGACATCGACGGCATGCTTTGTCCTCAGTTGACACGCATCTATCGCACCTTCTATCGCTGACAACTGTTCAGGCGAAAGAGACTTAAGTACGTTAAAATCAATTTTATTCAAAACGTAATAACATAAAGCATCAATGTTTTTATTGCCGTTCATAAAAATTGCTCCCTTCTTGCAGGATATTATTTAAATATTACTCCTCATTTGGGCAGCACGCAAGCCGGCAGGGCATCTTAACGATTAAACATTCATAAAGAGCTAAATAATTCCCCCCTTTGCTAAAGGGGGGATATTACCACCCGAAACTGAATGGTTACCTCATGCTCATAATCATCCCTTGAAAAAACTTGGTTTTTATTGCTAAATTAACCTGCAACATCTTCAATAATTAAATATTTGTATTACAGGCGGTGAATGATGTCCGAGCTGGACAGGCTTCGTGAGAAAATTGATGATATCGACCTGAAGATCGTCGAATTATTAAATAGGAGAACAGAGATCGTCCTGGAAGTTGGAAAGACGAAACTGGATAAGCACTTAAAGATCCATTCTCCTGAAAGAGAACGGGCCATTCTCAGGAGGATAAGGGAGCGCAACCAGGGTCCGTTCCCGAACGAACCCCTGAAATTAATTTTTGAAGAGATCATTTCCGCGTCCCTCGCCCTGCAGCAGCCTTTAAAGGTCGCTTACCTGGGGCCTTCGGCTACCTTTACTAATCTTGCCGCGAGAAGGCAGTTCGGTTCTTCAACGCATTACCTGCCTGAAAGCACAATAAAGGAAGTATTCGAAGCTGTCAGCAGGGACAAGGCTGTCTACGGGGTAGTGCCTATTGAAAACTCAACCGAAGGCGTGGTCAATTACACGCTGGACATGTTCATTGATTCGGACCTGAATATCGCCTTTGAGATCATGATGCCGATAATACATAATCTCCTGTCAAAAACGGGCAATATGTCCGATATCAAAAAAATCTATTCTCACGCCCAGGCCAAGGCCCAGTGCAGGGGCTGGCTCAACAAGAACCTGCCCGGTGTTCCGGTTATAGAAGAACTCAGCACTGCCGCGGCTGCCAAACGCGTTGTAAAAGATACGTCTGCCGCAGCAGTCGCAAGTGAACTTGCCGCTTCTGAATACAATTTACAATTCATCGAAAGAGGCATTGAAGACAATAAAAACAATTACACGCGCTTCCTTGTCATTGCAAAGGATTCGCCGGGAAAGACAGGCAGTGACAAGACATCAATAATGTTTTCCATAAAAGACCAGCCCGGGTCACTTTATTCGATATTAAGGTCCTTTGCCAGGCACAAGATCAACCTCACTAAAATCGAATCAAGGCCGTCAAGAAGAAAGGCCTGGGAATATATATTTTTTGTAGATATGGAAGGCCACACCGAAGACAAAGGGGTCAAAAAGGCAGTTAACGAGGTAAAAAAGGATTGCCTGTTTCTTAAAGTACTGGGGTCCTATCCATCGGCAGAATAAAAAAATAAGGATTCAAGGGGCCAAGTGAAGGCATACCATACTCTTTTTCACTTGAACCCTGGAATCCTGGAACCCTTTCATAAAACCGAATGTTACAAGCGCCAGACCACATAAAAAGCATCAAGCCGTATGTACCGGGCAAGCCTGTAGAAGAACTTGAGAGGGAGCTTGGGATCACGGATTCAATAAAGCTCGCCTCCAATGAAAACCCCCTGGGCCCCTCGCCTCGCGCCATTAAAGCCTTGCGAAAAGGCGTTGCCGGTTTAAACAGGTACCCTGACGGAAACTGTTTTTATTTAAGAAACGCCCTGTCGGAAAAATTAAGTATAAACGGCAGCGACATCATTTTCGGCAACGGGTCCAACGAAATTATCGAACTTGCAGTCAGGACTTTTCTCGGACCGGGAGATGAAGCAATCATGGCCCACCCCTCATTTGTAGTTTATTCCATGATTGTTCAGGCAGTAAAAGGTGAAAGCATAATTGTGCCTCTCAGAGAATGGCGTCATGACCTTGAGGCCATGGCATCAAAAATGACAGACAAGACAAAAATTATTTTCATTGCAAATCCCAATAATCCAACAGGCACTATAAATACAAAGGAAGAGATGGACTCCTTAATGGAAAAAGTGCCTGACAGTGTGCTGGTTGTCGTTGATGAAGCGTATTATGAATATGTCAGGTCCGCAGATTATGCCGACAGCATGAAACATTACAGACAGGGAAGGAATATACTCATTCTCAGGACATTTTCCAAAATATACGGTCTGGCAGGACTCAGGGTCGGTTATGGAATTTCAAAGGCTGAAATAATAGCAGAGATGAACAAGGTCCGTCAGCCGTTCAATGTAAATTCACTGGCCCAAATTGCGGCAGGCGCGGCGCTGGAAGATCAGGCTCATATTGCGAAAACAAGAAAGATCAATGAGAGGGGGATGAAATACCTGTGCAGGGAATTAAAGGCGCTGAAAATCCATTTCATACCGTCAGAAGCTAATTTTATTTATGTCCCCCTTGATGATGACGCAGCCCTTCAAATATATAATGATCTCCTGAAAGAAGGAGTCATTGTCAGGCCCATGGGGCCTCGTGCAATCCGCATTACAGTAGGGCTTCCCGGAGAAAACAAAAAGCTCATAGAAGCGCTGAGAAAGATTCGGGACAACTACCATTAAGAATTTTCTTGATTAATTCATTATAATTATTGCTTGCATAAATTTTTATTTATAAGGCCCATATTATGAATTTTAAGAAAATAACAATAATCGGGATCGGACTGATCGGCAGCTCTTTTGCCCTTGCCTTGAAAAAAGAGGGGTTCAACGGGAACATAACCGGGGTGGGCAGAAATGAAGGAAACCTTATTAAGGCAAAAGAGATAGGTATTGTAGATGATTATTCAACATCGCATGCTGAAGGGGTAATCGATGCTGACCTGATTGTGCTGGCTTCACCGGTAGGACAGTTTGAAGAGATTGTAATAAACATAAAAGACAATATTAAAAAAGGCGCGATTGTTACGGATGTCGGGAGTGTCAAGGCCGGGGTACTGAAGAAGATCGTGCCGCTGATGCCTGAGGGCGTAAGCTTTGTCGGGGGTCATCCGATTGCAGGGAAGGAATGTTCAGGCATACATGCTGCCACACCCGACCTGTTCAACAATGCAAAGTGCATTATTACCCCTGAAGAAAATACCAGCAAAGATGCCCTTGAGAAGGTAATAGATATCTGGAAGAAGACCGGAGCTGTAACTGTTCTCATGAGTCCTGAGGAGCATGACCTTGTTTTTGCCGCTGTAAGTCACCTGCCCCATGTGGTTGCATATGCCCTGGTCAATTCCATACTGGATGTGGACGAAGGCATTCTTAAGCACGGAGGCAGGGGACTGAAGGACATGACAAGGATCGCACTGAGCCCCACGGAACTGTGGCGGGACATATGTTCTTATAACAAAGACGACATCTTAACTACACTAAGGAAATTCTCATCCTCGATCACGCATATCATAAACCTCTTTGAGGAATCAGACTGGGCAGGTCTTGAAAAAGAATTTACAAGGGCCAAAAAGGCGAGACAGAGCATTGAACCGGATTAGCATAAAATATAAAGGCCCCCTGCGCGGGGAAGTAACCACCCCCCCTGACAAATCAATATCTCACCGGGCGATAATGTTTTCTTCTCTTGCAGAGGGGCGGAGCGTTGTCCGGAATTTTCTTCAGGCGGAAGATCCACTGAGGACGCTTGAGGCATTTAAGCAGATGGGGGTCGAAATCAGGGGTCAGGGGTCAGGGGTCAGGGGTCAGAACAGCGAAATAATAATCCAGGGCAAAGGGCTTCACGGACTCACTCAACCAAAGAATATTATTGATTGCGGCAACTCTGGCACCACGATGAGGCTCCTCAGCGGTGTGCTTGCGGCGCAGCCTTTTCCCTCTACCCTTACAGGCGATTCATCGCTCAGGAGCAGGCCTATGAAAAGGGTCATTACCCCGCTTTCTGAAATGGGAGCTGTCATTGAATCGGAAAACGGATTCCCCCCGCTCAGGATTAAGGGCAGTAAATTAACACCTATCAGCTATAAATCTCCGGTGGCCAGCGCGCAGGTCAAATCGGCAATCATGCTTGCAGGGCTATACTGCGATGGCATCACTACAGTAATTGAGCCCGGCAAGTCAAGGGACCATACGGAACGAATGCTCAAGGCAAGCGGTGTCGATATAAGCATAAAAGACCTTGAAGTAAGCGTCAGGGGCATTGCATCATTAAAACCCATGGATATAACTGTACCCGGAGACCTTTCGTCTGCGGCATTTTTTATTGTCGCAGGGCTTCTTGTTCCGCAGTCTGAAATATTAATTAAGAATACCGGGATAAATCCTACAAGGTCCGGACTGATTGATGTCCTTCATCTCATGGGCGCACAAATAAGACTCGAAAATGAAAGAGTTGTCTCCGGCGAACCTGTCGCTGATCTGTCTGTGAAATATTCTCACCTGAAAGGAGTAGACATAGGAGTCGGCCTCGTTCTCAGGGCAATTGATGAATTCCCTATTATATGCGTTGCTGCGGCAAAGGCCGCGGGAACGACAAGAATAACAGGGGCAAAGGAATTGAGGGTAAAGGAATCCGACCGGATAGCCTCAATGGCTGCCGAACTGCGGAAGATGGACGTGAATATTGAAGAGCTTGAAGATGGTCTTATTATCGAGGGACGCGAAGATCTTAAACCTGCTGCAGCCGTAAGTTACGGAGACCACAGGATCGCAATGTCCATGCTGATTGCAGGGCTTACCGCTTCAGGTGAAACAACAGTTGATGATGCGGACTGTGTGAATACATCGTTCCCCGGATTTATGGAAATGCTGAAGAGTCTTGGAGCATGAAAAACGTAATAACCATAGACGGCCCTTCAGGTTCAGGCAAAGGGACAATTTCAAAACTCCTCGCCCTTAAACTCGGATACGACTATCTCGACACCGGGGCCCTGTACAGGGCAGTGGCCTGGAAAGTAAGAGAAAAAAAAACTGATCCTGAGAATGAAGAGGACCTCAAGAAGATATTAGGGAATATCAAAATAAACTTTAAGGGGGACAGAATTTTTGTGGACGGCACAGATGTTTCTTCTGATATAAGGACGGCTGAAATCGGGGAACTCAGTTCACAGGTTTCCGCTAAACCGGCTGTGAGGGCCGCCCTCTTTTCCCTTCAAAGGGAGATGGGTCTTCAGGGAAAAGTAGTGATCGAAGGCAGGGACACGGGCACCGTCATATTCCCCGAGGCGGAGAACAAATTCTATCTTGACGCCGGCATTGAAGAGAGGGCCAGGAGAAGATATGAAGAATTAAAGGACAGAGCACAGAACATAGAACACAGAACACAGACAGGGAACAATATGCTCACTATAGAGACTGTAATGGAGGACATAAGAAAACGTGACTTAAGGGACTCCTCAAGGGAAAGCTCACCATTGATGAAAACCGACGACATGGTATATATTGATTCAACACATCTAAGTATAGAAGAGGTTGTTGCGAAGATACTTGATCATTTAAAGTGACTTATTGAAATCAGAAGGTGAGAGACGCTTGCAAATGGATAATAATGCCTGTACATGTCATTTCGACCGAAGGGAGAAATCTTTTGTCGTCAACAACTTTCAAGACCTCTCTATTCGTTCGAGGTGACAGATACAGGACATTCTCAGGAAACTTATGATTTATAACTATTCCATAAAGAATTTTTATCTTCAAAAATGAGCAGAACTAATAATATAATTTATAAACTCGTTGCCTTTACAATAAGGTTAATATTGCGTATAAACGGGGGCTTTGAAATTAAGGGAATAGAAAACATCCCGATGGAAGGAGGAGTGCTCGTTGCTGCAAATCATATCAGTTACCTGGATCCACCTTTAATAGGTTCTATACTTCCAAGACGGGCAACCTTTATGGCAAGGAAAGGTCTTTTTGAAATTCCGTTACTCAAATGGATGATAAAAAGCGCGGCCTTTCCGGTTGACAGGGAAAGGACCCGTCCGTCGACAATAAAGGAAACCGTCAGAAGACTTAAAAGCGGTGAGCTTATTGTCATATTTCCGGAAGGAAGGAGAAATGAATCGGGTGAACTTATGGAAGCCAAGCGGGGCGTCGGCATGATCGGCAGCCTCAGCAGGGCCCCTGTCGTCCCTGCGCTGATTGTCGGAAGTGACAGGGCGCTGCCTGTCAATGCTAAATGGCTGAAAAGGGCCAGGGTCACTGTCGTAATCGGAGAACCCATTTATTATAGTTCCATTACTGAGGGGACAAATTACAGCGGCCATGAGTTACATGAAGAGATAAGCATCAGGGTCATGGCCGCTATAAAAGAGATGCAAAATAATTATGAAAATTAAAATCGGCAAAAAGGCGGGCTTTTGTTTCGGGGTAAAACGCGCCATTGATATAACATTTAATCTTGCAAAAGAAGACAATAAAGGCCTGTATACATACGGCCCGCTGATCCACAATCCTCAGGTAGTTGAGGAACTTAAGCTGAAGGGAGTTAAGACAGTCGATGATCTCACGTCACCGGACATCAGGACGATTATAATCAGGACCCATGGTGTTTCACCTGAGGTATATGCTGAAACTTCCAAAATGGGGTATAATGTCATTGACGCTACCTGTCCCTTTGTAAAAAAAGCACAAAATTTCGCTCAGATTCTTAATGATGAAGGATACCAGGTGCTGATCATTGGAGATAAAGAGCATCCTGAAGTCCAGGGGTTGATTGGTTTTGCGGAAGGTCATGCGGTTGTTGCCGGTGATCCGGACCATTTGCCTGCATTAAAAAATAAGGTAGGTATAATAGTACAGACAACGCAGCCGTTTGATACATTTAAAAAAATAGTATTACAGGTCATAAGCACAGTAAGGGAAGTAAAAATATATAATACGATATGCGACTTTACCGCTCAAAGAGTCAGGGAGACCAGGGAGCTGGCAAAGAAAGTAGATCTGATGATTATCGTCGGCGGAAAGAATAGTTCAAACACAAACCAGCTTGTCAAACTATCTAAAGACGTTTGTGCTAAAGTATATCATATAGAAACCGCTGAAGAAATCAGGGAAGAATGGTTTCAGGGAGTTGAAAATGCCGGAATAACAGGCGGCGCTTCAACCCCTCAATGGATAATAGATGACGCCGTAAAGAAAATAAGAGAAATTTCTGTCAGGAGGTAATATAATATTAACCATGGAATTACAAATGAATGATTTTGAAAAATTTTATGCCGACTCCTTCAAGGGATTGAAGGCAGGATCAATAACCAGGGGAAGAGTCATACAGGTAAAGACAGACGGCGTTATAGTCGATGTAGGATCTAAATGTGAAGGATTCATCCCCAGCCGTGAACTTGTTGAAGATGAACTCAGCAGCTTGAACCCGGGAGACGAGATCGATGTTTTTATTGAAAGACTCAGTGATTCTGACGGCTTTGTAAAGCTTTCAAGACAAAAGGCTGAGGGAGTGAGGTCCTGGGACATAATAGAAGAAGCCTTTCAAAAAAACCAGCCTATAAACGGAAAAATCACCGGAAAGGTAAAAGGAGGCATGACCGTAAACATCGGCGGGGTAAATGCTTTTTTACCTGGTTCACAGATAGATTTAAAAGCCCCCAAGAACACTGATGAGCTTATTGGAAACATCTATAAATTTAAGATACTGAACCTTACCCATAAAGGGTCAAACGTGATTGTTTCAAGACGTGTTCTCCTTGAGGAGGAACGGAACAGGCTCAGAGAGCAGACACTGCCAAAACTTAAAGAAGGCGCCGTAGTAAAAGGAGTCGTCAAAAACATCACCGACTACGGGGCATTTATCGACCTGGGGGGAATTGACGGGTTGCTTCATATATCCGATATGTCATGGGGACGGATAAGCTATCCGGGTGAATTATTCAGCATTGAAGATACCATAGAGGTAATGGTCCTTACCTTTAATCCTGAAAATGAAAAAGTGACCCTCGGTTATAAACAGAAAAAGCCCGATCCGTGGATGTCAGTCGAAACTAAATATCCGCCAGGACGAAAAGTTATTGGGAAAGTAATTACCATAACTGATTACGGAATATTCATTGAACTCGAAGAAGGAGTTGAAGGACTTATACATGTCAGCGAAGTTGACTGGATTGAAAAGTCCGTAAAACCTTCCAAGTTCTTCTCGATTGGCGACAAAGTTGAGGCCGTCATATTAAAAGTCAGTAAAGATGATAAAAGGATATCTCTGAGCATAAGGAAGCTGAAGCCCAATCCCTGGGAAATTATAAAAGGAAAATATTCCGTCGGGCAGAAGATCACCGGCAATGTCAAGAGTTTTGCAGAATTCGGAGCTTTTATATCATTAGAAGAGGGAGTAGACGCTCTGCTGCATATTTCAGATATATCCTGGGGCAAGCGTATAAAGCATTCTTCAGATATCCTGAAAAAGGGACAGCAAATTGAAGTAATTATCCTGAATATAGAGACTGAGAAAGAGAGAATTTCTGTTGGTCTCAAACAATTGACGCCCGACCCATGGGTTGAAATAATTCCCGGCAAATACAGCCTCGGTGATCATGTTTCAGGCAAAGTTGTAAGTGTTACCGACTTTGGTGTCTTCGTAGAAATAGAAGAAGGGGTAGAAGGACTTTTGCATATATCGGAAATTGAAAAAAAACCGGATGAGACGATAAAAGACCTTTTTAAAACAGGAGATGAACTGGCTGCAAGGGTCATTAATATCAATCCTGCAGACAGGAAGATAGATCTTAGCATGAAGACAATGATAGGGTAGCAGGTTTATGAAAAAGGTCTTAATATTCTTTCTAATCATTTTTGCAATCATTATAATAATGAGCCTTATGCTGACCTTTTCTCATAAGATCCCCATGGGAGAAAAGGTCGCTGTGATTCGGGTTACCGGCGTAATCATAGATTCAGCAGATGTAATTGAAGAATTAAAAGAATATTCAAAAGATGCATCTGTTAAAGCCATAGTGTTAAGAGTAGACAGCCCTGGCGGCGCCGTAGCTCCGTCTCAGGAAATATACGAAGAAATACTGAAGATAAAAGGAAATAAAAAAGTTGTTGTTTCAATGGGATCTGTGGCCGCCTCAGGGGGCTATTATATAGCAGCCCCGGCAGACAAGATAGTAGCCAATGCCGGCACGTTGACGGGCTCAATCGGGGTAATTATGGAGATACCAAACGTATCCGGGCTTATGCAAAAGATAGGGATGGAAACACAAGTCGTAAAAAGCGGGAAGCATAAGGACATCGCATCGGTATTCAGGTCTTTGACACCGGAAGAAAAGCAGATTCTTCAAACAGTCCTCGATGATGTACATAATCAATTTATTATGGCGGTTTCTGATGGCAGGAGAATGAAATTTGAGGACATTAAAAATATTGCAGACGGCCGTATTTTCACCGGCAGAATGGCAAAAAATATAGGGCTCGTTGATGAGCTGGGCAATCTTCAGGATGCTATAATGTTGGCGGGTAAATTAACGGGGATAAAGGGGGAGCCCCAGGTAGTTTCAAAAAAAGAAAAATTCAGCATCTTTGACATGATCAAGAGTCAGCTGCCTGAAAAACTGATAGGTAACGCTTTTTCAGGCATACAGATAAAATATATGTTCGCACCTTAATAATTTTTATTATTGACATTTAAAATTTGATATATAAAATTTTCATTATAGGAGGAACCATATGACAAAATCAGTTCTTATTGAAAAAGTCTCTGAAAAATTAGAAGGACTTTCGAAGAAACAAACGGAAGTTATAATAGAGACAATATTTGAGAGCGTTAAAGACTCTCTTGCCCAGGGAGGTAAGGTTGAAATAAGGGGCTTCGGAAATTTCAGGCTCCGCAATAGAAATGCCAGGAAAGCCAGAAACCCGAAGACCGGCGCTTCTGTTGAAGTTCCGCCAAAGAAGGTCCCTTATTTTAAGGTTGGCAAAGAACTGAGGGAGATGGTGAACAGAAACTTACAGTAAAAACTCCTTACGATTAAATCTGAAAAACCAGAATTTAATTGATCGCATTCTGTATATTTATTAAAAAAAGCCCGGTCATAAGTCCGGGCTTTTTGTCTGCCTGTCATAGTCCTGCATGTCGCGTCGGAGAGATAAGCAGATAATCAAGCCTGACCAGGCACACTATTTCTTTATTCGACCTGACTTGATGTATTTAATCCGAATAATGCAGACATTGAAAAATAATTTATTTAACTCGTCTGCATTATTTCAAATGCATTTTTTGGATTAAGGTGAAATAGAGACAACACTCACCAGTTTATTCTTAATAAACAATTATGAATAAGAAAGACAAGCACAGCATATACAGCGGTATGGAGGATGTCGACAGGTCATGTGTTCATGTTGTAATAATAATCGGCGTCATCTTTGCGGTATTGGTTTATTTTATTTATCCTGCCGGTATACTGGATATTCCTTCTTCTGAAATGACAGCAGGTCCTGTTTCAAGACTCACAGGGGCTTTAATACTTGGGATTGTAACTATACTTATATTTATTGATGTCCTGAATGTATTCATTAAACGGTAGCGTGAAATCGGGCCCTAACGGGATTTACCTGGCTTACACTGCAAATTCATATTCATGTATTCAATAATCTCCTCTGCGATTGATTCAATCGGTTTATCAGTGACACTGACAACGTGAAACCCTCCCTTTTTGAAGAACCTTCTCGCTGCCTCAAGTTCCTGAAGCACAGTAGCCCGGTCAGTGTATTTTGACGGCCCGGGTATCCCCATCCCCGCCTGCCGTTCTCTCCTGTGGACCATAAGGTGCTCGTACGCGATGCTCAGTCCAATGACACGACGGCGGTTTATCTTTGACAGCTCCTCGGGCGGAGGCACTTCAAGGACAAGAGGTACATTGGCGACTTTCCAGCCGTGAACAGCAAGATACATGCTGAGCGGCGTCTTCCCGCACCTGGACACGCCAGTCAATACGATATCAGCTGACGGCAGGTCATGGGGCCTCTGCCCGTCGTCATGGGCCATTGTAAATTCGATTGCCGCGATCCTGTCAAAATACTCCTTATGCAGTTTGCGGTAGAGCCCGGGCTTCCCCTTTGGAGGACATCCCGATACATGTTCCAAACGGTCAAGCAGGCCTCCCATAAGGTCAATTGTCATGACACCATGCTGTTCTCCAAGGCTGATAAGGGCCCTTCTCAGGCCGGCGTTCACTAATGTATGGACAATCGTCCCTTCTGTTTTTGATGCCTTCCGTATAATGTCCTTAACCTGTGCCTTTTGGCGGACATGGGTCATTTTAATGACCGGCACATGGATTCCAGGAAATTGGGCCAGCACAGTCTCAATTAAATGCTCACCGCTCGCCCCCGAGGCCCCGGAAACAAGATAAACAGGGCTTGTTTTACCTCTCTCGTCAGGCTGGTCCTCAGCAGAGCTTTTTCTTTTCTCAGATCTCATAAATAACCTCCAATACCAGCGTTTTTATGATTGCTATTAAAAGACCGCTCCCTGTTTTAATCAGTATATCATACGCGTAAATAGCGGGACGTTCCCGTTCTATCTTAACACTGAAACATTATGGTATTATTTATGTCGTGCCTCATCTTTAGAAAGGATTGGTCCATTCTGAAATTAATCAATGAAGGGTAAAGTATACATAGTCGGGGCTGGTCCTGGAGACGTAGGACTGTTTACGATCAAGGGGCTGAAATGTCTTCAAAACGCAGACGTGGTTGTTTACGATTTTCATTTAAATGCCCAGGTGCTGAACTATATAAGCCACGACGCTGAATTCATTTATGCAGGCAAGCGCGGCGGCAAGCACGACATGACCCAGGACATGATCAACCAGACCCTTGTTGAAAAGGCAAAGGAAGGCAAGACCATCTGCCGTCTTAAAGGCGGCGATCCCTTTGTTTTCGGGAGGGGAGGAGAAGAGGCGGAAGTCCTGGCAAAAGAAGGCATAGAATTTGAGGTGGTCCCCGGGATAAGCTCGGCCATTGCCGCCCCGGCATATGCCGGTATCCCTCTTACACACAGGAATTATTCATCTTCACTTGCGGTCGTTCCCGGCTATGAAGATGTTACAAAAAAGGAGAGCTCGATTGACTGGGCCAAACTTGCGACCGGGGTCGGCACAATCGTGTTTCTGATGACTGTCAAAAACATATCCATGGTCTGCCAGAGGCTGATTGAAAACGGCAGGAGCCCTGACACCCCTGTTGCGGTAATCAGGTGGGGCACAAGGGCCGACCAGAACACGCTTGTCAGCAGCCTTAAGAATATTACGGAACTGGTAAAAGAGAATGAAATCAAGCCGCCCGCCGTCATGGTAGTCGGAGAGGTCGTCAAACTGCGGGAGACCCTGAAATGGTACGAGAACAAACCACTGTTCGGACAGCGCGTACTCGTTACGAGGGAACATGCTGTCGGATTCGAGCCGCTGGCAGAGCTCGGGGCTGAGGTAATCGAGTTTCGCACAATAGAAATTGTACCTCCTGATGACTGGACAGAAATGGACCGGGCCATAGAAAAAATAGATTCGTATAACTGGCTGATATTTACGAGCGCAAACGGTGTAAAATTCTTCTTTCAGAGATTAATGGATAAAGACAAAGATATCAGGGAACTAAAAGGAGTGAAAATCTGCGCAGTCGGCGCCAAGACCGCATCAGCAATAAAAAATCACGGAATAAAAGTTGACCTGGTCCCGGAGAAGTTTAATGCCGAGGGATTGATTAAGGCGTTCAGTGAGCAAGCACACGCAAGGGCGAACGGCCGTTCGCCCCTACAGGGAATAAAAATACTTCTTCCAAGGGCGGAAACGGCAAGAGAAGTCTTTCCTCAGAAAGTCAGGGAACTCGGCGGGGAGATAGATGTTTTCACTGCCTATAAAACCGTAAAGCCCGAAGTCCATGGCAAAAGGCTGAAACGGTTTTTAAAAGAGGGAAAAATCTCTATAGCTACATTCACGAGCGCGGCAACGTTTAATAACTACATGGACATAATGGGCGACGATGCCCTCGGCCTTTTAAAAGATGTCATCATAGCAGTAATCGGCCCTGTCACTGCAAAGGCGGTAGAGAAGGCAGGTTTGACAGTGCATATCATGCCCGAAGATGCCACGGTCGATGCCATGGTGAAAGAGATCATCAAATGGGTAAGAAATAAAATATAATAATTCGATACTGTTGTGTGTGTGTCATTTCGAGCGAAGCGAGAAATCTTAAGCAGTGCAATACATGAAGATTTCTCCCGTTAGTCGAAATGACACTTGCGATTATTTCAGTTTCGATCGCGGCACTGAGTTTTGGCAACATGAACTAACAACTGACAACTAATAAATTTTATTAATTTCCTATGTCTCCAAAATCCACAATAGACAAAGAATACATCTTTCATTTTCTCAAGACAAAAGCCTCTAAACCTTTAAGCCTGAGAGATATCTCAAAGGCGCTCGACATACATAAAACCGAGGTGCGGACACTGAAGAGGATCATGCGCTCCCTGCTTAACGCCGGGGACATCTTCAGGACCAAAACCGGCAACTACGGCCTGGCTGAAAAAATGAATCTCGTAACAGGTGAGTTTCAGGCGCACAGGGACGGGTACGGCTTTGTGCTCCCTGAAAAGTCCGGTGAGAGAGACATTTTCATCCCATCCAGAAAGACGATGGGAGCAATGTCCGGAGACCGCATTGTTGCGAGAGTGGAAAGCCCGGTGAAGCGTGAAGGCAGCATCATAAAAATTCTCGAACGCGGTCAGAAGAAAATTATCGGCGAGCTGTGCCGTGAAAAAAATATTATATATGTCAAACCAAAAGGCAGGAACGTCCCCTTTTATATAATAATCGCTCCCGGCAACATGGGTAAAGCCCAAATCGGGGACACAGTCTCTGTTGAGATAACCTCATTCCCGACCGCTTCAAGCCCGCCGGAGGGCAGGATATTAAAAATTCTCCCGGCTGTCACTGAACCGCGCTATGAGACAGACCTTATTATTGAGGAATATTCACTGCCGCGGCGTTTCCCGGCCCAAGTCCTGTCTGAAGTCAAAGCGCTGACAAGCGGTAAAAAAACTCCGGGACGCATTGATTGCAGAAATCTTTTGACAGTGACCATTGACGGTGAAACAGCAAAGGATTTCGATGACGCGGTATCAATCAGTAAAACTGATCATGTATATATCCTGCATGTGCATATTGCGGACGTCAGCCATTATGTGCCCTGGGATTCAACGCTCGACCTTGAGGCAAGGCGCAGAGGCACGAGCGTGTACTTTCCAGGCAGCGTGATTCCCATGCTTCCGGAAAAACTGTCGAACGATCTTTGCAGTCTTGTGCCGAAGCAGGACCGGATGACCTTTACCGTTGAAATGCATATTGACAGAGAGGGACAGATTACAAACACGGATTTTTATCCAAGCATCATTAACAGCAACGAGAGGATGACTTATACCGCAGTCAAAAAAATTCTTGTGGACAATGACCGTGACGAAAGGGAGAGGTACGGGTATCTGCTTGAGAGCTTTGAGATGATGGAAGAGCTGTGTTCCGTGCTCAGAAAAAACAGGATAAAGCGCGGGAGCCTTGATTTTGATCTCCCGGAGCCTGCGATCATGCTGGACCTGCAGGGACGGCCTGAGTCTATCGTGAGGGCGGAACGTAACCTGGCCCATATGATGATTGAAGAATTCATGATATCAGCCAATGAAGCAGTCGCATCCCGTCTCGAAGGTCTGGAAGTGCCGTCTCTTTACAGGGTACATGAAAAACCCGACACTTCAAAGATCGAGGAACTCAAGCCCATCTTCAGCTCCTTCGGCCTGAAAATGAAGATGTCCAGCACAAAACTCTTCCATTCAATCCTCAAGCAGGTAAAGGGGACTCCCGAAGAGTCCCTGCTGAATATCCTGCTCCTGCGTTCCCTTAAACAGGCAAAGTATGCTACTGAAAACATCGGACACTTCGGCCTTGCCTCAGACTCTTACACACATTTCACTTCCCCTATCAGGAGGTACCCGGACCTCGTCGTACACAGGATACTTAAAGATTCCCTGGGGAAAAATAAGCTGTCAGGTGAGATGACGGTATACCTTTCCAAAATCCTGCCGGAAATAGCCGTCCAGTCTTCAAAGACAGAACGGACCGCTGATGAAGCGGAAAGGGAAATTGTCGGCGCGATGAGGGCCTGGTTCATG
>JACQXG010000084.1 GCA_016208905.1 Nitrospirota bacterium
CAAGAGGCAGTCTCAGGCATTGGTGCCTTCAGTCCGGAAGCAGATTCAAGAGAACATGGTTAAAGTTATTCATAGGGCCGTTTGCTGATCGTATTTACTGGCACGCAACATCGCAGCAAGAGGCAGACGAGATAAGAGCAATTTATAAAGATTCAAGGATATTCTGCATCCCTAACGGCGTCGATATAAAAGAATTCAAAGACTTCAGTTTGCTGACATCAAAAGAGTATATGAAAAGATTTGTAAATAACGATATGGAATGTAAGGGGATTATTGTTTCCATGGCCAGACTTCACAAAGTTAAGGGCTTTGACGTACTTATTGATGCATTCAAAATCATTATTGATAGATTCCCTGAAGCAGTTCTACTTATTGCCGGTCAAGATTCGGGAGAAAGGGACACTCTTTTGAAACAGATAAAAAGACTGCATCTTGAAGACAAGGTATTTCTGATCGGCCAAATAAACGGAAGGGACAAGACAGATTTTCTTGCTAATGCCGATGTGTTTGTATTGCCCTCACACAATGAAAACTTCGGGATTGCTTGCGCAGAGGCCCTGGCAGCCGGAACCCCTGCTGTAGCTAGCCGGAACACACCTTGGAGCGACATAGAACAACTTAATTGCGGTCTCTGGGTTGATAACACACCAGACGAACTTTCAAAGGCTATCATGATTATTATCGAATCCGATTACAGGAAAATGGGGAAAATGGGCAGGGAGTACATTTTCGATAAGTTCAACTGGAAGAACATCGCTTTGAAGTTTAACAAAACGTTCGAGTTGATGATTCATTAAAATAAAGATGCCGAAGATATTACCAATATCCGCAATAATCATAACCTATAATGAACAGATTAACCTGCCGGACTGTCTGACATCGATAACAGACTATATTGACGACACAATTATCGTTGACAGCTTTTCTACTGACAAGACATTAGAAATGAATAGATGGATCAAGCACGGAGGAATGTATCCGAATGATTTTCTAAGGGTTTTTAAAAAATCCAAAGGCCTGATGGAAGACAGATGGATGGACGAGCATATTCAGGTAAACGGAAAGACATTGATTTCAAATATCGATGTCATTGAATCAAACTTCGACAGGCAAAAGAACATTTCGTTATGGACGATAAAACACAATAACTACTCAACAAGAGAAGCAATTGATTTTCTGGCATCTAAGTATAACCCTGCAACGGTTAATTCTATCGCAAATCTATCCGGCAACAAAACGGAACGTAAAAGGTGGATAAAGGATAATATATATTTCAGATTACCCTTATTCTTAAGACCATTTTTGTATTTTATCTACCGCTATTTTTTTCAGCTTGGTTTTCTGGATGGTAAAGAGGGTTTTATTTTTCATACATTACACGCATTCTGGTACAGATTCCTTGTAGACGCCAAGATATATCAGATAGAGGGATCAGCAAAAAGGGAAAATATGACCATTAAAGAAATTGTCAAACAAAATTATGGCATAGAAATATGAGGGGCTTCAGCCTTTGATCATTCTCGGCCTTAACGCCTACCACGGAGACTCCTCAGCCTGCATTGTAGCAGACGGCAAATTGATTGCCGCTGTCGAGGAAGAGAGGTTTACCCGCATCAAACACTGGGCCGGGTTTCCGAGAGAGTCGATCAAGTATTGTTTTCAGGAATCAGGGGTCAGGTTACAGGATGTAGACCATATTGCTATTAACCGCGACCCAAAAGCCAACTTCATGAAGAAGGCATTGTTTGCTTTCTCCAAACGACCTTCTCTGAGCTTGGTTGCTGATCGTCTTATAAATGCAGGCAAGGTAATGGATATAAGAGAGACACTCTGTCAGGAATTTGGAGACAGGAAACAGGAGTCAGGAGAAAGCAGGCAGGAGAAAGTAGGCAAGGGACAGGAATTAAAAGCTCAGATACACAATGTGGAGCATCATGTTGCGCATCTGGCGAGTTCTTTTTTTGTGTCGCCATTTGATGAGGCGGCTGCAGCTTCAGTAGACGGTTTCGGCGATTTTGTCGGGTCGATGTGGGGGATGGGCACTGGAAATAAGATCGAGGTCAGACACCGCACATTCTTTCCCCATTCTTTAGGACTTGCTTATCTGGCATTTACGCAATACCTCGGTTTTCCCAACTACGGAGATGAATATAAGGTCATGGGATTGTCCGCATACGGCAAGCCCGAGTTCATGGATGAAATGAGGAAGATAATAAAAAACGGCGCGGACAGCGGGGGCCTGTTTGAGCTCGACCTCGATTATTTTGTCCACCACTGCGAAGGCGTTACAATGACGTGGGAAAATGGAGAGCCGGGAATGGGCGCTGTTTATTCAAAGAGACTGGAGGAGTTATTAGGGCCTGCACGAAAGAGCGGCCCCCTGATTGAGGAGAGACATAAAAACGTGGCAGCCTCTTTGCAGAAGAGATACGAAGAAGTCTTCTTTTCAATCCTGAATAAAGTTTATGAAGAGACAAAGTGTACTCATCTGGCCCTGGCCGGAGGCTGCGCCATGAACAGCCTTGCAAATGGAAAGATTTTTCAGAATACGCCGTTTCGCGAAATATATATTCAGCCTGCAGCAGGAGATGCAGGCGGGGCCGTTGGTGCGGCATTTTATGTCTGGAACCAGGTGTTAAATAACCCCCGGACCTTTGTCCTGGAGAAACCATATCTTGGGGCGGAGTTCAGCGAAGAAGAAGTAAAACGGGAGTTAGGAGTTAGGAGTCAGGAGTTAGGGAACTGCAAAATAGAAAAAATACAGGAGCAAGAATTGTTGTGTATGCATATAGCAAAGGCAATAGCTGACGGCAAGGTGGTCGGATGGTTTCAGGGGAGGATGGAATGGGGGCCGAGGGCTTTGGGGAACAGGAGCATTGTATGTGATCCGCGCAGATCTGATATGAAAGATATACTTAACCTGAAAATCAAAAGACGGGAATCTTTCAGGCCTTTTGCTCCATCAATCCATCTCGATGCTGTCAGTGAATATTTTGAAACAGACCATCCGGATCCTTTTATGGTCACTGTGTGCAAGATCAAACCTGAAAAGCGGGACATCATTCCCGCTGTTACCCATGTTGACGGAACAGGCAGACTGCAAACTGTGCGAAGAGAAGATAATCCATTGTATTGGCAATTGATCGAAGATTTCAGGAAGATAACAGGTGTCCCCGTGCTGCTCAACACTTCCTTCAATGAGAACGAGCCTGTTGTATGCCGTCCGGCGGAGGCGCTTGACTGCTTTCTCAGGACAAGGATGGACGCGCTTGTTATAGGCAATTTTATTTTATCCAGGACAGCATAGCGAATTATGAAAGTATCGATAATAACAGCCGCTTTTAATAACTGCAACACTATTGAAGATTCTATCCGGAGTGTATTAAGCCAGAAATACGAGAACATTGAATATATTGTTGTGGACGGCGCGTCGTCTGACGGGACGGTAGAGATTATAAAAAAGTATCAGGACAGGATAGCAAACTTTACCAGTGAACCTGACAGTGGTATTTATCATGCCCTGAATAAAGGATTGAAGATGTCCACCGGCGACATTATCGGCTTCCTGCATGCTGATGATATATATGCCGGCAGCATGGTCATAGATTGGGTCGTTTCACGCATGATAAATTGCAATACCGAGAGCTGCTACGGCGACCTCCTCTATGTTCATAAAAAAGACATTAATAAAATATTCCGGCGCTGGAGATCATGTTATTACACCGATGGATTGTTTAAAAGAGGATGGATGCCGCCTCACCCGACATTTTTTGCAAGAAGAGAGGTTTACGATAACCTTGGGCATTTCAATACTGATTTTAAAATCGCTGCTGACTATGAACTCATGCTGAGATTTCTGGAAGGAAACAAAATCTCGACTCATTACATCCCTGAAGTGCTCATAATAATGAGGACAGGCGGCAAAAGCAACAGAAGTCTTAAAAATCTGCTTATAAAAAGCTCTGAAGATTATAAGGCATGGAAGGTGAATAATCTTGACGGAGGGCTTTATACTGTCCTGCTAAAAAACATCTCAAAGCTGCCGCAGTTTTTTGTAAAATCGAGTTAATTAATTTATTTTCCAACATCCGCATTATTTGGAATGCTTTGTCAGGTTAAGGAGCGTCTTTAATTCCGCAGTGTAATCGCTGCCTTTTTCATACAGATACAGTGGGGGGTCGATTTTAAGCCAGGTGCCTGATCCCTTTACCGCTTCTATTAATACCATCTTCGCCTCGTCCCCTTGTTTAGAATGGACAAATCTCATCCTCTTGGGTTCAAGCCTTGATTTACGAAGCATCTCTACAAGCTCCGCCAGTCTGAATGGATGGTAGATTAAATAAAACCTTCCAGAGTGCTTAAGTAAATACGAAGCAGTCTTTATCAGGTCCGGGAGTGTAATCTCTATCTCGTGTCTTGCAACTGCCCGCTCCTCATATTTGCTGAGACGTCCTGTCTTTGTCTTTCTGAACGGGGGGTTTGAAAATACAAAATCAAATGAATTGGCAGGGAACATCTTTTTCAACGCCCTCATGTCATTTACTATAATCTCGATCCTGTCGTCAAGATTGTTCAGGCCCACATTTCTCCGCGCGCGTTCCGCGAGGGGCTTCTGGACTTCCACCGCTATAATCTTTGGACCTTTCAGCCTTGCCGCAAGGAGGATGGAGATGACCCCCGAACCAGCGCCCAGTTCAACGCCCTTTTGAAGACGTTTTGCGGAAATAAAATTTTCAAGCAGGACAGCGTCGATACTAAAGCGGTAACCGTCTCTTGCCTGAAATATTTTTATGTCCCTGATGCTGTCAAGGGTCTCTTCAGTTTCCTGTTTCATTGATTTTACGAAGGGTGTGCAGCAGATCATCGAACCTGTCAATGATAAAGTCCGCGTCCTTTAACACGTCCCTGCCGCGAAAACCGTAAGTCACTGCTATGGTTTTTATCCCCGCCGCCTTCCCGGCCTCTATATCATAATTACTGTCGCCGATTATTGCAGTTTCTTCCGGAAGCACATAAAACATGTTCATCAGATCGAGTATCGGTAACGGCGAAGGCTTCATAGCGCGGACACTGTCACTCCCCCAGACAATGTCAAAGTGCTGCAGGAGGCCGACTCCGTTAAGGACCTCTTTTGACAGGGCCTCTCGTTTGTTTGACACCACCGCCTTCTTGTAACCGTCCAGCTGCATCAGGGTCTCTTTGACATGAGGATATGCAGAAGTATAATCAACTACATGCTCAGAGTAATATTTGATGAATCTGTCGGTAACAAGCCGTCTTGTGCTCTCATCATTTACAGGAAGCAGGGACGCAAGCAGCTTTGATATGCCGGAACCGACCATTGCCTTTGTTTCCTCTATAGAATATTTTCTCACTCCAAAAGGACTCAATGCATAATTTAACGCATCAGTAATGTCCCGGCCCGTGTCTGTAAGCGTGCCGTCAAGATCGAATATCAGGAGTTTAAGCATAATTAATCGTCCGATAGATAGAATGAATAGTGGGGATTATAACAAATGTGCGGCAGTTGATTCGAGATAAATCAGCATAATAATAAAAATGCACGATACAGAATGTTTTCCTGCATCGTGCATCGGTTGTAACCTTCAATTATTAGCCAGTTATCTTGCGTGATGTTTCTCTGCTACCTGTACCCTCATCATGGCCCGCTCCAGCGAAGCAGTCGCTCGCGCCTCGTCTATCTCCTCTTTCTTCTTAAGGCGCTCTTCTGCTCGTTTCATTGCGGCCTTGGCCCTTTCAACATCTATATTGTCGGACCTCTCAGCGCTATCAGCAAGTATGGTTACCTTGTCAGGCCCGACCTCGGAATATCCGGACCCAATAAAGAAAATCCCTGTCTCAGAACCTTTTTTATAGATCAGCATACCGACCTTAAGTGTTGTAAGAAACGGGACGTGGTCCGGCAGGACCCCGAATTCACCTTCACTGCCGGAGGCGACTATCTCATCGACTTCATCAGTAAAGACATGACCATGAGGTGTAACGATATCTAATGTCAGTTTATCAGCCATTTATAATCCTCTTTTTATAAGTCGCTCAACAATTTATAAGTCGCTCAACAATGGTTCAAATGTTGTTTAAAATTGCTCAATAATAGATTAACTCTTCACTTTTATAAACCAATTCTTGAGCTACCTTTAAGCTACGTTAAGCAATCTTTGATCAATTTTCCGAACTATGCTCCCGCCAGTTTCTTTGCCTTTTCTACAACTTCCTCTATTCCGCCGACCATATAAAATGCCTGCTCCGGCAGATCATCGTATTTCCCTTCAACAATGGCCTTAAAGCCCTTAATTGAATCCGCAAGCTTAACGTACTTACCCGGGGTGCCGGTAAATGTCTCTGCAACATGGAAAGGCTGACTCAGGAATCTTTGAAGTTTCCTTGCGCGGGCAACCAATATTTTATCGTCTTCAGAAAGCTCTTCCATACCTAAAATAGCGATAATATCCTGAAGCTCCTTATATCTCTGGAGGACCATCTGTACCTGTCTCGCAACCATATAATGTTCTTCACCAAGAATGAGTGGGTCCAAAATCCTTGATGTTGAATCAAGGGGATCAACAGCAGGGTATATACCAAGCTCTGAAATCCCTCTTGAGAGAACGACCGTTCCGTCAAGGTGTGTAAATGCCGTCGCAACAGCAGGGTCTGTAAGGTCGTCAGCAGGGACGTAAATGGCCTGCATCGATGTGATAGCGCCTTTGTTTGTTGACGTAATCCTTTCCTGCAACACACCCATGTCAGTTCCGAGTGTGGGCTGATATCCGACCGCTGAAGGCATTCTTCCGAGAAGGGCTGAAAGCTCGGCGCCTGCAAGTGTGTACCTGAAGATGTTATCTAAAAATATAAGAACGTCCTGTCCCTCATCTCTGAAGTATTCGGCAACCGTAAGCGCTGAAAGCGCGACCCTGGCCCTTGCTCCGGGCGGCTCATTCATCTGGCCGTAAATGAGGGCTGTTTTTTCGAGAACGCCTCCCTCCTTCATTTCAAGGTAGAGGTCATTTCCTTCTCTTGTTCTCTCACCAACACCCGCAAACACCGACACACCGCCGTGGACCATGGCAATATTATGGATCATCTCCATAATAACAACTGTCTTGCCAACGCCGGCGCCGCCGAACATTCCCATCTTTCCACCTTTAACAAAGGGAACAAGGAGGTCAAAAACCTTAACACCTGTCTCAAAGACCTGCGTCGAGGTGTCCTGCGAGGTGAATTCAGGGGACGGCCTGTGAATCGGCAGCCTGTCCTTTGTATCTATAGGCCCCAACTGATCAACGGATTCACCGATAACATTCATGATCCTGCCGAGCGTCTTAGCTCCGACAGGGACCGTTATCGGTTGTCCTGTATCAACCGCCCGGGTCCCTCTGACAAGTCCGTCGGTTGCCGACATTGCAACGGTCCTCACCATGTTATCACCAAGGTGGGCCGCGACCTCAAGTGTTATATTGATATCGGGTATGCCTTTTTCCTTATTCCCCGGCTCTGCAATCTTAAGTGCATTTAAAATTTCAGGCATTTTATCTTCAAATTCAACATCAACAACTGCGCCGATGACCTGAGCAACTTTACCTTCATTCATGATCTATGACCTCCAAAATTATATTGTTCAAATGTAGCTCAAGAGTTGCTCAAAATTGACAAAAGAGAGTCACAACTTTTGAACAATATTGAGCCATTTCTTAAACTACTTTTAAGCTATGTATCTCTATCCTTTCAACGCCTCAACTCCGCCTACGATGTCCATTAACTCACCTGTGATGGATGCCTGTCTGGCCTTGTTGAACTGGAGCGTGAGCTTGCCTACCATTTCATTACAGCTCTTTGTTGCATTTTCCATGGCAGACATCCTCGCCGCCTCTTCAGCAGCCGAGCTTTCAAGGAGCGCCCTGTAAATCTGTATATCAACATTTCTTGGTATAAGTCTGTCAAAAATTGCCTCCATGGAAGGCTCATAAATAAAATCGGCTGGCCCGGATTCAGGGGCAGACCCTTCTTTTCCCTCTTCTACGGGGGCCAATGGAAGTAGCTTTGCTATCGTAACTGTCTGCGACGCCATTGATTTAAATGCATTATATACAACAGTCACTTCATCAATTGTCTCATTTATATAATTTTCCTTGATATCATTGGAGATTTCCTGGGCATTTGAAAAACTTACGTTCCCTGAAATACCTGTCCGCGAATTCCGCATTGGGACCCCTCTTCTTTTAAAGTAATCCCTTGCTTTTTTGCCGACGGTGCTTATGCTTACTTCAAACCCTTCTTTTTTGCAATTGTTAATATATTTTTCCGCCGCCTTAAGGATATTTGTATTAAAGGCCCCGCAGAGCCCCCTGTCGGAAGTAACCACTACAACTTCCACGGTCTTTCTCGGCCTGAATGCAAGCAACGGATGTGATTCCCTGTCTGCGCCTTTGGCAAGGCTCATCAGAACATCACGCATCTTGTCTGCATAAGGCCTCAGATCCAGCATCCGGCCCTGCACCTTTCTCAGCTTTGAGGCAGAGACCATTTTCATGGCCTTTGTTATCTTCTGGGTATTTTGAACAGCTTTTATTCTTGTCTTTATATCTCTTAAGGTAGCCATAATTTTAGCTCTTAGCTTATAGCTGTAAGCTTTTAGCTTTTTACTTCCTGCTTACCGCTAACGGCTTACAGCTTAACGCTGTCTTTACGCTTGAAATCCTTTCTTGAATTCTTCTATTGCCTTAGCCAGTTTTGCTTTAAGGTTGTCATCAATTGCCTTTTTCTCCGCAAGTTCCGAGCGAATATCGTCTTTTGTTCCACGCATGTATTTCACGAATTCCTCTTCAAATTTCTTAATGGCCTCAACCGGTATGTCATCGAGGTATCCCTGGGTACCGGCAAATAGGACAATTACCTGGTCCTGCATCGTCATCGGAACATACTGGCCCTGTTTCAGGAGTTCAACCATTCTCTTGCCTCGCTCTATCTGTTGGAGAGTCGCTTTATCAAGGTCAGAGCCGAACTGGGCAAATGCCGCCATTTCCCTGAACTGCGCAAGATCCAGCCTGAGAGTTCCCGCAACCTGTTTCATGGCCTTTGTCTGGGCCGCGCCGCCAACTCGGCTGACCGAGAGACCTACGTTAACAGCAGGTCTTACACCAGCATAGAAAAGTTCAGGCTCAAGGTAAATCTGGCCGTCTGTAATGGAAATAACGTTTGTCGGAATGTAACCCGACACGTCACCAGCCTGTGTCTCAATGATCGGGAGCGCTGTAAGGGAACCGCCTCCGAGTTTGTCAGAGAGTTTTGCCGCCCTTTCAAGGAGTCTTGAATGGAGATAAAAAACGTCTCCAGGGAAGGCCTCACGACCGGGAGGACGTCTGAGCAGCAGGGAGAGCTGCCTGTATGCTGTGGCCTGTTTACTCAGATCATCATATACAATCAATGCGTGCTTGCCGTTGTCCCTGAAATATTCTCCCATTGTACATCCTGTATAGGGAGCAATGTACTGAAGCGGGGCAGGCTCACTCGCTGTTGCTGAAACAATAATTGTATGCTCCAATGCGCCTTGTTCTTCGAGCTTTTTGGCAACACGAACAACGTTGGAACGCTTCTGCCCGATAGCAACATATATGCATATAACATCGCCGCCTTTCTGATTAATAATTGCGTCGACACCTATCGCAGTTTTACCGACCTGACGGTCGCCGATGATAAGCTCTCTCTGCCCTCTTCCAACGGGGATCATTGCATCAACCGCTTTCAGACCCGTCTGGAGAGGCTGACGAACAGGCTGCCTGTCAATGATACCGGGGGCCACGACATCGACTATCCTGCTTTCTTTTGAGTTAATCGGCCCCTTGCCGTCAATCGGCTGACCGATAGCGTTGACCACTCTTCCGAGCAGGGCTTCACCTACGGGCACTGACATGATTTTCCCCGTGCGTTTGACAATGTCGCCTTCTTTGATAAGGGTGTCCTCGCCGAATAAAACGGCCCCGACAGCATCTGTCTCAAGGTTAAGCGCCATGCCAAAGACATTATTGGGGAACTCAAGAAGCTCCGAGGCCATGCATTTGTCAAGACCGTATATCTTTGCGATACCGTCACCAACCTTGACAACTGTTCCGACTTCACTTACATCAACGCGTTTTTCAAAATCAGCAATCTGTTTTTTTATCAGTTCACTTATTTCGTCAGCTTTAAGCTCTGTAACGTCCATCAAATCACCCCCGTGTATTAGCTAATAGCTGACAGCTAACAGCTATCAGCTCATATATTTATCTCATTAATTCAGCCCTTAGAAGACGGAGCTGCCCTTTTACACTGCTGTCAAAAATAGTGCTGCCCACTCTTACAATAAATCCGCCGAGCAGGGTTTCGTCTATCTTGTTCTCAATCGTAATTTCCCGGTCTGTCATCTGTTTTATAGCAATCTTGAGACGGTCAGTATTTTTTTTGTCCAGAGATACGGAAGATACAACAACCGCTGTTGCCTTCTTTTGTCTCGCATTATAAACATCAACTGAAGCTGTAATTACCTCATGAATTGCAGAAAGATGTCCCTGAATGATCATGAGTTTCAGAAATTTTTCCGTGCCGGGATTAAACTTCAGGGCAGGAGCAATGGCGTTAAATGCCTTTTCTTTATCACTTTCAGAGAAAATCTGACCGGCAAACAAAAGCTTCAGCTTTCTGTTTGAATCAATAAGCCGGGAAAAGGACTTAAACTCCTGTATGACCTTTGGTATCTCTGATATCTCAACACTGTTGATTAATGCCCTGCTGTATTTTTTCGCGATCTGGTTTTTGTTCAATTTTTTGCCTCGAGTCTTTTAATGTAATCATCTATAAGGGCTTCCTGTTCTTTCTGCCCCAGTCGTTCTTTTATCTGCTTCTCGGCAAGCTCAATGGCCATAAGGGCCGCATCAGACTTGATAGTTTCTTTGGCCTTTTGTAATTCAAAATCAATATTGGCCTTTGCCTGCTCAATTATCTTTTCCTTTAGACGCTCTCCCTCAGCAATAATTGCTTCCTTTTCTTTTTCCCCTGACTTTCTGGCGGCCTCGATGATCTGCTCTAATTCGACATCAGTATTTTTAAGCCTTTCCCTGACTTCGTTAAGCGTCTTCTGTGCGAGTTCTTTTGCCTCGCTTGCGTCCTTAAGGGACTTTTCAATCATTGCTGTGCGGTTTTTGAAAAATTCACCGAAAGGTTTCCGGGTAAAAAAGACAAGAACAAAAACTAATATTGAAAAATTAACCACCGGCCACAGCCAGTCCTTCCATGTAAAGACGGTCTCTCCATGTCCTCCGCCTTCGGAAGCAAAGGCAACGACAGTGAATAGTGAACAGTGAATAGTGAATAGTAAAAGGATAGAAAGAAATGCCTTCTTTTGAAATTTGAAATTTGAAATTTGAAATTTCTTCATTATGCTCCTACCAGTTTCTCGACAATTTGTTTTGCGAAGGTCTCTACGTCTGATTTTAACTTTGCCCTTGCTTTTTCCGTGGCTGCTGCCAGGTCCGCTTTGGCCTTTTTGTTTATTTCTACTGCCTCAGCTTGAGACGATTCGAGCGTTTTCCGTTGAATTTCCATTCCTGCACTGCTCAATTCCTCAAAAGTCAGCTTTGCCTTGCCTCTTGCTTCCGATAGTTTTCCATTAATTTGTGCGAGAACGTCATCCTTCTTCTTGTCCATTTCAGCAGCGCTTTGAAGGGCCCCTTTGGTATTGTCATCCCTCTCTTTAAAAAGGCGGAGGAAGGGTTTGAATAACATTGCATTTAAAATTATAAAAAGCAATATAAAATTGGCAAGCTGGGCAAAAAACCAGTAGTTAATATCTAACATCTCAACTCCTAAATTTAAGATTCAAAAAAAGAAGAGTTCCGAAAATTAAAGTGCTAAAAAATTAACACAGCAGGGATGTATTGTCAACAGCGAAATAAGTATATTTATGAAATTTATAAACAACTTTCGTTTTCTGCCCAAAAATATAAGGTGCTTCATTACACCTTTAAATTATTATATTAAATCGATTAATAATTTCATTGCAGGTTTTGACTTTTTAGAGTACATTCCTTTAAACTTCTATTTAATTTATGAGCGGAGATACAGTTTTATCACTTATCTTTAAAGCAGGTCCTGTTGTCAAGTTTGTCCTCCTGATACTTCTGTTTTTTTCTATAACTTCATGGGCCATTATTTTTTATAAACAAAGACTGCTTTCAAAAATCGAAAAAGAATCTGAGGAATTCCATAAGGCCTTTGTTAAATCCAGGCAGTGGGACGCGCTTTACCAGTCAACGAGAAGACTTACCCTCAGCCCCATGGCAAACCTGTTCAGGGCAGCATATGCACTGGAGGACACAAGCGCTGAGGAAATCAGGCGTACTCTGAAAAGAGTTGAGGCAATGGAAGCGACCAGACTTGAAAGATACCTTACATTCCTGGCAACTACCGGCTCAACAGCCCCGTTCATCGGTCTTTTCGGAACTGTCTGGGGGATAATGAATTCATTTATGGGTATCGGCAGGATCGGCGCCGCATCACTTGCCGTAGTTGCTCCCGGTATCGCAGAGGCGCTGATAGCAACGGCTGCCGGACTTGCCGCGGCGATCCCGGCTGTTGTGGCATACAATTATTATCTCAGCAGGACCCGCAGGAATATTATAATGATGGAGGATTTCTCCCAGGAATTAATAGACTATAATGTGAGGAAAAATGGAGAAACGCAGACAGGCCCTTTCGGAGATTAATGTTACCCCCTTTGTAGATGTAATGCTCGTCCTTCTCATTATCTTTATGGTAACAGCCCCCCTTCTTCAGCAGGGCATCGATATAAATCTGCCCCAGGCAAAATCCAAGGAAATCTCCCCGGCTGAGAGGATGGTCATCACCATAAAAAAAGACGGCGTGATATATCTCGACAAGACCTCCGTTACCTTAAAGGAATTAGGCATAAAATTATCAGGGAGCGCTAATAAGGAAGTCTTTCTTAAAGCTGACAAAGACGTTCCATACGGTAATGTTGTCGCAGTCATGGGGGAATTGAGAGAAATAGGCATAGAAAAACTGGGGATGGTGACTGAGCCAAAAGCCCGTATTCGATGAAGCAGCGCCTGAACATCGGGAAAGAACCTAATTTCCAAAAAGTTATAATTGTATCTGCCTTCCTGCACGTGCTTTTTATCACCCTTGTAACTGTTCCGATCAAGACAAAGGAAATAGAATATAAAAGTTATTTTGTTAATATTGTGGGACCGGCTGAAGTCAGCAGGTCAGTCATAACTGCTCCATCCCCCAAAACAGTTTCGCCAAAAGCCCCAACCCGGCAAAGTGCAGCTCCAAATAAAGGTGTTTCTTTGGAGCCTGAAAAATCAGCTGAGATAGTATCACGAGAAATTGACAGATTGCGAGCCATAAGCAATCTGTCAAAAAAGAAAAAGGGCCGGGAAGAAGCACTGGAGCGTTCAAGAGAGTCAGATAAAGAAATAGCCCGCGCAATAGAAATTATTAAGAAAAAATCAAATGAGAGAATTCCAGATAGAGCCGGCATTCAGGGCGCTCAGGTCCCGCCGGATGTTAATCCTTATCTTGCATTAGTTCAAAGGAAAATATGGGATGAATGGATACACCCTGATTTCAATACTGAAAAACTTGAAGCAATCTTGTCTTTTCAAATAGATAAGCAGGGGAATATTATTTCTCCTAAAATAGTAAAATCTTCGGGGAATGCTTTATTTGACAACTCAGCGATAAAAGCTGTAATCAAATCCAGCCCTCTGCCTCCGCCGCCGGTAGAAGATGAATTTGAAGTAAGGTTCCATTTATGAAAAATAATTTCAAATTTCAAATTTCAAATTTCAAAGTTATTATTTTTTTCTGTTCACTGTTCACTCTTCACTGTTCACTCTTCACTCCTGCACATGCAAAAGTTTACATTGATATAGCGTCCCCGGGGACCAGACAGCTTCCCTTGTCAATCAGGACGTCAGGCGCTCCTGAATCAAAAGAAATAGAAAGCATCATTAAAAATGATCTCGAATTCACCGGACTGTTTAACCTTGCGGACCCCGGTGTCCCCGGAGTTGAAATTGCCGTAAATATGGAAGTCGATAATTCTGACGGACTCAAAGTAATGTTGTCTGTTATTGATCTGATTGAAAATAAAGAGGTGCTTAAAAAGAAATTAAGCGCAACAAGAATCCGCTCGATGGCCCACAGCATCTCAAACGATATTTATTATATAGCAACGGGTAAAAAAGGAATATTCAGGACAAAGTTGTCCTATTTAGTCAATACGACTGCAGGAAACAAGGAACTGCGGCTGATGGACTGGGACGGCGCCGAGGCAATCAGGCTTATATCAAAAGGATTGACCTCAAGCCACAGCTGGTCGCAGGACGGCCGGTTTTTGCTCTATTCATCGGAAAGAGACAGAATGTGGAAAATCTATATGCTCAATTTTGTGGATTACAGGGAAATGGTCCTGTTTTCATCTCAGGGACTCAACCTTGTAGGGGGCGCTTCCCCTGATGATAAGATATCATTTTCATCCTCCAAAGACGGCGGTTCAGAGATATACATTATTGATATATACGGAAAAGACTTTAAAAAACTTACCAGGGCATTCGGTATTGATGTGTCCCCTGCATTCTCTCCTGACGGCTCCCATATTGCCTTTGTGTCCGACAGGGGAGGTTCACCTCAGATATATATAATGGATTCAGACGGGGGGGGAATGAGGAGGCTTACGTTTGAAGGTTCATACAATACATCGCCTTCATGGTCTCCTGACGGTAAATGGATAGCCTATACAGGAAGGCGCGATGGAAAAAATCAGATATTCATGGTAAAATCTGACTCATCAGACATAAGGCAGCTTACGTTCAGCGGCAACAATGAGAATCCGTCTTTTTCTCCTGACGGATTATTCCTGGCCTTTGATTCTGACAGAGATGGAAAAAAAGGAGTTTATCTGATGCGTCTGCATGCGGAAGGGCATAAAAGAATTACTCCAAAAGATATAAACGCGACATCGCCGAAATGGTCGCCGTATTTCAAATAATCATCATATAATTTAAAGGAGGGTCTGGAATTATGAAAAAATTTATAGCAATACTATTATTAATTGTGGCTGTCGGTTGCGCAAAAAAATATACAGCGCCCGTTGACAAAGCTGTCACGCCGGAGAAACCCGCGATAAAAGAGGAAGTAGTAAAACCTGAAAAAGCAGAACAGGTTAAAGAACAAATCGTGGAAGAACAGGTTGTAGAAGAAAAGTTTGTCCCTGAAAAAGGAAAATTAACAGAAACCGCGCGCCCTGCAGATAAACAGGCAGAGTCTGAATTCAGGGATGTACTGTTTGATTACGACAAATACGATATAAGGCCTGACGCCAGACCTGTCCTGGATACTGCTGCCGCCATACTTAAGACTAACGAGCCTGTTAACATTGTAATTGAAGGCCATTGTGATGAAAGAGGTACCAATGAGTACAACCTTGCCCTCGGGGAGAAAAGGGCAAAGGCGGCAAAGAATTATCTTGTTTCTCTCGGCATATCTCCCGCAAGGATAATAGTAATAACCTTTGGCGAGGAAAAACCTGTCTGCACAGAGCAGAATGAAACCTGCTGGCAGAATAACCGCCGGGCCCATTTTGTTAATGTAACATCAAGATTCCAGTAAGTTATCAATGCGTACATAGGACCCATATGTACTGGAAACGTTCAATAAATAAGCAGCTTAATTTGCGCCCTGCATGGCCCCTTACGAAGTTTTTCGGCGTGTTCTTTACATTGTGTTCTTTTCTTGCCGTTTCCGGCTGCGCCACAACGGACCAGGTTGATTCTATGAAGTGGGAGCTTAACACATTAAGAGGTGATGTCAGGAAACTCAAGACAGCATCGGAGAACGCTGAGACGCAAATGCCCGGACAGATAAAAAAGATCGACAATAAAATCAAGTCCCTTGAAGACAAACAGGATGCAACCGCAAATACCGTCTCGGACATGTTAATTAAAGTCCAGACATTAACGTCAGAGTTTCAGATTTTAACAGGACAGTTCGAAGAGGGACGACACTTGTCCGAGAAAAATACTGCCGAGGCAGTGGAAAGTAGAGAAGCGCTCATCGTAAAAATAAAGGAACTGGAACTCGCGATAGATGAATTAAAGAAAAAAATTTCCGAACTTGCCGCCCGGAAAATTCCTGATAACGATAAAGATAAAAGCGCCGGAGTATCAGAGGGCACAGGGAAAACAGATAAAGATCTTCAGGAAGACAAAAAAGAACCGGAAAAATCCGTTGATGACAAGGCCCGGGAAGTAGAGGTTAAAGACGTTTATATGGCCGCTTATCAGGCTTATAAAGAAGGCAGGTCTGCAGAGGCAAGAGAACAATTTATTTCGCTGCTGAAAAAATATCCGGAAAATGAATATTCCGACAATGCGCGTTTATGGGTAGCTGAAAGCTACTTTGCGGAGGGAAGTTACGAAGATGCTATTCTCGCCTATGAAGAGCTTTTCAAGAAAAATCCTCAGAGCGACAAAATCCCCGGCGCCATGCTTAAACAGGGATCAGCCTTTTTTGAGTTGAAAGACAAAAAGACCGGCACTATCATTCTGGAGAAGCTTATAGAGAAATATCCTGATTCCAAACAGGCAAAAAGCGCAAAAACAAAACTTGGGAAATCCGACACTCCAAAGAAAAAAAAATGAGGTAAAATGCAAAAGCAGAAAAAACCTCTTTTTTTTTCCAGCGAAAATAGTATAAAATTTTAAAGCATTTTATCAGCAGCACCTATGAATTTAAAAAAAAGGGGGAAGTCATGATTAAGAAGATTCTAATTATTACTCTTTTATCGGTTATGTTTTTTCAGAGTGCGGCTTTTGCACTGGAGACGGAAGGGGAATTGATATTCAAAGATGCCCTTTACGGCGCTGCTATCGGGGCTATACTGGGTGGCGCGATTTATCTGGCTGATAGCGATCATGTCGGAGAAAAGCTCGGAGTCGGAATTGCCATAGGCACGTTAGGCGGATTATTTTATGGTGTCGCGGAGACCAAAGGTTTTGCGGAGATTGAGAAAGACAAAATAAAATTCGCAGTTCCTGCCCCGGTGATAGAGAAAAAAAGGGACGGAGTCCAGTATTCAGCAACGCTTCTAAAAGCTAAATTTTAGAAACGGACTTATAACTTGCAATTACTCAAAAAGGGCATGGATACTTCATGCCCTTTTTGTTTGTGCAGCTTGCTTAATCCGGAAAATGCATTATTTGGATTAACTGTAGTCTCTTAAAGCAGCAGCAAGAATCATCAAACATCAGTCCTTGAACTAATAGTGAAAAATAGAGACAAGAAATATCTTACAGGTTCAGATTACATTAACAGTACTTATAAACACAAACGTTTTCTGCTGCAGTTCTGTGCTCTGTGCTCTGTGCTCTGTGTTCTGTTTGTATCCGGCTGCACCCGGCAGGACAATATGTATAAAGAAAGCCGGGTTTTGATGGATACGTACTGCTCAATCACTGTTGTCAGCCCTTCAAAAGAAAAGGCCAGGGCTGCTATAGATGCAGGATATGCGGAAATTGAAAAGCTTGATAAATATCTGAACAACTTTTCACCCGACAGCGAGATCAGCGCTGTCAGTAAGTCTGCTGGAGCAGGACCTGTGAAAGTCAGTGAAGAAACGCTTGATCTTATGAAAAAGACAATCGGCATTTCCGCTGATACGGACGGGGCATTTGATCCTACGATTGCCCCTGTTCTGAAGCTCTGGAAGTTTTCGGGCCGTCCCGCAAGTCCGTTGCTGCCGTCCGGCGAAACGATAAAAAATGCCCTGAGGCTTGTTGATTACAGAAAAATAAAAGTAATCAGCGAATCTTCCGCAATATATCTTGAAGACACCGGAATGGAGCTTGACCTCGGAGGGATCGCAAAGGGTTTTGCCGCTGACAAGGCGGTTGAAGCGATAAAGGCCAAAGGCATCAAGTCGGCGCTTGTTGCCATTGCAGGCGATATCAGGGGATATGGATTAAGCGCAGGCGGGAATGCGTGGAAAGTCGGAATCCAGGACCCGAGGCCGGAAAATGCCAATTCCGAAAAACCATGGGAGGATATCTTTGCAAGCGTCCATTTAAAGGACAGGGCCATATCAACAGCCGGCGACTATCAGCGGTTTTTCATCAAGGACGGCAAACGCTATCACCATATAATCGACCCCATAACTGGCTATCCGTCAGACTCCGGTTTGATAAGCGTCTCTGTTATAGCCCATGAAGGATATATGGCAGACGGCATTGATACCGCCATATTGATTCTCGGCGCTGAGAAGGGGATGAAGCTGCTGGAGTCAATGGGGCTTGACGGGGTATTAGTCACTGCCGATAAAAGGATTCTGCTTACAAAAAATTTGACCGGCAACGTGGATATGTTAAAGAAGAATTATAAAGTGGCTGAGTGAAGATATATCCTGGCAAGTTCGGAGATGCCTTTCGGTTTCAGCAGCTGTAACCAGGATTATCTCAATGACTGCTGTTGAAGAATGTCCTGAAAATCCCTTTTTGCTCAGATCATATAACTTCCGCCGTTGACCGGTATATATTCTCCCTCCTTTCAGACACTTCACGACGCTGGTCCGTAAAACTCATCAACCCCGTCATGAGGCCTTGTATGGCCCGGTCAAATAATTTCTCGGTCAATGCCTGTATTCTCCCGGCATGATACTAATACCGGGTTGAGCACCTGTCCTCCGATTCTTCCGCCATATAAAACAGGATGAACAATCCGCTCATACACACCTGCCAGTTTTCGGGCAGTGTCCCTGCTGAACCTCAGACGGCAGATCAGGCTGTAAACATGCAGACTGTTCAGGTGGTGCTGTATGATCCACCTTAATGGCTGACGCAGTGCAAATCTGGTCATCGTCCTGAATGCTCTTATGGTCCTGTTTCCCTTCATGGCTCTTATCAATCTCCTGATATGAGATATTGCAACTTGCATGCCAATAATTAACATCTGGCACTGCCAGAATTTGTCTTAAAAAACATGAGGATTAAAGAGAAGAAATTGCCGTGGCGCATCTTTAACATTGGTGACTGTGGTAATACCGGAAATAAGTGGTGCTTTCACCGGCAGGGAAAAGGATGCTGCGTATTCCTGATCTTAATCAATCTTACACTATGCAGCGAGAATAAAACAGCTCCATGGGGTGCTCCAGTTGTATCCCTTCAGTTATGGGGCGTTCTGCCCTTTCTTAACAACGGTAAAATACTTACTCCCCCTTTGAAAAAGGGGGACTGAGGAGGTACCCCCAGTTAAATATTTTTATTCCATTTTCCCGCCCCCCGGTTTTATACTTAAAGCCAAATGGAAAAATTCAAGAATACTCCCCCTGCACCCCCCCTTATCAAGGGGGGGAAAGTAGCGGGACCGGACGATAAAGTCAGTTCAGAGACAATACACATAGCCCTTCTCTCCGCCTACGCCGTCGGACTGCACAGCATCGAGTCCATGATCCCCACCCCTGTGCCGTGGCTTCGGTTGGGCCTGGCCAATATTATCACCCTTACCACTCTGTACCTGTACGGGCTGAGGGCCGGGATGATTGTTACACTCACGAGGATCATCATTAGAAGCCTTCTGGCAGGTACATTTCTCGGTCCGGCTTTTGCTATGAGCTTGGGCGGAGGGGTTGCGAGCACATTGGTAATGTGGGGGCTTAAGGCAATTTTCGGGAGACTCCTCAGCCCGGTAAGTGTGAGCATCTTCGGGGCGCTGACACATAACATTGCGCAGCTGTTCCTTGCTTACTTCCTGTTTGTCCGTCAGATTGAGGCCATCTTAATTGTCAGCCCCTTTATTCTTGGGGCGGGACTATTGACCGGGATATTTAACGGCATAGTGACAAATCTCATAATAAAAAAAATACAGGAGAAAAAAGAGGCAAAACAGGTTGCCGAAAATTCCCCGCCTTAGGTATACTTCAAAGTTAAGATGTAAAATTAAATTTCATATATTACCAGGGTGGAGGTCATCATGCCCCTTTTCGGCGAGCTCTTTGTCAGTGAACTGTTGAAAATGCCCGTTCTTGATCCGAAAGGGGATGAACTCGGAAGAGTTAAAGACTTCGTTGTCATTAAAGGCGACCCTCTCCCCCGCATCTCAGCGCTTATCTTAGAAGAAAAAAAGAAACGCTACTGCCTTGAGTGGGAAAACATCGGCATCTTCAACAGGCGCATCATATCTTCCAAAGTATATTCACCAAGGGTTGAACCGTATGAGCCTTCCGATGAAATACTGCTGATTGTTCGGGACATATTTGACAAGCAGATTGTTGACGCTGACGGCGCCAAGGTCGTGCGGGTAAATGATGTACAACTGGAAGGCCAGAAAAACCATGCCTGTGTCAGCGGGGTTGATGTCGGTATCCGGGGGATACTCAGACGTCTCGGCATTGAGAGGAAAAGCGAAAAATTTTACGGATTACTGGGAAAGACACTACCAGAGAACATAATCCGCTGGAGCTTTATACAGCCTCTGGAGCCGAGGCTTTCAAAACTGTCTCTGACCATTCCGCGCCAGATGATTTCCGCACTCCATCCGGCTGACATTGCTGACATGATCAGTAAAATGCCCCAGGAACAGAGTATAGTCTTTTTCAAGGGATTAGACCCCAATGTCGCCGCTGAAGCTCTTCCTGAACTGGCCCCTGATTTACAAAAGACGATTATCGAAGATATTGATAAAGACTATGCCTCTGAAGTTGTTGAGAGAATGGAGCCTGATGAGGCTGCTGACCTGATAGCTGATCTTGAAAAAGACAAGGCAAAGGAGCTGCTGGATTCAATTGAAGATGAAGACGCCCAGGATATTCAGGAACTGCTTGCCCATGAAGAGGATGAAGCCGGCGGACTCATGACCAATGAGTTTATTGCCTACCCGCCGGAGCTGACAATCCATGATGCTATTGAAAAATTTAAAGTGGACGCCCACGACGTTGAATCCGTTTATTATATATTCATTGTTGAAAATGAGAAGCTTATCGGAATTACTACCCTGAAAGACATGATACTTCACTCCCCTAATGAGCTGCTGTCTGAAATTATGGAGACAAAGTTAAAAACAGTTTTCCCCGATACCAATCAGCGTGTCGTTGCTGAGACCATATCTAAATATAACCTTCTTGCCATTCCCGTCGTCGATGATAAAGGCGATATGCTTGGGATAGTGACAATCGATGATGTCATAGACATTCTCCTTCCTCAATCATCCAGGAAAAAGAGGAGGAGCGTATGAGCCGGTGGAGAAGGCTTCTTGTTTCCCTTTCCATAATAGGGCCTGGAATCATAACCGCTTCCATTGACAATGACGCCGGGGGAATCACCACTTACTCGGTTGCAGGGGCGCGTTACGGCTATATGCTTTTATGGACGTTGATTCCTACGACTGCGGCCCTGATAGTCATTCAGGAAATGGTTGCGAGGATGGGTGTTGTGACCGGGAAAGGGCTCTCGGATCTTATCAGGGAAAATTACGGGGTAAAGACTACTTTCTTTATGATGATAGTTTTGCTGGTTGCCAACTTCGGGACAACGATTGCTAATTTTGCAGGCTGGGCCGCAAGCATGGAGATATTCGGTCTGAGCAAATATGTGATGGTGCCCTTCGGCGCCTTTATGATATGGCTGCTTGTCACGAGGGGCAGCTATAGAATTGTCGAGATTGCCCTGCTTGTAGCCTCTATGCTTTATATCGGCTATGTGATTTCAGGCTTTATGTCAGAGCCTGCATGGGGCGAGGTGTTACAGGGCACCCTTGTTCCAAAGGTTAAACTCGAGTCTGAATTTATTATGCTTACAATAGCTATAATCGGTACGACCATAACGCCGTGGATGCAGTTTTATTTACAATCATCTATTGCGGAAAAGGGGATAAAGAAGGAGAACTACAAGGTCTCAAAGCTCGATGTTATTATCGGTTGCATTATGACGGACGTTATTTCTTTTTTTATAATAGTGACCTGCGCTACAACCCTGTATCCGCACGGGATAAGGATAAACGAGGCCAAAGAGGCGGCTGTATCTCTCGCGCCGTTAGCTGGTCAATATGCATCAGTGCTTTTTGCGGTCTGTCTCGCGAATGCATCCATCCTCGGCGCCATTGTTGTTCCGCTTGCAACGGCATATTACATCTGTGAAGCCATGGGATGGCAAGCAGGCGTAAAAAAGACCTTCAAAGATGCCCCGCAGTTCATGTGGATTTATACTGCACTGATAGGCATATCAGCTTTTTTAGTCCTGATACCGAAGGCCCCGTTAGTGCTGTTAATGGTACTGTCGTCCTTATTGAACGGAATATTACTTCCCTTTGTCCTTGTATTTGCCTTGTTGCTTGTCAACAATGAAAGGATCATGGGGAAATATAAAAACCCGAAAGGGTATAATTACATATCATGGGGTACAGTAGTCGTCTTAATTATGCTTACAGCGGCCCTGTTAGTTATGACAATTGCGCCTGGGTTGATATAAAAAAATAGGCACAAAGGCACAAAGTAGCAAAGGCACAAAGTGAACTAATAAAACTCTGTGCCTTTGTGCCTGAGATTAACATTATAAGGAGAACAAATGGTCAAAACGATAGAACTGGTTGACGGTGTAGTCAAAATGCTTGATCAGACCAAATTGCCGAGGGAAGTTATTTATGTCGATTGCAAAGACTATCATATGGTAGCAGAGGGGATAAAGAAACTCTGGATACGCGGGGCCCCGGCAATAGGTATAGCTGCTTCCATGGGCATCGCCATAGGGGCAGAACAAATTAAGGCAGGTAATTTCACTGATTTTATGAAAGGGCTGGAACCCGTTTTCCAGACACTGCTGGCAACGAGGCCCACGGCGGTAAACATTCAGTGGGCTGTTGACAGGACAAGGAAACTGCTGGCTGAAAGAAAAGATGAGTCTGTTGAAGCACTGAAAATATTCCTGACTGAAGAGGCAAACAGGGTGTTGGAGCAGGACATTGAGATTAACAAGACAATCGGTAAATGGGGCGCCCAATTTATAAAAGATGGTGACACGATAATCACTCATTGTAATGCGGGTTCGCTGGCAACAGGAGGCTACGGTACAGCCACCGGGCCGATAAGGTTTGCAGTTGAGCAGGGGAAAAAAATCCAGGTATATGCCGATGAGACAAGGCCCGTGCTTCAGGGCTGCCGGCTGACGGCATGGGAGTTGATGGAGGACAAGATCCCGGTAACTCTGATTACCGACAATACTGCCGGAGCAATTTTGCGGAAAGGAGAAATCAATCTCGCCATTGTCGGCACGGACAGGACAGTTGCAAACGGAGACGTCGCAAACAAGATAGGTACCTATTCACTCGCTCTATTATGCAAGGAAAACGGCATCCCGTTTTATGTTGCAGCGCCTCTGAGCAGCATTGATTTCTCAATCCCGACAGGCGACCTGATTCCAATCGAGGAGCGCGGCCCTGAAGAAGT
>JACQXG010000085.1 GCA_016208905.1 Nitrospirota bacterium
AAAGGACCTGGCAACAGAAATAACTAACTTTAATGTCAGAAAAGAAAACCTTAAAGGAGAGCCCCAGATTACAAATGAGCATGTAAAAAATCATCAGGATGTCAGGGCATTACTGGGGAAAAGCGGGATAAGACCTGAAAGTTTACCGCCGTAAGAGGACATTAAAAAGCTGGAGCGTAAAGTGAAGAAAACGGATAAAAATATGTTGCGTAATACTAAAAAGCTCGGTAGTATAAAAAAGAGTAAAAATAAAAATGAAGCCTGATTATATTAATGAAGGCGAATTGATTTAATGTCTAAACCCCAAAAACTCGAACTCACATGGATAGGCAAGGATGAGCAGCCGAGGCTGGAGCCGAGGATACTGATTGAAGACCCGGAGAGGTCTTACGGTGACAAGAACAGCGGCAACATGCTTATCCATGGCGACAACCTTCTTGCGCTCAAGGCGCTTGAGCAGGAATTTGCAGGACAGATAAAGTGCGCCTGCATTGATCCGCCGTATAATACCGGCAATGCCTTTGAACATTATGATGACGGGCTGGAGCATTCTATCTGGCTGAGTCTGATGAAGCCGAGGATTGAGATATTGCATAAACTTCTGAAAGATGACGGGACATTGTGGATTTTCATTGATGACGATGAGAGCCACTATTTAAAGGTATTGTGCGATGAGGTTTTTGGAAGGAAGAATTTTGTTGCGAATGTGATATGGGAAAAGAAGTACTCCCCGCAAAATGATGCAAAGTGGCTCTCAGACAGTCACGATCATATTCTTGTCTATGCAAAGAATAAAGAAATATGGAGACCAAATCTTCTGCCACGAACAGAGGCGATGGATGCTCGGTATAAAAATCCTGATAATGACCCTCGCGGTCCGTGGAAATCGAGCGGGCTTGACGTTAAAACATACAGCGCTATTTATGATTATCCGATTACAACGCCATCTGGTCGTATAGTTAATCCACCTGGCAGCTCATGCTGGCGATTATCCAAACAACGATTTGAGGAGTATTTGAAAGACAACAGAATATGGTTTGGAACAAATGGCAATAGCGTTCCTGCAATTAAAAGATTCCTATCTGAAGTACAACAAGGTTCTGTTTCAAAGACAATATGGGTCAGAGAAGAAGTCGGAGATAATCAGGAAGCAAAAAAGGAGACCCTATCATTTAATAGTGACGATGTATTTACTACCCCTAAGCCAGAGCGTATTATCCAACGTATTCTTACTTTAGCCACTAACCCCGGCGACTGGGTTCTTGATTCCTTCGGTGGTTCCGGCACAACCGGTGCGGTTGCTCACAAGATGGGAAGAAAATGGATTATGGTGGAATTGGGTGAACACTGCCACACGCACATCATCCCTCGTATAAAAAAGGGCGTTGACGGCACAGATCAAGGCGGCATATCAAAAGCCGTAAACTGGCAGGGCGGAGGCGGATTCAAATATTACTACCTTGCTCCAAGCCTGCTGAAAGAAGACAAATACGGACACTGGATTATTGACGAACGATATAATCCCGACATGCTTGCCGCTGCTATGGCAAAGCATGAGGGCTTTAAATACAGCCCGGATGAAACTGTTTACTGGAAGCAGGGACAGTCTACCGAGAAGGACTTCATCTTTACCACCACCAATTTTATCACTTTAGAGTCCCTTGACAGGATACATGAAGAAATGCAGATGGATGAGAGTTTGCTGATATGCTGTAAATCTTTTTCAAAAGCCTGCAAAGACCGTTATCCCAACATCACGGTCAAGAAGATACCGAACATGCTGTTAGGACGGTGTGAATTTGGTAAAGAGGATTACAGCCTGAATATTGTGAGTATGCCGGTTAATCCTGATGAACCCGAATTTATTCCAAATGGACCAACGGCATTGGTAAAAGAAAAGAAGAAGTCAAAAAAGAAAACTGAACATGAAGTGCCGGGATTATTTAATACAGAGGATGAGTAATGGACAGAATAGCAATCTCAATTAAGAACAGATTAAGCCTTCGTCCTCCACAGGCTGTGAGCCTGAATATATTGGCTGAGTTGACAGAGAAGTTAGCTCTGAAGAAACACACCCCTGACCCCTCTCAAGAGGGGAGTATTCTAAAAGAGCGGCTTGAAATAGTTAGAAGCTTATACCCTATCTGTACAGACTTTGAGCGCAACTTCCCCTCAATCTGCTTTGCACTGGCAACGGGTGTTGGCAAAACCCGTTTAATGGGCGCTTTTGTTACCTATCTCTATCTTGCAAAAGGCATCAGAAACTTCTTCGTGCTTGCTCCTAACCTTACAATTTATAATAAGCTCATTGAGGACTTTTCAAATACGACTCACCCCAAATATGTATTCAAGGGCATTGGGGAATTTGTCCATAATAATCCTGTAATAATAACCGGAGACAATTATAATTCAGTCGGGGATCTTTATAAAGAGCAGGAGATCAGAATAAACGTCTTCAACATTTCAAAGATAAGTTCGGAAATGAGAGGCGGCAAGCTGCCACGGATCAAAAGGCTCTCTGAATACCTTGGCGATTCATATTTCAATTACCTGTCAAATCTGGATGACCTTGTCCTGCTGATGGATGAATCTCACCATTATCGGGCAGACAGAGGATTAGAAGTTATCAATGAATTAAATCCGATCCTGGGACTCGAGCTTACAGCCACGCCAAAGGTCGAGCGCAGCGGCGGGGCGATCAAGTTCAAGAACGTCGTGTATGAATATTCGCTGGCAAAGGCTATACAGGACGGGTTTGTTAAAGAACCTGCCGTAGCCACCCGCAAAGACTTTGATCCCTCTCAATATAGTCTTGAAGACCTTGACAGGATAAAGCTTGAGGACGGCATCCGTATCCACGAGGATACAAAGGTTGCGCTGGTGATTTTTGCAAGAGACAGCAGGGGGCAGATTGTAAAGCCTTTTGTTCTTG
>JACQXG010000088.1 GCA_016208905.1 Nitrospirota bacterium
CGTGACAATGGAAGTGGAGCTGATAACGCTAATAGCAATGGAGAAGGAGTTAAGGTTTGCAGTCAGGGAAGGCGGAAGGACGGTAGGAGCAGGAGTCGTTACGGAGGTTGTAGAATAGCTGAAAGCTTATAGCTATTAGCTATCAGCTACGAACACGGAGGATAAAATAAATGCAGGACATAATACTTTTACAATGTACGAGCTGTAAAAATAAAAATTATTCGACTACAAAGAATAAAAAAAATACTACGGAAAAACTTGCTCTTAAAAAATACTGCAGGCATTGCAGAAAGCATGTTGAGCATAAAGAGACAAAGGCGTAAAAAAGTGAACAGTGTCAGTGAGCATTGCCTGGGACGGCTTAAAGCGTTTACACTGACTTTCTCATTAATGCTGACACTGATAACTGACACTAAAGTTAGGCCAGTAGCTCTAACGGCTAGAGCGTCGGACTCCAAATCCGAGGGCTGGGGGTTCGAATCCCTCCTGGCCTGCCATTATTGATGTTGAGAGGAGTTTTAAAGGTGTTACCGGCTGTGAAATGAAATTATGCAGTTCAAAAGAGAGGCAACCAAGTGTTTGAAAAAATAAAGAATTTTTTCAGAGAAGTAAAGATTGAGTTAAAGAAAGTAGTTTTCCCGTCAAGGGAAGAGGTGATAGGTTCTACTAAAGTTGTGGTTGTGCTGGTAATAATAGTAGCAATATTTTTAGGGCTGATTGACCTGGTTCTTTCCAAATTGATTGGCATGGTAGTCAAGTAGGAGAAATTATGATAAAACAGTGGTATGTAGTACATACGTATTCAGGTTTTGAGGAGAAAGTTAAAGTATCTATCGAAGATAATGCCCAGAGGAGAGGCCTCAGCGATAAAATTTCCCAAATATTAATTCCTACAGAAAAAGTTGTAGAGATAAAATCGGGGAAGAAAAAAGAAAGCACGAAAAAATATTATCCTGGATATATTCTTATTGAAATGGAGCTTGATGATGATACGTGGCATCTTGTCAACAGCACTCCGAGGGTAACGGGGTTTGTCGGAGGTGATAAACCTATGCCGGTACATCAGGAAGAAATAAATGTAATTGTTCAGCAGATTGAAAAGGGCCCTGCAACTCAGGTTAAAACACAGTTTGACAGAGGTGACAGTGTTAGAATACTGGACGGAGCATTTGCGAATTTTAACGGATTTGTTGATGAGATAGATAAGGACCATGACAAACTGCGGGTAATGGTAACTATATTCGGCAGACAGACGCCGGTTGAATGTAACTTTTTTCAGGTGGAAAAAACTTAATAAATTAAAAATAAAAAATCAAAATTGAGGAACATTAATTTAAAGAAATTTCCGAATTTTTTATTTTAGATCTTTGATTTTTGATTTTTGTCTGGAGGTATAAATGGCAAAAGAAATAATGGCAATGGTAAAAATTCAGATCCCTGCAGGAAAGGCAAATCCAGCTCCCCCTATCGGGCCTGCATTGGGTCCTCATGGAATTAATATCATGGATTTTTGTAAAAACTTTAATGCCCAAACGCAATCGCTGGGAGATACGATTATTCCATGTGTTATCACGATTTACAAGGACAGGTCCTTCACATTTATCTTAAAGACACCGCCTGCTTCAGAGATGATCAAGAAAGCGGCAGGCATTGTTAAAGGCTCAGGCACTCCAAATAAAGATAAAGTCGGCAAAATTACAATGGACCAGGTGAGAGAAATTGCCAGCACTAAAATGCCTGACCTTAATGCGTTTGACATTAAAAATGCAATGGAGATTATCAAAGGCACGGCAAGAAGCATGGGCGTGGACATTATTAATAATTAGAAATTACGAATTTAGAATTTAGACGGGGGTTTAAATGAGTAAGAAACATACGAATGCCAAAGAAAAAATAGATAGAGCAAAGCAGTATGACATTAAAGAGGCGGTTGATCTGGTCAAGCAGCTTGTACATACAAAATTTGATGAAACAGTTGATTTAGCGATCAATCTTGGAGTCGATCCAAAAAAATCCGAACAGATGGTAAGAGGAAGTGTAGTATTGCCCCACGGGCTTGGAAAGAAAATCAGGGTGCTTGTATTTGTCAAAGGAGAAAAAGCTATGGAAGCCAAGGCTGCCGGAGCTGAATTTGTAGGCGCTGAGGATCTTGTGGAAAAAATTCAGGGCGGCTGGCTGGAATTTGACAAAGTAGTCGCAACCCCTGATCTTATGGGTCTGGTTGGGAAACTCGGTAAGGTCCTCGGGCCAAGGGGACTTATGCCGAATCCAAAGTCAGGAACTGTCACATTTGACGTTGCAAAAGCTGTCAAGGATATCACAGCAGGTAAAGCCGACTTCAGGACTGAGAAGGCAGGTGTAGTTCATGTATCAATAGGCAAGGTATCATTTGACGGCGATAAACTCATTGATAATGCAAAAACCGTTATAAGCTCAATTGAAAAAGCAAAGCCGTCGTCAAGTAAAGGGAAATATATGAAAAAGATTTCAATATCATCTACCATGGGAGTCGGCGTTCCTGTAAATGTTTCCAGCATTGCTTCGGCATAAAAATGGATTTGGAATTGTTGGGAATCAGTTGTCACTTTTTAATTTAAAAACTGACAACTGGAAACTTGAAAATAAATAAGTCAGAGACTGCAGGTGCAACCCGATAAAAGGGTTTGCTTAAACGAGACTGAAAATTGCGCAAGCCTGCATAGACCGAAGAAAACAGAGTAATGAGTAAAGAGTCAGGAGTTATGATAAAGAATATTTTCTTAATTCATAATTCTAAACTCATAACTCTAAGCTCTATAGCCCTCCGGAGTCTCTGATATAAAAAGGAGGTGAATAACCTGAAGAAAGAAGAAAAAACTCGTATTATATCAGAACTTCAAGACAAATTTGGAAAAGCAAAAGGGATTGTCTTTACGGACTACCGCGGGCTTAATGTTGAAGAGATAACCGGGTTGCGTAATTCTCTGAGATCAGTTGCCGTTGAATACAAGGTGGTAAAAAATACTCTTGCTAAAAGGGCAGCGAAGGGAACGCCTGTTGAAGTCGCGAAAGATATTTTTTCCGGCCCGATCGGTATCGCAGTCGGCTTTGATGATCCAGTTCTTTTAGTCAAAAAAGTTCTTGAATTCAGCAAGGCCAATAATAAGCTTGAGATAAAAGGCGGCGTTGTCGAAGGCAGCATCTGCACCCCTGAGCAGATCAAGGCCATATCGGAGCTTCCGCCGAGAGAAGTCCTGCTGGCCATGCTTGTCGGCGCAATGCAGTCGCCTTTAAGCAAGATGGCGGGTCTGCTGAATTCAACCCTGACTCAATTTATGTATGCAATGGAAGCATTAAAAAATAAAAAAAATGAAAATTAAAGATGGTCCCAAAATGCGCGGACCATTGTTAACCTAAGGAGGAAAAGATGTCTGTTACAAAAGATCAGGTTTTTGAATTTATTGATAAAATGACTATCCTGGATATGTCGGAGTTCATAAAGGAGTTTGAGAAGAGATACGGTGTAACCGCAGCTGCGCCTGTAGCAATAGCCGCGGCCGCCCCCGGCGGCGCCGCCCCTGCTGCAGCGGAAGAAAAAACCAGTTTTGATGTAATCCTGGCTACTGTCGGCGATAAAAAAATCCAGGTGATCAAGGTTGTAAGAGAGCTTACAAGTCTTGGCCTTAAAGAAGCAAAAGAACTTGTTGACAGCGCTCCAAAACCGGTAAAAACCGGGGTGACAAAGGAAGAGGCGGAGACAATCAAGGCAAAGCTTGAAGAGCAGGGCGCAACAGTAGAGTTGAAATAAATTAATATGAGCAAAGATCACAGAACACAGAGCACAGACTAAAAAAGTCTGTGTTCTGAAATCTGGGTTCTGGGTTCTGTAAAAGGAGAATTATGGCAGAAGGTTTAAGGGTAAGAAAAAATTTCGGGAAGATACCCGAGATTCTTGCTATTCCAAATCTTATCGAAATTCAAAAGCGTTCATTTGAACGTTTCCTGCAGGAAAAAACGCCGTCGCACCAGAGAGAAGACAGAGGGTTGCATGGGGCATTCAACAGTGTGTTTCCTATCGTTGATTACAATGAGACAGCCTCTATTGAGTTTATTGAGTACATAATCGCAACCCCGAAGTACGATGTCAGGGAGTGCCTCGATAAGGGCATTAATTATGCCGCTCCCGTTAAAGTACGGGTCAAGCTGAATTTGTGGGAAAAAGGCGAGTCGGGACAAAAGAGACTGAAAGAGTCCAGGGAACAGGAAGTCTATTTGGGAGAGCTCCCATTAATGACAGAAACAGGCACTTTTGTCATCAACGGTGTTGAGAGAGTTGTTGTCAGTCAGCTTCATCGCTCTCCCGGTATATTGTTCAGCCACGATAAAGGCAAGTCACAGGCTGGAGGAAAGGTCATCTTTTCAGCCCGGATAATACCTGCAAGAGGTTCATGGTTTGACTTTGAATTTGATACCAAAGATACGCTTTACGTGCGAATTGACCGCAGGAAGAAACTTCATGCCACAATCATACTTAAGGCCCTTGGCTATACGGAAGAACAGATTCTCCAGACATATTATCCGATTGAAGAAATAAAAGTAAAAAATGGTATTCCATCACGAAACGTGACCGGTGTGCTTGTCGGCCTGAGGGCATTTAAGAATATAGTTGATCCTGGATCAAAAGAGGTGCTGGTCAAGGAAGGCGGAAGGATCACGAAATCCGCCTTCAAGAAAATGGAGACCGCAGGGATCAGGGAAATACCGATGGCCAAAGAAGAGCTGATTGAAAGGGTCACATTGTCTGATATTATTGACCCTGAGACCGGCGAGATCATATTGGAAAGCAATGAGAAGCTTACTGAAGAAATAGTGGATAAAATATTGCCCATGAAAATCCCTTCTCTTCATCTTCTCTTTATAGATGGCATTCGGTATCTTCCTTCATTGAGAGATACCCTTCTGCTTGATAAAGTAAATAACACGGACGAGGCGTTGATTGAGATTTATAAAAAACTCAGGCCCGGCGAGCCCCCTTCAATAGCAGATGCAAAAGCTCTCTTTGAAGGGTTGTTTTTTGATCCCAAAAGATATGATCTTTCAGTTGTGGGAAGGCTCAAGCTTAATAAGCGGTTAGGACTTGACATTCCCCTCGAAACGAGAGTTTTAACGGACAAGGACATTATAGAAATCCTTCGATATCTTTTTGATTTAAGAGCGGGCAAGGGGGAAGTCGATGATATCGACCACCTCGGCAACAGGAGGATAAGGGCAGTCGGCGAGCTCCTTGAGAACCAGTTCAGGATCGGTCTTGTAAGAATGGAGCGGGCCATTAAAGAGAAGATGACGCTTACGGAGCTTGAGACCGCAATGCCTCATGACATTATTAATGCAAAACCCGTTATCGCGGTAATAAAGGAATTTTTCGGTTCAAGTCAGTTAAGCCAGTTTATGGACCAGACAAATCCAATGTCAGAGATAACTCATAAGAGGAGGTTGAGCGCGCTGGGTCCCGGAGGTTTAACAAGGGAAAGGGCGGGGTTTGAAGTAAGAGACGTACACCCTACGCACTACGGCCGTATTTGTCCTGTAGAGACACCGGAAGGGCCGAATATCGGTTTAATCACATCGTTAGCTTCGTACGCAAGAGTAAATGACTTTGGATTTATCGAGTCGCCGTACAGAAAGGTCAAAAACGGAAGGGCGACAGAAGAAATAGAATATCTTTCCGCAATTGATGGAGAGAATTATGTCATAGCACAGGCAACATCACCCTTAGACCGTAAGGGCAACCTTATAAGCGAAACTGTCTCCGTAAGGGTCGGCGGTGACTTCAGGCTGGTTACCCCGGATGAAGTCCAGTATATGGATGTTTCACCCAAACAGATAGTGAGCATATCTGCATCGCTTATTCCATTTCTGGAAAATGATGATGCCAACAGGGCGTTAATGGGTTCAAACATGCAGAGACAGGCAGTCCCCTTACTGCATACAAATGCCCCGAGAGTAGGGACAGGGATAGAAGCCGTAGCAGCCAGGGACTCCGGAGTTATAATCGCTGCGAAGCGGGACGGTATCGTGGAAGCTGTTGATGCATCAAGAATTGTGGTCAAGTGTAACGACGGTGGAGCGGACATATACAGCCTGATTAAGTTTTGCCGCTCAAATCAGGCTACATGCATGAACCAGAAGCCTATTGTCAAGACAGGCGACAAAGTCAAAAAGGGGCAGGTAATTGCTGACGGTCCTGCGACCGATATGGGCGAACTGGCATTAGGCAGGAATGTCCTCGTTGCTTTTATGCCATGGGGAGGATATAACTTTGAGGACGCTATTATCCTCAGTGAACGCCTCGTGAAAGATGATGTATTCACCTCAATACATATTGAAGAGTTCATGATAGAAGCCCGGGAGACCAAACTCGGGCCTGAAGATATAACCAGAGACATACCCAATATCGGGGAAGAAGCCTTAAAGGACCTGGATGAAAGCGGAATCATCAGGATCGGGGCGCAGATAAAGCCGGGAGATATCCTTGTAGGCAAGGTCACACCCAAGAGCGAGACCCAGCTTACCCCGGAGGAGAAACTGCTCAGGGCCATATTCGGGGAAAAGGCCGAAGAAGTAAGGGAGAACTGTCTCTATGTGCCGCCTGGAATTGAAGGAACAGTACTGGATGTTAAAGTATTTACGAGAAAGGGGACCGCAAAGGACAAAAGAACTAAAAGCATTCAGGAAGACAAGATAGTTTGTTTACAGCAGAACCTTGAAGATGAGGTAAGAATTCTAAAAGAAAGCAGTTATACGAAAATAAGAAAGCTGCTCTCTAACGAGAAAGCATCAGAAGATGTAAAGGTTTCCGGTATAACCGGGGTGTTATGTGGAAGCGGGAAAGCGCTTACTCAGGAAATCCTCGCGCAGATACCGGACAAGTCGCTTCGCAAAATAAATATTTTAAATAGCCAGAAGGCAGAAGCAATTAAACTTCTTGAGGACGAAACAGGAAGACATGTCAGGCAGCTTGAAGGTGATTTTAACAATAAATTAGAACAGTTTAAAAAGGGAGATGAACTGCCGCCCGGTGTTCTCAAAATCGTGAAAGTATATGTTGCCATGAAAAGGAAGATACAGGTCGGCGACAAGATGGCCGGCAGACACGGTAACAAAGGTGTTATTTCAATTGTAGTCCCCGAAGAGAACATGCCCTATCTGCCGGACGGGACTCCTGTTGATGTAATTTTGAATCCCCTTGGCGTCCCATCCCGAATGAATGTCGGACAGATACTTGAAATCCATCTGGGCTGGGCTGCGAAGGAACTTGATATTTATGTTTCAACACCTGTATTTGAGGGCGCGAGCGAAAAGGAAATTAAAGAGCTTCTTGCTGAGGCAAAACTGCCTACAAGCGGACAGATTACCCTTTATGACGGCAAGACGGGCATGCCTTTCCAGAAACCCATTACAGTGGGAAGTATGTATATCATGAAGCTTCATCATCTTGTGGATGATAAAATACATGCCCGCTCTATAGGGCCATACTCTCTTGTTACGCAGCAGCCTTTAGGCGGTAAGGCCCAATTCGGCGGCCAGAGACTCGGGGAGATGGAGGTCTGGGCGCTTGAGGCTTACGGCGC
>JACQXG010000087.1 GCA_016208905.1 Nitrospirota bacterium
AGATATAAAAGACATCATGAGAATCGATAATGTCACGGCATTCAATAATCTTATAAAAGCTCTCTCTCTGCAGATAGGGGGCATGATAAATATTTCCGAGCTTTGCACGTCGATAAAACTTGCGAGAGAGACCCTTGAAAGATATCTATTCCTGCTTGAAAATACCTTTGTTATAAAAACGGTCAGCCCTTTTTCAGGCAATCCGAGAAAAGAAATCAGCAAGATGCATAAGGTCTACTTTGCAGATACCGGTCTCAGGAATATTGTAATCAAGAATTTCCATGACCTCGCTGAAAGAACAGATTCAGGCAGCCTCCTTGAAAACAGCGTATGCGGCAACATTATGAAGAACCTTGCGCCGCTTTCAGAGGTGCATTTCTGGAGGACGCTTTCAAAAAATGAGGTTGATTTTGTGCTTGTTGAAGATAATAAGCCGAAAGCTATCGAGGTCAAGAACGCGTCTTTCAAATCACTGCGAGTGCCCGCAGGGATCAGATATTTCACAAAAGATTATCCTGCTGATATTTCTTATGTATTAAACAGGGATTTTTTCGGAAAGGCTGACAAGGTGATTTTTCTGCCTGCATGGTTATGCTGATTTTCGCAGCAGAAAGTATGTCTGTACTGTAAGTTGTAATTATTTTAAAACTGAAATCTATGTCCGTCAAATAAGGGTCAGAAGATAAAAAGAGGTGAAATATGGAACACATCGGTTTTGAGAAAATTCTATCTTATTCGGCAAATCAGTCAGACAAGAAGGAAATTCATGAAATTGAAGGGCATCTTGCAACATGCGAAAGGTGCCATGAGATTTTTACGGGCCTGAAATCAGTCGAGAATACCCTGTACCGTTCTTTTAATCAAGAAAAGGCAACTGCTTCTTGTCCCGAGGACTGGGAGATAGCTGCTCTGGTTAAAGAAGATCTCCCGGCTGATGTATCAGACAAACTTACAGGCCACATAAAAGACTGCGGTTATTGCATTGACAGGTCTGCCGTTTATTACATGGCATTGAAGCTTGAAAGAGCTCCGGTTGAAGCGCCTGAACGATGGAAGCAAAAAGCCCTCGGAAATATGAAGGCCGTACAAACTGAAAAAGTTCCGAAGGCTACATTCTTTCAACGCATTTTGTCGTTACTCCCTGACGTTACATTCCCTCTTCCCGCAGCTGCCGGACTCGCTGCCGCATTGCTGGCCATAGCCGTAGTAACATGGATTATCATCCCGGGGAAAGTCAGTTATACGGCCATTGCGTCAAATGAGAAAATAGTTGTCAGAGATTCTGAAATCCCTTCTGCATTAGGTTTTATGGGCACTGGTGAAACAAAGGACGTTCGTAACATGAATATTGATCTCAGCAGGGGAAAAATAATATTCAGGTGGAAACCTGTCGAAGGCGCTGTCGGGTATAAATTCATATTAAAAGACAGAGACAAGGCAGTCTATACTGCTGAAACAGGCGATGATAAGGTTGTCGCTTTAAGTAAAGAACTGGTAGAAACCAATATAACTTATAACTGGCTGATTTCAGGAAAGACTGCCGACGACAGGTACTTTGAATATACTGGTGATTTTGTCCTCATCAAATGAGCCTCCACACAAGCAAGAAAATGAGAAGCTGGAAAGTTAAGAAGATAAGAGTAGAGAAGATGAAAGAACGAATAATCTCCGCCTTTTCTAAACTTCGTAACTTCTTATCTTCTCAACTTCTTTTTGTAGTTATTTTCACATCCGTTGCCTCTTCCATGGCTTTTGCTGAAAACAGGGGCGTGAAGGAGTTCTGGATTAATAAATATGGAACAGCAGAAAAAGATAAACTCACCGAAAGGGCATATAATGTATTTAACAGGGTCCTTGCCGCCTCCGACAGGAGGGCCGGTGTAGAGCCTGCTTTGTATATTATTAATTTTAGCGGGACCCCCTGGGCCCAGGCGCTTGCCGACGGATCTATAATTCTGTCCAGAAAGGCGCTTCAATTTTGTTACAGCAATAAAAACCTCATGGACGGCGACTCAAGAATGGCCTTTGTAATCGGACATGAACTGGCCCATCAGTTTAACGGTGACTTCTGGCATTATAAATTCCTGCGCACGGCTGAAGACAGCAACGAAAATATCAGGGCCTTTCAGGACATTAAAGAACTTGCAAAAGATCCGGATATTCTTTTAACAAAAGAACTGCGGGCAGACCAGTACGGCATTATTTATGCGGCCCTCGCGGGTTACGACAGTGACAAAATAATTTCCGGGGACAAGAATTTTTTCCTTGAATGGGCAGAAAAAGAAGGCCCGTCCGGCAGGCTCACCGACGACCTTCTTTCCCTGTCCGAAAAAAGGGCCAGAGTCGTGTCAATGCGCCTGGCTGAAGTTTCAAGCAGGATAGTATTATTTGACATGGGTGTCATAAGCTATCATCTCGGACGCTTTGATGATTCCCTGGTCCTTTTTAAAAAATTCGCTTCTTATTTCCCCGGCAGAGAGGTTTATTCAAATATCGGCGCAATATATCTGCAGCTGGCTTACAGCAAATTCCGCGCGGCAAGAAATCCCGAGTCGTTCCCCTTCGCCCTGTCTTTTGGAATTGAACATAAGACCAGGGCAGAGAACATTAATATTTCTTCAAAGGGCTTTACAGAATCCGTATATCGGGAATATAATGATTTACTTCGCATAGCTGTTGAAAATCTGAAAAAGGCAATTTCATATGACCCGTTTTATGAAGCAGCAAAGAACAACCTGGGATGCGCTTACATTATCGAAAGCAAATATTATGATGCCGTATCAACACTTGAAGATGCGTTAAAGTTGACCCCCGACAGCTCGATAATACAGAACAATCTGGGAGTCGCCTATATTATGCTGGGACAAACAGTTGATAGTAAGGGCCTTATAGATAAAGCGGAAAAGATTCTAACAGCCGCTAAGAATCAGAACCATCAGGCACGCGCCAATTGGGCCTCTTTTCAGCGCATGTACCGCAACAACGAAAACATTCCTGTTGTATCCAATGCCTTTACGGATTCTTTTGATGATATCGAAATTGATTTTAAGTCTTCTCCCGGTCTTAAACCCGGAACAGAAATATCACATGCTGATAATCTTCAGGTCCTTGACGAAACATTAAATACAGAAGACAATGTATTAAAGGTACTAAAAAAACAAAAAGAAAATACATTCATTCTTACAATGGGCAAAAGGATACGCCTTGTTCTGTATAAAGAGCCGTCTAATCTTATAACAGAGATAAAAGGAGGTGATAAAAGAAGGATTTATATATCAGACAGATGGAAAAACGGCATCGTCCATTCAGAAAACAAGTCGCCTGATTATTTTGAATTTTAATCAGCAGATTTCTGTCCGTCTAATTAAATCATTAAGCTTACAGCTGTCAGCTTATAGCTATCAGCTAATTGAAAAGGAGGGTAAAATGAAAAGATTAGCAACACTCAGTTTTATGGTATTAATCGGTTTGGCTTTAATCACGGGATGCGCAAGTACTGAAAAGATTACTCCGACAACACCTATTCAGGAACTTAAAGCGCCTGATTGGGTCATGAAGGGAAGCGGCGCATTCGGAGGCGAACAGGGGAAGGTGTTCTATGGAGTGGCTTCTGCTTTTGGAATAAAAAATCCTTCACTTCTTCGTTCAGCTGCAGATAACCGCGCCATTAGCGAAATTTCAAAAACCTTTCAGGTCTATACTGCTTCGTTACAGAAAGATTACATGGCATCAACAATGGCAGGTGACCCGAACGTAACCTCAGAAGAGCAGCATGTGGAACAGGCCCTCAAAACTGTAACAACAATGACCCTGTCCGGAGTTCAAATCGTTGATCACTGGCAGAACCCTGCAACCGGAGAGCTTTTCTCGCTTGCCAGACTCGAACTTGATGCATTCAAAGACAATTTAGACAAGGTAAAGAATCTTGATAAAAAGGTCAAGGAATATATCAAAGAGAACGCGGAAAAGATGCATGATGAGCTTTCAAAAGAAGAAGAGAAAAGAAAATAACGTTTAGCGTTACGGGCTGGGGATCAAACGTTGACCCTCAGCCCGTAATAATTTAAGATGCAATTGTCATGAAAAAAATATTTCTTTCATTAATAATAAGCTTATTTCTGGTCAGTGCTGCCTGCGCCGCATCCGAAACAATAACTCTCATTACCAGGGAGGAAGGCGCTATTAAGGAAGCCCCTCGCGATCTTTATGAAGTGGGACGGGTCCTTAACGATGGTCCGGATATCAAACTGCTTGAACCGAGGACCAATATTGAAAATATAGCCCCGGTCAAGGTATCAATACGTTTTGTCCCGGTAGAAGGCAACGAGATCGACCTGTCCAAACTCAAAGTCGAGTATCTTAAGTTTGTCACGATCAATCTTACCGACAGGGTGTTACCCTATACGACCAAAGATGGGATATTACTGGAGAAGGCGGACCTTCCCGCCGGCAAACATACTCTGAGAGTTACTATCGGTGACATAAAAGGGGGAGTAACACAGGAAGTCTTCACAGTTAAATTACAGTAAAGTCTTAAGGGTCCAAGGGGTCGAGGGGTCAGGGATTCGAGTGGAAAAATATATTATTAATTATTACGTTTTTTTGATAATTAATAACAAATGGCATTGAGCAAAATCATTTGAACGCTTGAACCCTTGAATCCTCGAACCTTTCTCAATATAAAGGAGATTTGTAATGTTAAAAGAACTGTTTTCTTTTTGTATTCTTTTATTCCTGGCTGCCTCGGCTGCCTCGGCTCCGGCAAGTCCTTCTTACAATGAAGTTTATTCTCAATATCCTAAAGACAAATACCTTGTTGGAATCGGCGAAGCCGCCAGGTCCGCCAATCCCCTTAATGATAAAAGGATTACGGAAGTGCTCGCAAGACTGGACATTGCAAAGCAGATAAAGATCAGGCTCCGGGAGGAGACAGTCGACATAATGTGCGAGGGCGGATCTGCAAAGTTATTCAAAAATACGAGTGAATGCAAAAACGAATTTATTATGATTGTTGAGGCAACTGTCGACGAATTCCTTGAGGGCTCCAGGATAGTTACTAACGGGGAGAAAGAAGGGATTGTTTATGCTGTCGCGGTAATGCCTAAAGCAGAGGCTGTTAAAGATCTTGATAACAGGGTAAAGGAGTCGGCTGACAAGACAAAGGAAAATTTAGAGAAGGCCAGGAAAGGTGATAAAGAAGCTTTGAATGATGCTAAGGACGAATATATGAAAGCCGTTACGTATAACAAAGAAAAAGAAATGATCGAAGGAGTCAGAGGCCGCGCATCGGGGATGTTTGATGAACTGGAGAAGGAGTTGGTGAAGCTGAGGGAGAAGTAAGGGGAAGAGTCGGGAGTTAAGAGTTATGAGTTAAAGGATTGCTCCGCTGGTTCAATCTTGCAGATTGGACCAGCAAAAAGTTTTATGAAGAAGATACAGAGCAACTTATGATATATTTAATCTATCAGCTTTGCCGTTAATTACTCTTGAAAAGGGAGGCATCATGAGTATAACTAAACAACAAGTTCTCGACCTTATAAAAGACCTGCCGGATGAGGTAGATATTGATGAGGTTATTTATCGCCTCTATCTAAGGCAACAGCTTGAAGCCGCAGAGAAAGATGTACAGGAAGGCAGGCTTGTTTCTCACGAGGAAGTTGTCAAGGAGACTTCTGCGTGGTTTATATAAATTTACGGAGGACAAAATGAAAACTTTTATGATCTTCGTACTATTTCTAACATTGATATTGCCGTCTTATGCCTATTCCGCAAGAGCTAAGCCGGCTGTCCAAACTGAGGAGCAGACTAAATTCAGGACGCTTAAGGGGCATTCAGGAGAAGTGCTGGCAGCGGCATTAAGCCCGGACGGCAAAATGCTGGCTACCGGCGGCGCAGACGAAATTGTCATCCTATGGGACCTTTCTTCCGGAGAGAAACTTAAAACTCTCAAGGACCATTCACACGATATAAGGGCCCTGGCCTTCAGTCCCGACAGCAAAATACTCGCGTCAGGCGGTGATGATGAGGATATTATTCTCTGGAATACCGCTACAGCCGAAAAGATTAAAAGCATAGAAGTAAGCGACAGCATACTGTCTTTGGCCTTCAGTCCTGATGGTCAAACGATTGCTGCGGGGACCGAAGATGAAAAGGTCGTCCTCTGGAATCATGAATCAGAGAAGAAAGTCAGGACTCTCAAGGGGCATTCAGATGAAGTTTACTCAGTAGCTTTCAGCCCCGACGGTAAAACACTCGCCTCAGGCAGCGGTGATAAGACCATTATTCTCTGGGACGCGCAGACCGGCAGTAAACTCAATACCCTTAAAGGCCACCAGGAAACTGTCATCTCTGTGGCGTTCAGTCCGGACGGTCAGATATTGGCCTCAGGCAGCTATGATAAGACGATCGCTCTTTGGAACATCGCTAAGGGCGAGAAGATTAATACGCTGACTGACAACAAAAACTACGTGCAAGCGGTAGCCTTCAGCCCTGACGGAAAAATCCTCGTCTCAGGCAACAAGAATAAAACCATTAACATCTGGGACGCGCAGACCGGCAACAAAATGAAAACACTGTCAGGTCACAATGATGTAGTCACGTCTGTCGTATTCACCAGGGACGGCAGCTCTCTTGTCTCGGCAAGTGAAGACGAAAATATAATTGTCTGGGACATCGGCGCCAGGATGGAATTCGCAGCTTCCCCTGCGCCCGGGGCCAGGCCCGCACCGCGGCCTTCCGCAGCAAAAGCGCCTGAAACAAAAACTGCTGTGATTACCGCTCCTGATATAAAAACTCCGGTAATTCCCGCGCCTGAAACAAAAACCGCGGTGATTGCCGCTCCTGAACTTATATACGATATCAAGATAGAAGACACAAGCGGAAATGGAATACTTGAGGGAGGAGAAACAGTTATAGTGACTGTAAGCATTGAAAACAAAGGCAAAGGCACTGCCCAGGGAGTTGAAGTCTTATTATCCGGCAATGATACGCTGACTTCCTGTCTGGGAAATATCAGAATAGCCGGTGATATAGAACCATACGGCAAAAGAAAAATAACCATACAATGTTCACTGCCGACCCGCCTTAAAGCTGAAACAGCCCACCTGTCAATAGAATTGGCCGAACGCAGAGGCTATTCACCTGTTGAAATAAAGTCATTTGCCATTGCCTTGAAACCCGCTGAGATCAAAGAGACGCAGCAAATTATTTCACGGCATATAGATGTGGATGCGGTCCCTTTAAAAAATGACAGCTTTAAAAGGGAAAATTCATATGCGTTAGTAATAGGAATCAGCAACTATCGAGACAAGTTGATCCCCCAGGTAAAATACGCTAAAGCGGATGCTGAAACTTTCGCAAAATATCTGGAAAATATAGGCGGCATACCGAAAAAAAATATAAAATTAGTGACTGACGAGATGGTGACTATAGGCGACCTTGAGGCTTATATTGAGGATTGGCTGCCAAGAATGATAAAGAAGGATTCCAAGGTTTTCATTTACTATGCCGGACACGGCACCCCGGACCCTCAGAGCGGTGAGGCCTTTATAGTGCCTTATGACGGCCATCCTGATTTTAAATCAAAACTATATCCTCTTAAACGGATGTATGCGTCTTTGAACAAGCTTCCGTCAGAGCAGGTTGTTGTAATGCTGGATTCATGTTTTTCCGGGGCTGGAGAGAGGGGCGTGGTAAGCCAGGGGGCCAGACCAATAAGTATCTCTGTAGAGAACCCTATACTTGCAGGAGGAAATGTCTTTGTGCTGGCTGCGGCCTCGGGCACTCAAATCAGCTCTGATTTTGAAAAGGTAAGACACGGTTTATTTACCTATTATCTTCTTAAAGGGATGAAGGGAGACGCGGACAAAGATAATAACAATAATGTAGAGCTCCAGGAGCTGTATGACTATGTAAAGGAAAACGTCTCGGAAACGGCATCCACAGAATTAAACAGAGACCAGATACCTGTGCTGCTGCCTGAACAGCAGAAAACAACCAGTGTAATTGAAATAACAAGGGTGAAATGAAAACAATCATACTATTGATGACCTCTTTAGTTTTTGTCTTTGGCTGCCGGTCCGGGGGCGATATAAAAAATGGAGGCGGGCCCCCTGACTGGGTATTGAAAACTCCTGAACTGGAAGGAAGGATCTGCAGCGTCGGCATGAGTGATCCGACATTTTTTGAAGAAGACGCAAAAATAAATGCGGCGGAGATTGCCAGAAAAGAGCTTGCCAAGACTCTCAGCATGGATATAAATTCGATAATGATTGACTTTGCCTCGGAAAAAGGAAACAGTGTCGACAGGGCCGATATAATGCAGATCTCATCATGGGCTTCATCATCAGTTGTGCAGAACGCGGAGATACTGGAGTACTGGCGTGATACCAATGGGCTGGTGTCTGAAAAAAAGAACTCGACTTATGCCCTGAGCTGTATGCCGAAGAAAATCGATAAAGACGCCCTTAAGGAGAAATTATCAAACGCGAGTCAATCAAGCAGCATAAATCTTCAGGACAAAAGCCGGACCGCTGATGAAATAATTAAATTTCTGAATGAGGGAAAATAGCTCTCTAATGTCCGTCTCTGCGGAGAGGGACACAGGCAGGGACGTCGCAGGAAGGAATATTTTTTTGGCACAATAAATTTTATCAGTCAAAACTCAACTATCCTGGCCGTCTATTATATTTAAACTGAATAATTACTAAACAACATTTTTAAATTTAAAAGCGAGGTCCTCAATGAAAAGATTTTTGCTGGTTACATTTTTAGTGAGTCTGTACGGCTTATCTTTTGCTGAATTCCCGGCAGTAAAGGTGTATGAAAAAACATCAATAAATGTTGTGCTGATAATTGCCAAAAATGAAGGGGCCGGCAGTATGATAGGCGCGGGCTCTATTATCTCAGCTCCGGGACTGATTTCTACAAATGCCCATGTGGTCATTGACAAGGCCACCTCCAAACCCTATTCACAAATAAGGGTATTTATCAAACCTGACAGAGTGACAGGTAACTTCAAAAATGATCTTGTAAATAAACATAAAGCAAAAATACTTGCTTATGATCTTGATCTTGATCTTGCAATTCTTCAGGCTGAAGACATCCCTGCCGGGACGGGAATTATTGAACTCGCTGATCCGGATGAAATTAAAATAGGTGAAGAAGCAGTTGCTATCGGTCATCCGGAACAGGGCGGTCTCTGGACACTTACATACGGAAGAATAAGCGGTGAGATTGAAAACCAGAACAGCATTGAGGGCAAAAACGTATTTCAGACGGACGCGAGTGTTAACAGAGGCAATTCAGGGGGACCTCTCCTTGATAAAAGAGGTTACATGATAGGGATAAACTCAAACATGGCAAGACTCGGGGCAGGTGATTTACCCATAACGGGCGTAAATTTTGCCGTTAAATCGTCGGTCCTGAAAAATTGGCTTTCAGCGCACAGTGTTATGGTTGCGTATGGGACATCGAATCTGAACGGTTTGGAAAAAGCTGAGAAGCCGGCAGTAGTTGAGACAGACAAAAAAACAGTACCGTCCGAGGCTGAAAAGGAAAAACCTTCTGACAAAAAGGTAGAACCATCAGTTGAGAAAGCAGACAAGCCGGTTGAAGCGGAAGTTCAGGTTAAACCGGCTGAAGTTGAGAAAGCAGATAAGCCGGCAGAAGCAGAAGTGCAGGTCAAACAGGCTGATGCCGAAGACAAGGGAAAAGCCTCCGGTGAAAAATATCAGCCCCATCGCAACGCATATAATAGGAATGACCTGTTAAAAGCAGCTGAAAAAGAACTCGAAGATATGATGGACGAGATGAGGGGCAAGACCAGAAGGTAGTAACATCAGGCAGGTTACAATATAAACAAAGTTCTTTTGTCAGAGAGGGACCATGAATAAAATTATTTATCCGCTTTCAATGCTGGCAATAACACTGACTTTAATTCTATGCACTACAAAAGCGCTTTACGCCGTCGACCCCGGGGCCTCGGTAACGGACAAGGATGGGAACAAAATAGTAGAGGCTGTAGGGGAAGTGCTGCTGGGAGATGATACAACTCCTGCCCAGGGCAAGGCAATGGCGCGGAATAATGCAAGGAGAAATGCGCTTGAACATGCCTTGGGAGTCCAAATTCATGGCTCAACAGTACTTTATAACAGCAGTCTTATCAGTGACCTTGTAGTAACTGCGACAAAAGGTCTGATTATAGCTGAAGAATTACTTGAAGACAGGCCGATAGTCAAAGCAGATCAGGTATATCATTTTTGTAAACTGAAGGCAACTGTAAAACCCATCAATATAGAAAAACGTGGCAATTTCAAGATCCTTAAAGTTGAAGTTGTCAGGGCCGATTCAGACAGCAGTCATGAAAATCCGGTATTCCAGGACAATGATGAAATCCGGGTGCGTGTCAGAGTAAATGAAGATGCGTATATAAATATTTTCAGTGTAAGCCAGGACGGGATGATATCAAAGCTTCTGCCTAATGATTATTTTAAATCAGCTATGCTGGCTGCTAAAAACACATTGATTTATCCGGATGATATACAAAGAGCTCTCGGGCTGAAGCTGAGAGTCAAGGCCCCGAAAAAACAGAACAGGGCGCTGGAGTCAGTGCTGGTAATAGCGACAAAGGAAAAGGCCGATCTTCTTTCTGATGGGACACCGGCAGACCCTACACTTACCGACCTGTTAAAGATGCTTTCTGAAATCGACCCTTCACTCTGGGCCGAGAGTACGGTCGGATATGAGGTCAGGAAATAAAAGGAATATATTAATCTAAATAATACAGACATTGAAAAATAAATTAATTAACTCGATGACTATAATAGAAATTATGCATGAGGCTTTGAATTAAAGTGTGCACGCTCCGATTAATTAATATTGCGTCTTATGTATCGAAAATTAATTTATTTTCCAACATCTGTATTATTTAATGCGTATGGAACATAAACCTTTTTTTAAGGGGGCAACAATATGAAAATCATTTATTCACTCTTTTTACTCACTTTAATGGGACTGCTCTTTGTGCCGGTCAACTCCCTGCTTTATTCACAGCCTCCTGATTCAGCCTTTGATGATCTGGATAAAGCAGTGAAGGATTCCCCCCTGGACGATAAATTGGACGTAAAGCAGCTCAGGAAAAAACAGGAAGGCATGGACAAATCGTTCCGGGAAAATATGGCTGTCCAGGAGGCGGCGTGGGGCGTTCTCAGTAAAGAAATGGAGGCCCAATGGAATGAAATGGTCAAGAGGGTCAATGCCCAGCGTGAGGCCCTGAAAAAGAGGGTTGAGCGGCAGTGGGATGAATTTCACGATTCAACAAATAAGCAATGGGTCGATTATAGTAATGGAATGGACTCCAGAAGTATCGTTGATTTTGAAAATGGAGAGGTTGAATTTTCAACATTAATTCCTGTTGATCAATTGCCCAGGAATAAAAAGGACCGGCAGAAGAAAGCCAAAGAACTGGCTGAAAAGAAGGTAGTTAAACAAATCAAAAAAGTCCTTTCTCCGGATAATGAGGTCAAAACCGAAGTGCTTAAAGACCAGATAAAAGACCCTGAAGGGAAGAAAGTTACAAAAGAAAATGTAGAAAAATTTGTTGAAAAACATGTTGCCCCGGAAATAAAAGTAGAGGAAAAGCCGGTTGTTGCAAAAGACGGGGTCCCGCGTGTTAAAGTCACCGTCAAAGTACAGATGGTCCCGGAGCACCTCAAAGTCAGGGCAGAGAAGTATAAAGAGCAGGTAAACAATTATGCGGCCAAATACAATCTTGATCCGGCGCTGATTTACGCATTGATACATACCGAATCTTATTTTAATCCTTTGGCCAAATCATACATACCAGCATTTGGTCTTATGCAGCTGGTGCCTAAATCAGGCGCGATGGACGCATATTATTACCTGCATAAAGAGAAAAAAATCCTTGAACCCGAGTATCTGTATGATCCGGGCAACAATGTTATGCTTGGAGCTACGTATTATCATATACTGAACAGTATATACCTTGCAGAAGTCAAAGAAGATTCCAACAAGGAATCACTTAGCATCGCAGCCTATAACTGGGGGCCCGGCAACATAAAAACAAAGATCATCGGAAAACATAATGTCGATAATATGACTGATGATGAAGTTGTTGCGATTATCAATAAAACCGCCCCGCAGGAAACCATAGATTACGTAAGCAGGGTAAAGACAAGAAAAGGCTTGTATAAGAGCATGTGATCAAAGTTCCCCCACAGGACTTAGAACCGGACGGAGATGCAATATGTTTTTCCGCAAAGATAAATTCAAAAAAATAATTGACCTGAAAGACAATAAAAATATTCAAAAGGTCATGGAAAATCCTATTGTCAAACATCGTTTCTTCAGAAAGTTTCTGCTCATATTTTTTCTGCTGTTCATATCCCTGGTCCTGGGATACAGGCAGCTCAGGAATGTACTCTACGTTCCTGAAGATGGAGAGGCTTTCAGAGTGGAAAACTACTCATTGGGGAGTGAGGGGCAAAAACCATTTTACCAGACAGAAGACGATCTCATCCTGTCAAAGGAACTGAATTCATTAAGTGATTCAAAAACCATATATTTCTTTTCAAAGACATATTACAATCTTTACAAAAAACAGTATTCCAAAGGCAGGCTCCTGACCCAAATGCTGAAGGTCCACAAGAAACAGCTTCCTGATATTTATAACATGGTCAAAGAAGCATGTGACCTGCTCGGGGTTGAAAAAGTCCCGAATATTTATATTTCAAAGAGCAACGGGACCAGTCTGACAGTGACGAACCGTCTGAATCCTACTATTATTATAAGTTCTGATTTCACATGGGCATTCAAACCGGAAGAACTCCGTTTCCTTTTGGCAAGGCAGGTAGCGCATATCAAACTTCAACACCTGTACTATCTGGACCTCATTTCAGGAATGAGGTCATTTACCGACATGGCCGTGCCGCAATTTATATCAAAGATAGTCATAGGATCAGTCGGCGTAAAACTTATGAAGTGGTATAAAGAAGCTGAAATAAGCGCAGACCGGGGAGCATTAGTCGTGACAGGAGATGTTAACGTCGCCCTCAGAGCTCTGGTAAAGCTGAATATTGGAGCTAATTATGAAGACAACTACCCTGGCCTGAATGTGCATTCTTATATACAGCAGCTCTCAAACCTTGAAGAAGACCGTATTGAGACAGCCTCTGTCGTTATCCATGAACTTGAAAATCCCAATCCTTTTGTGACAGCCAGATGCCGCCACCTGACAAATTGGTATAAAGAAAATAATGAGTTATTCAAATAATGTCGGCGCCCCCTTTTATCTTTCTTCCATTTAAGGTAGAATTACTGGTCATCTTTTTTTAAACGCAAAATTTAAATACGTTTACCCAAATAATGCTGACATTGAAAAATAATTTGTTTAACTCGATAAATTTATAATTAAATTATGCATATGGCTTTGAACAGAAAAGTCATCCTAACCTTGATTGAAAATGCGTTCAAGGAATCGAAAAACAAATAATTTTCCAACATCAGCATTATTTTAAATGCACTTTTTGGGTAAAGCAGGATGAGTTAATAATATGATAAATGTTGGAGTCATAGGGGTAGGATCTATCGGGGTCCATCATGCCAGAATATATTCCGGCCTCGAAGATGTAAACCTCGTTGGAATCGTTGACGCGGATTCTGCGCGGGCGCAGGAAATCGCCTTCAAATATAACTGCAAAGCATACGGCAGTTATAAAGAACTCTTAAACTCTGTTGACGCGGTCAGCATCGCTGTCCCCACAACACAGCATTTCGAGATAGGGATGGCTTGTCTGAAACATAACAAGAACATACTCGTTGAAAAACCTGTCACCACTACACTCGAAGAGGCCGATAAACTTATTGCGGAAGCTGAAAAGAGAAATCTCACGTTTCAGGTCGGTCATCTGGAAAGATTCAACGCCGGGGTCTCCATGATAAGCGGTATGGTCAGGCAGCCTAAATTTATCGAGTCCCAGCGCCTGTCGCCGTTTTTGGGCAGGGGAACAGACGTGGATGTGACTCTTGACTTAATGATACATGACATAGATATAATACTTAGCCTTGTCGATTCCGAAATAGCCGACATCCGCGCGACCGGCGCCAGTGTACTTACGGACAATATAGACATTGCTCACGCGTGGATAGAGTTTGAAAACGGCTGCATCGCCGAATCAGTATCAAGCAGGATAGCCGAAGATAAAAAAAGAGAGCTTAAAGTCTTCCAGCATAATGCTTACTTGAATCTGGACTATCAGAAGCAGGAAATAACCTGTTATATAAAACAAAACGGCAACGTGGAAAAGGAGACAAAAAAACCCGAGGTTAAAGAACCTCTGAAGGAGCAGCTTATCTCATTTATTGAATGTGTTAAAAGCCATTCAAAGCCTGTAGTCTCAGGCCGTGAAGGTAAAGAGGCCCTGAAAGTGGTGTTGAAAATATCAAGGTTGGTCAACCAGGGGTTTGCAATCTGAATGAGAAATATGTCAAAAATCACAAATAACATAAAAACAATACCAATGCTTGATCTTAAGGCGCAGCATGGACCGCTTAACGATGAAATTAATACTGCATTAAGAGAAATAATAGACAGCAGCCGCTTTATCCTGGGACCTAATGTTTCGTCATTTGAAAAGGAAGTTGCTGCATATCACAATGTCGCCGGGGCAGTCGGTCTCGGTTCAGGCACAGACGCCCTGTACCTGTCACTCAGGGCGCTGGATATAAAAGAAGGCGATGAAGTAATTACAACACCTTTTACTTTCTTTGCAACCGCCGAAGCAATCGCTTATGTCGGCGCAACACCGGTCTTCGTTGATATTGACCGGGAGACTTTGAATATTGATCCTTCAAAAATAGAGGGAAAAATAACATCTAAGACCAGGGCCATAATTGTTGTGCATCTTTTTGGCCAGCCTGCGGACATGGATGAAATAATGGCCATAGCAAATAAGCACGGACTTAAAGTTGTCGAAGACTCCGCACAGGCCTTTGGAGCCAAGTACAAAGGCCGTCCGATTGGAAGCATAGGAGACGCCGGCTGTTTCAGCTTTTACCCGAGTAAAAACCTGGGCGCATCAGCAAAGACGGTCCATTGCTGCTCTCTACACTTCGCTGCTTGCCGGCGCTGTTCAATGTCCGGCAGAAAAACAGGACCGGTCTCATGTTTACCACCAGTATACATTCATGACCCCCGGGAGGGCCGGAGTGGAAAAGGCCCTTCATGACAACCATATATCAGCGGTTGTGTACTACCCTATACCGCTTCACTTGCAGGCAGCTTTTAAAAACCTCGGTTACAAGGCCGGCGATTTACCTGTGTCGGAAGCCGCAGCCAGGGAAGTGCTGTCAATTCCCATATATCCGGAACTTGGCCCGGAAGATGCCAGGATGATCGCAGGGGTCATTTTAGAGGCGTTGAAGAATTAGTCCGGTCCCCCGGTATTATTCCGTTACAAGAATAATCTGCCCCGGCTTCAGGCTGGTTGAACGCATGTTGTTAATCTGCTGGAGCCTTTTAGTATCTGTGTTGAATTTCTTTGCTATCAGCCAGAGCGTATCGCCTCTTTTCACCTTATATTTCCCGTTGGGAGAAACACCGGCCTTTGCGGCATCAGCAGCAACCCCTGGACCTCCGCCTAACGGTATCCTGAGTTTCTGACCGACCCTGATAGAATGCCTTCGATTCAGATTATTTGCCCTGGCTATGATAGTGGTTGAGGTATTATATTTTTTAGCAATAACAGCCAGGGTTTCTCTTTTTGCAACACGGTGGTATGTATAATCGCTGCCGGAAAGCGCGAAATTATTTTGCTGAGCTGCCAACTGAGGTATTCCATCAATGCCGGCAAGGAACACCTCCTTCTTCCCAGCCGGGACCTTCAGGGAATAAGCGGTCGGCGGAGTCACCTGTATACGAAGCTCAGGATTTAACGCAGTCAGTTCCTCTTCAGCTACCACCAACATGTCCGCTACTGTTTTCAGGTGGACCTGTTTTTGAATACTCACTGTTTCATAAGGAACGGGCGCATCAATTTCATCCAGGGTAAACCCGTAGTTAGCAGGGTCTTTCATAATATGCAATGTGGCAAGGAACCTGGGGACATATCTGGCTGTTTCACGGGGAAGCTGTCCATACAGGTCCCAGAAATTGTCAAGATAATTGATCTTCTGATTGCTGATCCTTCTTAATACCGCGCCTTCACCGCAATTATAGGCGGCAAGAACGGTGGTCCAGTCACCAAACATCTGGTGCAGCTCTTTTAAATAAGCTATGGCCGCAGCGGTAGATTTCTCCGGGTCCATTCTCTCATCTATCCAGGCGTCCCTCTTTAGACCGAACTTATAGCCGGTAGATGGTATGAATTGCCAGATGCCGAGCGCGCGAGCAGTGGACAACGCCTTGACTTTAAACCAGCTTTCAATATGGGGCAGCCATGCAAGTTCTTCAGGCAGACCGGCCTCTTTAAGAGAGGCCTTGATTTTATTCATGTAACGCCCCGAACGCTTATAGGATTCAATAAAGAAACCGCGTTCACGTCCCTGAAACGACTTGATCTCCATTTCCACATGTTCGTTCATTGTCAGGGGTATTTCACGGTGATTACCGTTAACGGCTTTATACCTGGATGCATATATCTCAAGGATCCGCTTGGCCGTCATAAAACGCAAATCGTCCTGCTGCTGGACCAGTTCAGGCCTGCTGTCAGCATCAATTTTCAGGATAAGCTCATAAGCCTGGTCCAGGGTTTCAATGGCCTTTTCCAGATTGCCGTCGGCCCAGAAATCCTGAGATGCATTAATAAAATCCAGTGCTGTTTCCAGGAGGTCCTGGTCACTAACTTCATTTTCAGAATTTTCATCTGTAGCTTCAGTATCTATAATTAAAGGTTCGGTATTGTCCGCATCCTGAGTGATCTGGAGATTATCCTCTGTAATGTCCGCAATGTCCCCGGTTTCTTTATCATTACAGTCATTAGGTCCTGAACAGTTGACATCCTCTATGTTCCCGACCGTAATATCAGATAATGTTTCCTTATTTTCAACTGTAATTGGAGGAGTGATCTCAGGTAAATGAATTCCCCTTTTAGTCTGAATTTGAGTTTTGTTAAGGCTGCAGCTGAAAGACAGAAGCAGGAGCAGCAGAGTGATATATTTAAATATATAAATTCTCATATAATATTACCTCCTTATTGAACAAATTCCTCCGGATGCATGGAGTTTGTTTTTTATTATTGTATCCCGACAGGAACATATGGACACTGCTTGACCTTTCAGAACAGAACTTATAAAACTTATTTCATTTTACCTATCTCAATAGTAATATGCAAATATAAAATAATCCGTTACATAGATCACAAACTTTTCCTTAGATTTAACTTATAACTCATAACTCATGACTCTTAACTCTTATTTCGTTGCTGCTGTTTACTTAACACTGCAATTTTTATAAAATAGACGGGTCATGGATATCTTAAAAGACAAAGTTGTTTTAATAACCGGCAGTTCCAGAGGCATCGGCAAGGCAATAGCAAGAAAATGCGCGCTCGCAGGCGCAGATATAGTTGTCAACTATCGGAAATCAGGCGGCTCGTCTCAGACCCAGGCAGAAGAGCTTTGCAAAGAAATTGAGGAAATGGGATGCCGAGCGATGATGGTCCAGGCCGATATTGCACTAAGAGATTCAGTAAAAGCTTTATTTGGCGAAGTAAGCGAAAAGATGGGGAGACTGGATTATCTGATACTGAATGCGGCCAAGGCCCCTTTTAAACCAATTGAGAAATTATTCGAAAGGGAATTGAGACAATTGGTTGACACCAATTATCTGGGCAATATATTTTGCATTCAGTCAGCGCTGCCAATGCTTGAAAAGACTGAGGGGAAGATAATATTTATTTCAAGTCTCGGCAGCCGTTTCTACAACCCTTCCTATCCCCTGGGAAGTATGAAGGCTGCAATGGAGTCTATTGTCAGAGACTGTGCTGAAAGCCTGAGGGAGAAAAAAGTATCTGTTAATGCAGTTTGCGGAGGTATCGTCAAAACAGACTCTTTTAAAGTCCTGCGGCAGTTCTGGGATAACATAGATATGCTTCCTGATGGACTTTTTGTCGAGCCCGAAGAAATAGCTGATGTTGTGCTGTTTTTATGCACACAGGCAAGCAGGGGGATAACCGGACAGACAATTGTGGTAGACAAGGGGCTCAGCAACGCAATCTGCCGGGAAAAAGTTAAAAGTTAAAAGTAGGGGCGAGGTAACCTCGCCCTTACAGAGTTAAGAGTTATAACTCCATCAATGACATTGGTCCCTTGCATTATTTGAAAATAAACTATTGAAAAAATAAAGTCGGACAGACCTAAGGAGGCACAATGAGTCAAAATCTTATAACGGAAGAACAAGTTTTTGAAGAGCTAAAAAAGGCCATAGTTGAAACACTGAGAGTTGATGAGAATTCGATTACACCCGACAGCTCCCTGATTAACGATCTCGGGGCCGAGTCCCTTGATTTCCTTGACATAAATTACAGATTGGAGCAGGCCTTCGGGATGAAAATGGCCCGGCACTTCGTTCTTGAGCACATAGAAGAAATGTTCGGGGAAGGCACTGCTATTGATGAAGATGGCCGCCTGACTGAAAAGGCCATTGAACTGCTGAAGACCCGCTTTGGCCATAACATGTCAGATTTAAAAGCAGGAATGGATATGGACGAAATCCCGGTCATGATTACTGTCCGGTCTATGACTCAAGGGGTCATGGACATTCTCAATAGCCTTCCTGAAAAATGCACAAAGTGCGGCAATTCCGCGTGGCAGTCTGATGAGGGAGTCAAGGTAAAGTGCGGCTCCTGCGGCGAAAGCGCAACTTACACAAACGGCGATGATTTAATTAAAGCCTGGCTTACCAAGGTGCAGGAAGAGAAAAAGATTTTCTGAAATGACTACTAAATCCATTAAAAGACGTGTGGTCGTTACCGGATACGGCATGGTCACCTGTTCCGGGAAAAATACTGAAGAGACCTTTGAAAATTGCAGTAAAGGGCTTTCCGGTATCGATTATATTAAGTCTTTTGATACAACAGGGCTTCCCTGTCAAATAGCCGGTGAGGTCGATAATAACTGGATTGATAATTTTGAAAGCAGTACAAACCAGAAGTTAAGAAAATTTTCATCACGCGGACTCAGGATAATGAGAATAGCCACTGCCGAGGCTGCAGGACAGGCGCGCCTTGATGAAATAAGCAGCCGGGAAAATATCGGCGTGTCTCTCGGCTCTCACGGAGAAAATCCTACAGCAGAAGAAATGAAGTTTATACTGAAGTTTTACGACGGGGAAGGGAATTGGGACATGAAAAACCTTCTCAAGACAGGCGGCTATCCATTCCTGCATTTCTTCAGGCGAAAAGCTGATGCGGCAACAACGGTGCTTGCAACAACTTTTAATTGCAAGGGCCCTATTCTTTCCATTGTGTCTGCCTGCGCCGCAGGTTCACAGGCCATTGGAGAGGCGGCAGGCCTGATTCAGGATGGGACGTGCGATGTTATGATTGCGGGCGGCTGCGAGTCCGCAATAAATTTCACCGGCATCACCGGATTCATCATGTTAAAAGCGCTTTGTGAAAAATATTCCGCGCCTCAAAAAGCATCCCGGCCTTTTGACAGGAAGAGGAGCGGATTTGTCATGTCAGAAGGCGCAGGCGCTGTCGTCCTGGAAGAACTGGAACATGCCCGGTCACGGGGCGCTCAAATACTTGGAGAACTGAAAGGCTACGGTTCTTCAGCGGATGCCTATCGTATCACCGATACGCACCCTAAAGGACTTGGCGCTATAATAGCCATGAAGGCCGCGCTTGATGATGCGGGAATCAGTCCGGATGACGTTGAATACATCAATGCCCACGGCACTTCGACAACGCAAAATGATTTGACTGAAACACGGGCAATCAAAGAAGTGTTCGGAGAACGGTCAAAAGAAATCCCGGTCAGTTCAAATAAATCCATGCTCGGCCATGCAATAGCGGCGGCAGGACCGATTGAATTCATCCTGACTCTTGAAGGAATTAAGCGGTCAGTCATCCTGCCTACAATCAATTATGAGTCCCGCGACCCCAAATGCGATCTCGATTACGTGCCTAATGAAGCCAGGCATAAAGAGCATAAGCTGGCCCTTTCAAACTCCTTCGGCTTCGGCGGTCAGAATGCCTGTTTGTGTATCGAGAAATTCGAGGAATAAAGTTGTCGCAACAAGGCTAACAATAACGCCTGTCAGATTGCACTTCATTTTAATATTTTAACGTTCTTGGCCTGGGGTCCGTTGCTGCCATCAAATACTGTAAATTCAACGGCATCGCCCTCTTTCAATTCACATTTATCTGAGCCGCAGATGACAGCGCTGCACTGAACATAAACATCCTCCCCCTTTTTGCGGACAATATAACCACTGCCTTCAGCGCTGTCATACCATTTAACTATGCCTATCTCTCTCATTGCCGTATCTGCCTGCTGCCTGTTAATTTAATTTCCATAATCTCAATTTAAACGCCACGTCCCACCGCACTTAAAAGCAATAAGTTAATATTCGGCATGATGCGCTGATTTCTTTATTTTGTTTTTGCCCCAGTTGCCGCGTTTACTAACTTATCATCGTTATGATATATTAAAGCCGCTCTTGTACTCTCAGGATTAGCTTAGCTTAAGAAGGGAAACTGCCTGCAGTATCTATTTTGTCGGCTTAAGCATAATTGCTGTCTCAAGCTGTAATAAATTATGCCTCAGAAAGACAATTTTAAATATTATTAAAATTGCCTGGACCCTGTCCGTCTAATTAATCCTGGCTGCAAATTATTATCTGTTCACAATGAGCAGGGGAAGAAGGGTGGAAAGAAGTGACCTGTATATCATGTATCGTACTGTTCCCTGATATTTCCTGTATCTTTCTGTCTTCTTCATCCTTCCCTTCCTTTTCTGTATTTTTATCTTTACTTCTGAATTCAGGGAAGTTTAGAATATGCTACTTATTCGCAGGCTGACGAACCTATTTGCAATCAACATAGTACAGATAAATTTTAGTTATGAAAGGAGAAGAAGATAAAATGGAACGCTTCCGTATTTTTCATGATTCGGGATAGTCAAACCTTGAAAGTCACTCTGGCAATGTAATGGTTAACCGGGTAAAAATAAAAAATATAAAGGAGAATAAAAGAAATGATAATAAGATGTTGCTTGATAATATTACTGGCAGTGTTTTTTATTGGATGTGGGCACACTCAGTCTCAAAAAGTTGGCCTAATGTCATTTGGTAATTTGGAAGGCAAAGTAATTCCGGAGGATATTAAAGGAGATATTCTCGAAGGGGAAGATTGTGGCGGAAGATATTATTTATCTAATGCAGTTCGTGATGCTTTAAGGCAAAAAGATTTTGATACATTAATCGATGTTGAAGTTACCAACACTACAGGGCTGTTCGTTCCAGCTAATTGTATACAAGTTAAAGGTAAAGCAATAAACAGTAAAATTCTATCAGTTTCAGGAGGCAACTAATGAAAAGAATATTTAGAAATTTAACATGCTCATTTTTTTTGATATTTATTTTTAGCTGTGCATCAACCCCTCCTCAACTTTCTTATCTGGCTCTTGAAAAACCTAAAAATATTATAAAGACTTCAGAGCCTACGGAGTTGAGAGAAGCGTTTTTTAGAGGCGGCTGGTATTTTGGGAATTATAATTTCCGTCCTGCTCCGGACATAAAAGCCTATATAGAACAAGCTGAAAAAGATGCAAATACCGACATATTAAGAAATATTGATATCCAGCTTAGCGTACCAGGCGCTTTTGATATTTTCTTCTTCGGCTGGAATGGTACAACTGATTATTTGACAACTAATAAACAGATCACTAAGGAATAAAACTGACGGCTCTAACTGAAATGCCCGAATCGTCATTGAGGAGAGAACGGGGTCAGGCTTAAATATTAAGATATTGAATTTTAATTTTAGGCCTGACCCCAGAGATTTATGTGCAAGTGATTGAAAGGAGGTGATATAAGGAAAACGAGGAAATGTTTATGTTTAGCAACTACGAAGGAAGACGGGTTTGTTTAGTAAAAAATCAAAAACAAAAAAGGAGAATATTATGAAAAAACTAGTGATGCTGGCAATGTGTATTTCGTTACTTTCAGGATGTATTACTGCAATTACTCCTGTCTCAAGCAATGTACCAGTTGATAGCAGCGAAATTGCAAAATCTGAATTAATTGGAGAGGACTGTGTCAGCTACTACTTCATCTTTGGTCCTTTTGGTGATGCATCCATTAAGCATGTAATTGATAAGAATCCTGGAAAGAAAATTACCCTCATAGATTATGAATGGTCAGCATTTCCTTTCTTCAGATCATTCTGTTCAAAAGTATATGGTTATTAGTAATCGTGTGAGAGCGGGGTCATGAGAGCGGGGCCAGGCTTAAATATTGAGATATTAAATTTTAATTTTAGGCCTGACCCCAGAGATTTATGTGACTGATAAACAGGTATGCCTTCAAATTTTCATTTTATGTAGGCAGGAATTATAAAGTCAGTTCAGATTTATCCGCCAGGGTCTTATCCTGTCTCACCAGTTCGCCGGCATGGGCCAGCATGTCATCAATAGAATCATTGTATGCAGGATCATAGTAAGTCACGCCTGAATTTATCGTCAACTTATATTTCTGGTTTCTTTTTGAGTTATGAAACTCAAGATTTTTCTGGAAATTATTATTAATTGCCTCAAAATGATCTTCAGATGTCCCGCTTAAAAAAACAATGAACTCATCACCGGAGATGCGGGCAATTATATCAGACCTCCGGAAATTTGCTTTCAGGACATTGGCGGCCTCTTTTAACATCATGTCGCCTTCCTGGTAACCTAATGTATCATTTATCCCCTGAAGGTCATCTATGCCTGCATAAAACAGAAAGACCCTGCTCTTCTGCCGCTGGGCCAATTTCAGATGGTTCTCCATCAATACAAAAAAACCCAGCCGGCTGTACAGGCCGGTAAGTCCGTCATAGAGAGACAAGTCCTTAAGCTTGTCCTTTGCCAGGTTGTGCTGGCTGGTTTTATATTCAAGATTACTGCGAGTGTTTTCTGCTAATCTTATCGCAAGATAAACAAAGCATGAGCTCCCCAGAAACAAACTGCCTGAGATAACTTCGATAGGGAAGCTGATATTAGCTAACAGTGATAACAATGAAAAGGCGAATCCTATAAGAAACAGGACGGCAAGAGATGTTGCGATCAGCCCTGCCTTTGTTATTTTCCCCGGGACAGGGACCTGGATTTTAAGGCCCCTGATAATGGATAACAGTATTATTGCTGTCCCTGCCAGGATCTGGATAACTGCGATAACTTCAGCTGTTTTCACAGGTATATAGTCGGCACTTCATTTTAAAATCTTCAGCAGTCCGCTACCCCTTCTCAACCTTCCTGGCCTTTTTTACGACTTCCTGCGCCATTTTTTTCTTATGGTCTTTAAGGGCTGCGGAAATTCTGGAATCTTTCAACGCCAAAATCTGGGCTGCAAAGATAGCCGCATTTTTTGCGCCTGCTTTGCCGACTGCCATTGTGGCTACAGGAATTCCGGGCGGCATCTGGACTGTTGAGTACAGGGCATCTATTCCCTCCAGGGGAGAGGAATCTATAGGAACACCTATTACGGGAAGTATTGTATGTGAGGCTATTACTCCTGCAAGATGAGCGGCGGCCCCGGCTCCGGCAATTATTACTTCAACACCTGTCTTTTCCGCATTTTTCACCAGTTTCAGTGTTCTGTCAGGAGTCCTGTGCGCCGAGGAAACAGTCATGTGAAACGGTATATTAAATTCTTCCAGCATCTTGCCTGTTTTTTCCATGACCGGCAAATCAGAATCACTGCCCATAACTATTAATACTTTCGGTTTCATTTATTCTCTCCTTTTAGCTTACCGCTGAAAGCTGATTGCTTATTGCTGTTTCTTTATCGCTCTATCAGCAATATCTTTCCTGTAGTGCATTCCGTTGAAATGGATTTTCTCTATGGCCTTATATGCATTGTCCTTAGCTGTCTTAATGTCCTGACCCAGGGCAGTGACTCCAAGGACCCTTCCGCCAGACGTCACTATTTCTCCATGTTTCATGCTCGTTCCTGCATGGAAGACTACTGCATTCTTATCATTTTTAAAAGAATCAAGTCCGGTTATTTTTTCCCCTTTACTATATTCACCTGGATATCCTTTTGATGAAATGACAACACAAACCGATGCCTCGTCTTTCCATGTAACAGTCACATCTTTTAATCTGCCTTCTGCCGTTGCCTTCAGGAGTTCAAAAAAATCACTGTCGAGTCTTGCTAAAATCGGCTGTGCCTCGGGGTCTCCGAAACGGACATTAAACTCCAGCACAAAGGGCTTCCCTTGACAAACCATAACGCCCACATATATGACCCCCCTGTAATTTATTCTTTCACGTTTAAGTCCCTTCATCAAGGGCCCTACAATGTGCCGCATAATATCTTTCTCTAATGTTTTTGTGACTAAAGGCGCAGGGCTGTAAGCGCCCATGCCGCCGGTATTGGGACCCTTGTCACCGTCAAAAATCCGCTTATGGTCCTGGGACGTAGCAAGAGGGACCACGGTTTTCCCGTCGGTCAAGATCATAAACGAGGCTTCTTCACCAACCAGACATTGTTCGACTATGACCTTTTTACCTGCATCACCAAACGCATTGTCCTTCATTATCATTTTAAGGGCGTCTATTGCTTCTTCAACCGTCTCCGCTACAATAACGCCCTTGCCGGCTGCAAGGCCGTCAGCCTTGATGACAATAGGCGCGCCCTTGAGTCTCACATACTCTTCGGCCTGTCTGCAGGACGTAAAAGACCTGTACTCAGCGGTTGGTATTCCATTCTTGCGCATAAAATCCTTTGCAAATATCTTGCTTCCTTCAAGCCGGGCGCCGCTTTTATCAGGGCCGAAAATTCTCCTCTCTTCCCTTACAAAGGCATCAACAATCCCGGCAGTCAGCGGCACTTCAGGTCCTACAACCGTCAAATCAATCCAGTTATATTTAACGAAATTCAAAAGTGCATCAGCATCATCTGCCTTAATGTTAATGCACTCGGCAATTTCCGATATGCCTGCATTACCCGGAGCACAGAATACTTTTTCAACTCTCGGGCTCTGGAGGAGCTTCCATACAAGGGCATGTTCCCTTCCCCCGCTTCCGATTACCAGAACTTTCATTTATTGGATCTCCCGTTATTTAATTAATCTTCAGTTATCAGCTATAAGCTGTTAGCTAACAGCTTATAGCTATTTAATGTTTAAAATGCCTCATCCCCGTAAATATCATCGCCATATTCATTTCGTCAGCAGCTGCTATTGCATCACTGTCCTTAATAGACCCACCGGGCTGAATAATGGCAGTGGCCCCGGCATTGCCGACAACTTCAATACCGTCCCTGGCAGGAAAAAAGGCGTCAGAGGCGACAGCCGAGCCTTTCAATGATATATTGCAATTTGCGGCCTTCATCGCGGCAAGCTTCGCGGAATCGACCCTGCTGGTCTGCCCGCAGCCGATGCCAAGCGTCTGGTCTTTGGAAGAATATATAATCGCGTTTGACTTCATGTGCTTGCATATCCTCCAGGCAAAAGCCATTGCCGCGTATTCATCAGCGGCAGGCTTTCTCTTTGTCACGACCTTCAGGGATTTCAGGTCATCTATCATTCCGGTATCGCGCTCCTGCACGAGCAGACCGCCCTGGATCTTTCTCATTTCAAAACCCGTTACATCCTTTGTAATATCCAGTTCAAGCAGCCTGATATTGGGCTTGGCGCTTAATAATCTAAGAGCCTCCGCGTCAAATCCGGGGGCAATGATTATTTCAACAAAGAGATTCAGTATTTCTTTTGCAGTCGCTTCGTCAACCTTCCTGTTTAATGAAATGACCCCTCCGAAAGCGGAGATAGGATCGGTCTCAAAGGCCTTCTTATATGCCACGTGAAGGGAATCAGCAACCGCCGCGCCGCACGGGTTGTTATGTTTAACAATGACGGCGGCAGGCCTGTCCTTAAATTCTTTCGCAAGATCGATTACCGCGCTGGAATCAAGATAATTATTGTAAGACATTTCCTTGCCCTGAAGTATCTTCGCGTCGACCAGCGATAGTCCACCATACAACGGCTCTTTGTAGACCGCGGCCTTCATATGAGGGTTCTCACCGTAGCGCAGGCTGCTGATTTTCGTAAAACTCATGTTAAGGGTGGGCTGGAATATGACATCAGGCTCAGCCAATTTGTTCAGATAATTGGAGATTAACGTGTCGTATCGGGCCGTGTGGGAAAAGACCTTTCTGGCAAGATAGTATTTGGTATTATAGCCCGCCTCTCCGTTGTTTGAATTCAGCTCATCGAGCACTTTACTGTAATCAGCAGGATCAACGATGACTATTACATCTTTAAAATTCTTCGACGCCGCCCGCAGCATGGTCGGCCCGCCTATGTCAATGTTCTCGATAGCGACTTCAAATTTAACATCCGGTTTTGACACGGTCTGTTCGAAAGGATAAAGGTTGACGACCACGATATCAATAGGTTCAATGCCGTGTTTTTCCGTTTCCTCTTTGTCTTTTAGATTGTCTCTTCTAAACAGCAGTCCTCCGTGGACCTTCGGATGCAGTGTCTTGAGCCTGCCATCCATCATTTCCGGAAAGCCTGTATGTTCTGATACATCTTTCACGCTCACGCCTGCGTCCTTTAAGGCCTTTGCCGTGCCGCCTGTTGAAAGTATTTCAACGCCAAGTTTACTGAGCCCCTGAGCAAATTCTACAATCCCGGTTTTGTCTGAAACGCTTATTAGTGCCCTTTGGACCTTTGCCATATCTTTCTCCTTAGTTCAATATTTAATTATTAAAATAATGATTGAAATAAACTTATTAAATGTCATGAGAGAGGATTGGTATCAGGCGATTACAGTCGTCGGAATAAGGGACCCTCTCCGCACTTTGTAAGACATTTTAGACTATTTAAAGAAAAAAATCATAGGGATTTTATTTCTATTGAAAATCAAGCGGCGGTGTCAGCGTTTACTTCCCCTCTATCAAGAGGGGATTGAGGGGTGTGTTGCCTTTTGGCGGCGAGGATTTGGTTATTACTTATAATTCTCATCCTGCTCCCAGTTTAAAGGATTGCTGACAATATATTCCCTTATTTTTTCTAATTCCGTTTCATTGCGGATGATGTGCTCATAATAATTTCGTTGCCAGACGGGGATGCCCGGTGAATCGCGAATTTGGTTGATGCGTCGTGCAGAATATGTTTTTAATGGTTTAGAACACGCCCCTACAATAAATATGATCCCGTGGAAATGATTCGGCATGACAATAAATTCATCCAATTCAATATTATCATTATGTCCCGGTAAATCATTCCATATAATTTCAACCATTCGGCCTGCATCATTCAACCTCATCTCTCTGCCGACAATATCGCCAAACGTGCAATCCCTGTTCTGTGTGCATATCGTTACAAAATACGCGCCTGCCTGTGAATAATCATATTCTTTTAACCGGATTGAACGCCGATGATGAATGTCCGGATTGTATTTCATATCGTCATATTGTAGGGGCAGGTTCCAAACCTGCCCTGTTTTCGGTTGTTTGATATGTGTCGTTGTGGTTTGTAGGGGCGGGTTCTAAACCCGCCCTGTTTTTCCCCGGTTGATATGTTATACCGTAATCAACAAGGGCGGGTTTAGAACCCGCCCCTACGTTAAAATCATAAATCATCCCTTCCCCTCCACAATCGCAATCTCTTCCGGCGTGAGGCCGTAGAGGGCATAGACCATTTCGTCGATCTGTTTTTCGAGGGCGGAGGTGTCGGCGTTGGGGTCTTTCTTTTTGGCGGTGAGGATTTGGTCGACGAGAGAAATAAAAGGGCGCTGGTCAGCCGATGATATCTTTTTTATTGGGATCAAAGAAAGCGGCTTGTTAAAATATTCTCTGGCCTTGCCTTTTGGTTTACCGATAAATCCGTAGAACCAGTCAATGAGTATAGAATTCAATAATGCCAGGACATACTTGATGCTGAATTTGCCATCATTGATTACAATCGCCCTAATATCGCCGCCGTCGTTGAAGTATTGCTCATTGTCGTATGCAAAGCGATTGTGTTCAGCACGGTATGGAACAACGATCTTTTCACGAGCATCAAATACAGCTTTATTTCTTGGTCGTTCAAGCCGGGACCATGAATATAATCCCTGCATTACTTCATTTCTATTTAAAAGAACATCTTTGTGCTTCTTTAAATATGAATATACATTCGGGAAATGGTCTATGGTTGTATGATTATCAACATAAATCAGGAAATTCCCTCTGTCATGAATTTTGTATCTGTCGATGTCGCCATTCTTGATATTTTTTCTCAAGATGACCGCCTCCATCTTAACCTTCTTTGCAGCCTCGACGGAAATGGTAAAAACATTATTCTTCCCTGATGTCGATCCTTTCTCTATTATTGAAATATCACCCAGAGATACCGAATCTTTCCTAATTTTTTCAAAAATGGGCGCGGTTGACTGATCAGCAATTATCCAATTGTCATTCAAGTCTGCACGGTTAATGACAAATGAGCTAAGCTCTGATTCAATATCGCTTGAGGTTATTTGCTTATCGGCAGTAGTTTCAAAAAAGGCAATTTCATCAGACGTCACTTTCTTATGCGATATGGAAATGCAGGTATGAATACTTGCCCCATCAAAAACCATATGGTCTTTAAAATTTACGATTTTAGAAGAATGTGCCTTTAAATACGTCCTCAATTTCTTTGCATATTCATTACCAAGGTAATAGTTCGATGTTATAAAAGCGCAACACCCCGGCTCTTTCAAGAGTTCAATTCCCAAGAATATGAAGTAATAAACGATGTCATTGTAACCTGTGTGAATAGCTGGATAATGGTCTGACAGATAATTATAGAACTCTTTATTGATAGTGCTCACATTGAAATACGGCGGATTGCCTATCACAACATCAAACCCTCCCGTCACCCCAAACATCCACTCCGCATCAAAAAAATCTGCATGGGCATTCTGGTCGTAAGGATTCCAGTTTGCCAGCTTCTCCGTCGTCTCCCTCGGAAAGCCATCGTTCTTAAGCAGTTCTGAAATCTCTGCCCTCAGTCTTTCATCCGCCTTCCTGTATTTCTCTTTTGTCAGTGGTGTCCGGGCTGTGAAGTGACGTTCACGGACTTCTTTAAGCTCTTTCTCTTTTCTGTCAATTTCAGGATTACGAAACATCATCTGTTTCGGCTTCTCAATCCCAATCAGTGTATTAGCCGCAACAAACTTCGTCTCAAGGTTCGGCAAA
>JACQXG010000083.1 GCA_016208905.1 Nitrospirota bacterium
ATGCTTCTACCTTGCCGTTCTTGGCCTCCACCGAAATGCCTCTGGCGCTTTTTATAAATACCTCAGCTGCATCACATCCTCTTTTAACGGCACTTTTTATGATCTCTTCACCCAGTGTTTCTTTCATTATCTGCTCCTTATATCCTCGTATTATGTTATGCCTCATAGTTGCATTATATTATTAAAGTCGGGCAGGGGTCTTGATGGAAAAGCTTTACCTGCGATACATTAGCAAGATTCATAAAAGCATAAGTGATATCTTTCCGAACTTCACTAAACGTTAAGTCCTGCCGCCAAAGTTTAATTCCAATATCCCATCGCATTGTAAAGGTTTTACGGCAAGACCCCTGCCCGGTTTATGCGACATTAAGGTCATATGATTCTTAAGTATTATACTGAAATGCCGATAAACACAATTATTAGTACAGCCATATAGTTAATGAGATACCGTTATCAGAATATCAAACAAGTAACCAGCTACATAGATTTATGAAATATATTACATAATGCCCGAACTTTTTTTCATGAGATCATTTAATAATAAGGATTTTACTTCAGGCATTACATTTGCTCTATACATCGTTAGAAATGTTTAAGCTCAATATCATAAAAGATAAAAAAGGCGTAACGCTCATGGAATTAATGGTTGTTATAACAATAATCGGAATTCTATCTCTAATAGGCATACCTGAATATTCAAGGTTTATGGCCAAAGGCAGCGTAAGAAGGGCCGCTAATGACTTATTGCAGAATGCGAGACTCGCAAAGACAATGGCAATCAAGGAGAATCAAACTTATGTGATTGCCTTTAATGTTCCGGCAGCCAATCAATACAGCATTGGTTTTGATACAAACGGCGACGGGACCCCGGAAGGATATGAAGGCGGGGCTGTAAGAGTAGTAGATCTGCAGGCTGAATATGGCAGCAATATAATTTTTGGCACTACAGCCGCTACCGGGCCCGATCAACCCGATTCCTGCCCGACATGCATAGCCGTTGCCGGTTCAACCGTAGCTTTTGGAGCAACTGCTGCGCCGGTAAATGAAGCTTTTAATCCTGATGGTTCAGTGAATTCTCTCGGGTCCGTATTTATTACCCATAATACACGCGGATTCACATATATGCTGAGGGTAAGTTATCAGTCTGGAAAGTTTGATCTGTGGTCATGGGATGGAGAAACAGGCAATCTTGTTCCGCCGGTAGTAACCAGTTGCGCGGGCGACCCGGTTCGTACCTGCGGATGGACGGAGGTACGGTGAAAGGAAAAGAAGGCTTCACCCTTGTCGAAGTAATGATCGCAATGGTGGTCTTACTTCTCGGAATGCTTGGAGTTATGGGAATGCAATATTTCGCTATCAGCGGCAACACTGCCAGCAGGGAGCTGAGAACAGGGACAAATCTGAGCGCGGAAATTTTGGAGGAGATAAAAGGCACCCCGTATGCAAATCTTGCTTCGGGTACAAATCTGCCTGCAACAGGGCAGGCAATCAGCGGCGCAATGACAGGCTTAGCAAGAGCCTGGTGGGTTGTCCCGAATTGCGTTGCCCTCGGCGCTAACGGCAATACATGTGCCGCTATTCCTGCGCCTGCTTGTGCCGCTAACCCGGACGCAGCAGTGGTATCGCCGGTTTCTGCAATACGGACAAGAACATGCTGGACTGACACTGATGGAACAATCCATTCTGTAGAACTTGACACATTAAGGTGGGACGAAAATGTTATTCCTTAGTAATGACAGAGGATTTACACTTACGGAGCTCCTGATTGCTATTGTCATCAGCCTCATCCTTCTTGCCGCCGCGACTGCTACGTACATCTCGCAAAACCGCTCTTATGTTGCCCATGAAAGCGTTTCAGAGGTAAATACGCAATCAAAGATAGCTCATGACCTGATTGCAAATGAGGTCAAAAGCGCGGGCTTCGGCGTACCGGATGATCTTAACGCAAATCCGATAAACGGCATGACAAATGTAGTGACCCCCTCTGACAATGCCGGCGCTGGCGGTTCTGATGCAGTTACTATTATATCGGGCAGAATGTTAGGTCAGCTCTGGCCCGTTGGTGTCGGGCCGGGTACAACACCATGTCCGGCCGCGCCTAATGAATATAAGATTCCTGCCGTGGCTGCTGTGGATATAATTTATTCCGGTACACTTAGACCGAATACTACGGATATGAGTAACTTAAGTATTGATACTGTTGAATTTGCAACAGCGTCAAGTGTAGCAAATCCGGGCTTCGCCGTCACCCTCTCACAAAATCTGGGTCGGCAATATCCTTTGTTTGATACAGACGGTGACGGCATGTGTGATACAGGCAGGCCCGTCTATTTAATCGAAGATATTACATTCTGTGTAGACGCAGGTTCGCTGCTTCGGAGAATACGAAGGAATGCGGCCCTTCCCGGGTGTACAGGCATAGGCTCTTCAAATAACGAAGTATTAGCTGAAAACGTAGAAGATCTCCAGTTAACATATGCAGTAGATAACAACAGTGATGGTCAAATAGATGATCAGGATGGCAGCGGCATGCTTGATGCAGGAGACTTTCTAAACGGTAATGATCCGATTATAACAGCTGACCCTTCTATTATCAGGGCCGTTCAGGTCAATGTCCTTGCAAGGACCGACAAACCTGACGTTAATTTCACAGGGCTTGGGAATCCTCCGGCCTTAGTAGCAAACAATCCTCATGCTACGACAAATGATAATTTTAAGCGCAGATGGTGGCAGACCATAATAACCATAAGGAACCAGTGAGGTAAGATGAATGTTAAACAGACAAGATAACGGTTATGTCCTGATTACTGTTCTGCTGATGCTGCTGGTGCTTACAGTAGTCGGTTTAGCGGCTATCGGGACCAGCACTTTAGAAAATCTCCTTTCAGGCAACATCCGGCTCAGGGAAAGCAATCTCTCACAAGCCGACGGATGTGTTGAAATCAGCACAGCAGTAATTGAACGCACTGTCAGAGAATTGGACACGCGGGGTTTCTCCAATATTGTTAATGATGCGGGCCTGTCAACAGAGCTAAGTTCTACTACGTTCGCAATAGAAGGTACTCCGGATGTAATATGCGCTGCAGCGCCCACGACCATAAACGTAGATATCGATAAAATGTACACGCACTATATATCCGGCACCGGAATAGAGTTTGCTTCAGGATATGAAGGTCTGGGCAAGAGCGGCGGCAGCGGTTTTTATTCCTATTACAGGATAAATTCCACTGGCTCAAATGCATTGAATTCAACGGCAACTGTGGGGACAATTTACAGATATGTGCCCAAATAAGAGGAGGAAATATGTCATATATTATTAAAAAAATAACTTCTGCGTCAATATATTCTCTGTTGCTGATCTTATTTCTTATGACTGTTAATTCAGGAAATAATATTTATGCCCAGGAAATTGAAGAGACGGCAGACACTGTAATGGCCTCCGACGATATAATTACCGGCAAAATGAATGAATCCTCGGATAAATGGATTGTAGTGGACAGAATCAGATACAGTTTCTGCAAAGGAGTAAATATCTTCACTCCGCTCAGCCGGCTGATACCTTTAAAAGATATTGAAGCAGCAGAAGAAGTAAAGCTGTTCAAAAATGACGGCTGTATCAGAAAGGTCAAAGTCATCAGATTTGCTCAATAGGAGGGCGTCATGAAAAGAAATATATTAAACATTTACGTATTGGTCTTCGCAATATGCTTCAGCTTGGTCCCTCTGCAAGGCAATGCCCAGGTCATGAATGATTACACTGCATATCCACCGTTTGTGACAAGCGCGGAAGCCCCGAACATACTTATGGTGCTTGATCATTCGGGAAGCATGCAGTTTCCGGCGTATATCGGCTGTGATTTTAATGGCTATAGCAGTCAGCGGGCGTTATGCGGAACCTCTGACACTACAGTAAACCCTGAGTATAATTATAATTCAACCAGGGATTATTACGGTTATTTTCGGATCGATAAATATTACCAGTACGGATCCAATAAATTTTTTGAGAACGATGCCTGTTCATTCGCTCCGGGCGATACTGCATATAAAATCGGCAACAGCGCGTCATGTATCTCCGGCAATCTCCTGAACTGGGCCTCAATGTCCAGAATAGATGTTTTGAGAAAAGTCCTGATCGGCGGAAAGTCGGTCTCCACTCAGGGCAATGCCCATACATTAAGGGCTGAAGGCGGCTGGAGGAAATTTACGGATGATCACCTAGGATGCATCTTTGACATTACAGGGGGAAGCTACCCGCAGCTTGCTCATACATTGACCATCAGTAGTACAGGCCTCGGCGGCACATGCGGATATCTTGATGTCTGGGCCAATGGTTCCACTATGTGGGGAAAAAGCGACGCATTCCGTTATGTCTACCAGTCCGTAAGCGGGAATTTCGATGCAAAGCTCCTGATTGTAACTCCTCCCACAGAAACAGGCCAGATATCTGCCAAGGCCGGTCTGGAGATTCGGGCCACTACCGACCGCAGGAGTCAACATGTTATGGCAATGGCCACAAACGGGTCAGGTCTTCAGTTCGCCTACCGCCCGGCCTATAACAATAACACAACTCAATATGGGAGTTATGTAGCTATCAGTTACCCTGTGTGGGTGCGCATTATCAGAAGCGGCAATACGTTTACTTATTATTATTCAAGCAACGGGACCACCTGGACTACGCATGGCAGTCAATCGGTCCCTAATATGCCGGCCACTGTCATGATTGGAATGGGGGCAACTTCTTATTCAAGCGGCACCCTGGGAAAGGCCCAATTTGACGAATTTATCTGTAACGTCTGCTCCGGTGACAACTTCAATGACGGATCATTCAATACATCCATCTGGAGCGCATTAGACATTAACACAAGCAAACCGGGCAACCAGGTAGAGAGCTGCGGCGGAGTGTCGTGTCCGGTCAGTCCGATTACCGCCGCAAATTTAAACGTTGATGTGCCTTCAGCGACAAAGAGCGGGGTAATACAGGCGCTCGCAGATAAAGACGGGGACGGAAACTTTGATCCGGGCGGACCGAGATTCGGACTGATGACATATAACAGCGACAATGAGGGATGCGTAAAAACCGGCATTGCAGGCGCAAATATGTCCGCTCTGCTGACTGCCCTCCAGGATGAACCGCCTTACAACGGCACACCTACAGGAGAGGCGCTTAATGAGGCCTGGGATTATTATATTCAGTCCAATGCTCATACAGGCTGCAACAACACTCCGTATATCGGCGGAGTCGGTTCCGTTAAAGACCCGTGGTATGACAGTGGCACTTCCGTTACCTGCAGAAAAAGTTTTGTGCTGCTTATCTCTGACGGTGAATGGAACGGCAGCGGGGACGACCCTGTCTGGCCTGCAAGATCAACGCATGTAAATGATATTCGCCCGGATTTGACCGGCACGCAATCATTAAAAACTTTTTCCGTATACAGCTTTGGTTACGAGCCTGCTGGAATAAACTCGATGCAGCAAATCGGGATGTACGGTTCATTCGATGACTATGACAGCAACACCTGGCCGTATAACAGGACAGGTTACCCTTCAGACAGCAGGACTGCAACGCTTCCTGCCGCCCCCTGTGACCCGCTTTCCCTGCCGATGGACAGCGGCTGCAGGGAATGGGACACAAACGGCGATGGATTGCCTGACACTTATTATAAAGCCTCTGAGGGAGATGTACTCGAGGCGCAGCTGATACAGGCCATATCAGACATACTCAAGCAGTCATCTTCAGGCACGGCAGTAAGTGTGCTTGCCACAACAGGCGAGGGAGAGGGAGCAGTCTACCAGGCATATTTTTACCCTGAAAAACTGGAAGGAATCGAACCCCGGAAGTGGATTGGATTCGTGCAGGCCCTGTTTGTCGATAAATACGGGAATCTGAGAGAGGACACAAACAGCAATGATACTCTGGATATGGCCTCTGATTATATCCTTGAGATGGAATACGACGTTAATGCCGGCACCCTGGTCAAGAAGTATTCCGATACGAACGCTGACGGCCAGAAGGATTCCTCTACCGCATCTGCTACAGTTTCCATTGATGCTGTATCTGCCATATGGAAAGGGGGCGAAAATCTCTGGCAGGCAACTGCTGCAGGCAGAAATATATTAACAACCACTGACGGATTTACATCCTTCAGTTTTGAAACAGCCAATTCTTTAAGTTTACAGCCCTACCTGCGGGCCGCAGATATTTCAGAATCAGACAACATTATAAACTGGACCCGTGGCGACGACCTTACAGGAGTGACGGATTCAGGTCATATCGATGGATACAGGAAAAGGGACCTTACACTTACGATCGGTGGAACAACCTCAAATAATGTCTGGAAACTCGGGGACATAGTCTATTCAACACCCACTGTTGTCGGAAAGCCTATGGAAAATTATGACCTTCTTTATGGAGACAGTTCTTACTCAAATTTCAGGTCAACTTATATGAAACGCAGGCAGACGGTTTACGTCGGGTCTAATGACGGCATGCTCCATGCTTTCAATGCAGGATGTTATGATGCGCCGAATCATAAATATTACGGCGATGCTGATACCAGCGGCAATTGCGTCTCCGGCAGTCATTCTCTCGGACAGGAATTATGGGCCTTCATTCCACGGGGGATTTTGCCTCACCTTAAGTGGAGCACATTGCCGGACTACACTCATGTATACACTGTCGATCAGAAACCAAAGGTCACAGATGTAAATTTTTTCACTTCAAACACTACCCATCCCTATGGTTGGGGGACCATCCTCATCGGCAGTTACCGTTACGGCGGGAAAACTATAAGCTGTCCTGCCCCGTGCAACAGCACATCTCCGGAATATTTTGCCCTGGATATTACAGACCCGTTAAATCCCAGACTCCTGTGGACATTTACCGATCCCGGCCTTGGTCTGACCATGTCCTATCCTTCTGTGGCAAAAGTAGGAGACAGATGGTTTGCGATAATTGGATCAGGCCCTACTGACTATGACTCGGGATCAAACCTCCTGAGTTATCAGAATGGAAACATATATGCCCTTGAATTGACATCCGGAAGCAACGGGGTCATCAGCGCCTGGACCCAAAATACGAATTTCTGGAAGATACCGACCGGCAACGCAACTGCATTTCTTGCCAATCCCATTACAGTCGACGTTGACATTGACTATGATGTGGATGTGATGTACATCGGTGAAAACTACCAGCAGGGCGGCAACTGGAATACATTGATGCGCCGCATAACTACTAATAAGGGCGGCCATACTACGCCGTCTCAATGGACACTGTCCACCCTTGGAAATATCAACAGTATTGCCGGCAATAATGATGTTGCAAAGAGAATAACTGCGCCACCGTCAGCGGCAATGGACGACAGGGCAAATCTCTGGGTATTTTTCGGGACAGGTCAGTTTTTCGGAACAGCTGATAAAAATCAGACCGATACAGGCGGCTTTTATGCCATCAAAGACGGCTGCTGGGATGGAACTTGTTCATCTTCATATTCCAACCTGCTTGACATATCCGGAGGTTCAGTAATGACAGACGGCACTGTGTCCGGAATCTCAGGAAACTGCGGCACAGGTACATCAACCTGGTCAAGTCTTTTGAGCGCTTCATACGCTTGTGACGGCTGGTCCATGTTCTTTGATAACGTTGCTGAAAGTGTGGATTTTACCGGTGAAGCGCTTTTACACAGCGGGGAAAAAATGCTTGGAAAACCCCTTGTCCTGGGAGGCCTTGTTACATGGGCAACTTATATCCCCGGTATAAATTCATGTGCTTATGCAGGAGAAAGTAATGTCTATGCTGTTTATTACAAGACAGGCACAGCCTATAAAGATTATGTATTTAAAGAACAGAAACAGCAGACTAATCCCTCAAATGTTGTTGCAAGGGTCAAAAAGCTCGGTGTCGGACTGCCTTCATCCCTTAGCGCGCAGGTAACTACCAGCGGCTCAGTCAAAGCATTTGTCCAGCAGTCAACCGGCAGTATTCTTCAGCTTGAAAACCTTGCCCCGATTTCACTTAAGAGCGGAGTGACAGGCTGGAAGAGTGAACAGATACCGTGATTGTACTGAGAGTTATTTTAATAATATTATCGGTTTGTTTGCTTAATTGTAGCGAACAAACCGATAAAACTGCCGCGCCTCAGGGTGAGACTGTGGTACCGGGAGCTGCTGACAACACTCTCTTACCTAAATCTCCTGAGACTGATATTGATATTGCCATTGGCCCTGCTGACGCCACTGTACAATCTATTATTACTCTCAGGAGCAATAAAGCCGGCATTAACATGAGTGATATTCAGTGGTACATCAGCGGCGTCAGGGACGAAACTTCCAAAGGACTTCGTCTTATCACCGATGAAATTAAAAAAGGGGATGTTGTGCAGGCAGTCATTGTCGACAGGAATAAAGAATACCGCTCTAATGAAATAACCATTGGAAACAGCGCTCCGGTAATTCTTAAAGCTGCCCTGCTGCCCGCTGTGCCGAGAGTTTCCTCTACTTTAACCGTTGATCTGAAGGCAGATGATGCGGACAAGGACAAAATTTCCTTCAAATATCAATGGACCCTGAATGATAAGTTCGCTGGAGAAAATAATTATCTTCAAACGGAACTGAAAAGAGATGACATAATAAATGTCGAGGTCACTCCTTATGACGGTGAAAGCTATGGAAAAAGCATTAAGCTGAAAAGCAGGGTATTTAATTCACTCCCTGTTGTATCGCAAAGCAAGCCTGTCTTTAACGGCAAAATTTATCAATATCAGATAGCCGCATCCGACCCTGACGGAGATACTCTCACGTACAAACTTGAACAGGGACCTAAAGGCATGGCCATTGACCCGGCAACCGGCATCATAACATGGGAAGTTCCCCCTGATGACAAAGGAGCTCATGAATCTAAAGTTTCGGTTAGCGATAACAACGGCGGCGCTATTATTGTGCCTTTTACTACTCGGATAAAATTTGAAGAAAACAAAGCGACTAAATAAACAGAGTCTGTTTTTTAACTCCCTTTGTCTGTCATTCCCGAGGTTTTAATCGGGAATCCATCCTTGTGTTTATTAGATTCCCGCTCAATAGACTGCGGGAATGACGGCGTTTAGCCTATCCACACTATCCCCAGAAGAACCAGATTTCTATTCATAAAACGTTGCCGACGATGTTTCATTTTCCCATACGGTAACCGACGATATTTCGCACATTTTCTTTATGAGCTTTTTCTTGATCGATTCATATATCCATTTGGCAATGTTTTCAGAGGACGGATTTATCTCGGTAAACGGAAAAACGTCATTCAGGAAAGAATGATCAAGCGTCGAAATTACTTCACCGGTTATTGCCTTTAATTCGTGGAAGTCCATTACCATTCCTATGTCATCAAGCTTGTCGGAAGAAATTGTGACCTGTACTCTCCAGTTATGTCCGTGCAGTGCTTCACACTTACCTTTATATCCCCTGAGCTGATGCGCAGCTGAAAACTGTGCCTCTGTCGTAAGATCAAACATTAAGCCTCCTAAAATAAATAATTACTGCTGGTCCTTAAATTTGAATATCAACTCTCCTTTTTTTGTAAGTCCATGTTCACGGGCAAGTTCTTCTACACCGTCCGGATTGTTCTTGAGAGTTTCTATCCTGTTCGTGACATCCTGATTCTGCTTTTCAATTGTGGCTGTTTCTGCCAGCATCCTGTTTATCTCTGATTTAAGCTCTATGAATTTCATCAGGCCATTCTCTCCTATGATCATGTTCAGAGTAAGATATACAAACAACAGTATCGCAAAAGTGAGATAAACAACCTGCCTCTTCTTCCTGTTCTCCTCAACCTGCTTTCGCCGGACATTCCTCATATTTTTTATAAAACAGAAGTTAAGAATATATAAAACTTTTGATTTTTCTCATCCTCTTATCTTCTCATCTTCTGTTTTTAATATATTCATTTTAAATTATAAAATACGTCCATCCCTCTAAACCTGGCTGCATCTCCAAGCTCTTCCTCAATCCTCAAAAGCCTGTTGTATTTGACGACCCGGTCAGTCCTGGACAGGGAACCTGTTTTGATCTGTCCTGTATTCATTGCCACCGCCAGATCAGCTATAGTTGTGTCTTCCGTCTCCCCTGATCTGTGTGATACAACGGCGGTATAACCTGCCCTTTTTGCCATCTCAATAGCATCAAGCGTCTCTGTTAATGAGCCTATCTGGTTCAACTTGATCAATATTGAATTGCCGATGCCTCTTTCTATCCCTTTTGCAAAAATATCCTTGTTAGTAACGAAAATGTCATCGCCGACAATTTGCGCCCTGCCGCCGATCTTCTCTGTCATTGCTTCCCATCCATTCCAGTCATTTTCAGCGAGTCCGTCTTCAATAGATTTCACCGGATATTTCTCAATCAGTTTCTCATAAAAATCTATCAGATAATTTGAACTGACGGACTTTCCTTCAAAGCGATATTTACCATTGTCGTAAAATTCGGATGCAGCGGCATCAAGTGCGATGAATACATCTTTCCCTGCTTTATACCCGGCCTTTTTAATCGCCTCGATCACCAGCACGATCGCCTCTTCATTGGATTTCAGATTAGGAGCAAATCCTCCTTCATCACCTACGGAAATGCTAAGCCCCTTGGATTTCAAAAGACTTTTAAGACTGTGAAATATCTCAGCGCCCATTCTCAAGGCCTCGCTGAAACTGGAAGCTCCGGCCGGCATAATCATGAATTCCTGGATATCAAGGTTATTGTCCGCATGCGCCCCGCCGTTTAATATGTTCATCATCGGCACAGGCAGTTCGCATGCGCTTACGCCTCCGATGTATCTATAGAGCGGAAGTTCAGCTTCCATTGCAGCTGCCTTAGCGACGGCAAGGGATACACCCAGAATAGCATTTGCACCAAGCTTACTCTTGTTTTTAGTGCCGTCAAGCTTTATCATAAGATTATCAACATATACCTGATCGCTCCCTTCAATATCAATCAGCCTGGGCGCTATTATTTCATTTACATTTTTTACTGCCTTTCTGACGCCCTTTCCTGCATAGCGTTTATCCTTGTCCCTGAGTTCAAGGGCCTCCCTCTGGCCGGTTGAGGCCCCGGACGGCACTGCGGCCCTTCCATGTGCTCCGGCTTCAAGCAATACATCCACTTCAACGGTTGGGTTTCCTCTGCTGTCGATAATTTCTCGTGCATAAACATCAATAATGTCACTCATTGATAACCTCCATTTTCTCAATCGGATTAGGGAAAAGCAGTTTCTTTTCACTGAATGCAGCGCCTATAAAGGCCCTGAACACCGGGTGCGGTTCCAGAGGCCGTGATTTGAATTCAGGATGGAATTGACAACCAAAGAACCAGGGATGGTCTTCAATTTCAATTATTTCTACCAATTGCTTGTCCGGGCTCAGTCCGCTTATCGTGAGACCGTTTTTCACCAGCAGTTCTTTATATCCATTATTAAACTCATATCGATGCCTGTGTCTCTCATAAATTTCTTTAACACCGTAAGCGTTGAAAGCATTTGTGTCCTCCTCCAGCACACAGGGATACTCGCCCAGCCTCATAGTGCCGCCCTTGTCCGATTTCAGGTCTCTTCTCTGCACCGTCCGGTTCCTGAAATCATACCACTCTTCTATCAGATAGATTACCGGATGGGGCGTGTCTTTTCTGAACTCTGAACTGTTTGCATCATTCAATTTACAAACATTGCGGGCAAATTCAATGACCGCACATTGCATACCGAGGCATATGCCCAGATATGGGATCTTCTTGACCCTTGCATACCCTACAGCTTCTATCTTCCCCTCAATACCTCTCTCTCCAAAACCGCCGGGGACAAGAATTCCGTCGACTTCATTCAGATACCTGTCAGCTCCGTTCTTTTCAATATCTTCAGCATCAACCCAATGTATATCAACTTTAACATTATTGGCTATACCGCCATGAGTAAGGGCCTCGTTCAGACTCTTATAAGAATCTTTGAGCCCCACATACTTACCTACTATTGCTATTGTTACCGTATCTTCAGGGTCCTTGATTTTCCTTATAACCCTTGACCACAATGAAAGATCAGGCTCTTTAATATTTAAAGACAGTTTTTTCACAACCAGGCTGTCAATTCCTTCCTCATGCAATACGAGCGGGACTTCATATATGGATTTAACATCTACAGCAGCAATAACGGCGTCAATGTCAAGATTGCAGTGCAAGGCGATTTTTTTCTTGACCGATTGCGATAGGGGTCTGTCCGTACGGCAAAGCAGGATATCGGCCTGAATACCTATCGCCCTGAGTTCCCTTACGCTATGCTGGGTAGGCTTTGATTTTAGCTCGCCGGCAGTGCTTATATAAGGAACGAGGGTCAAGTGAATATAAAGCACATTTTCTCTTCCCACATCATATCTGAACTGCCTGATGGCCTCGAGAAACGGCAGGCTTTCGATGTCGCCGATAGTGCCGCCGATTTCAACAATTACAACATCATATTCATCCGAAACTGCCTTGATGGAATTTTTTATCTCATCGGTTATATGCGGGACAACCTGTACAGTCTCTCCGAGATAATCTCCCCTTCTTTCCTTCAGGAGAACGTTATAGTAAATCCTGCCGGTAGTAAAATTGTTTTTTTGCGACATGCGAGTAGATGTAAATCTTTCATAATGGCCAAGATCCAGGTCGGTCTCGGCGCCGTCATCCGTAACAAAGACCTCTCCATGCTGGAACGGACTCAGCGTCCCCGGGTCCACATTAATATATGGGTCCAGCTTTTGTATCGTGACTTTAAGCCCCCTTGCTTCCAGAAGCGCCCCGACGGCAGATGCGGCTATCCCCTTGCCGAGGGAAGATAAAACTCCGCCTGTTACAAAGATATATTTTGCCATTCCTCAGCCTTTCTTAAGTCTTCTTTTGTGTCAATGCCAAAAGTATCAAATTTGGTCTCTTTGACCTTTATTTTCATCCCTGCATTAAGCGCTCTCAGCTGTTCCAGCTTTTCGATTTTTTCCAGCCTGCATTGTTTCAACGATGTAAAATTCATAAGCGCGTCTTTCCTGTATCCATATACGCCGATATGTTTGTAGAATTCCAGGTTGCAGTTTTTTATTTGTGCATCCTGTAACTCGTAACTCGTAACTCGTAACTCTGAAAATTCATCCCTGTGATACGGGATCGGGGCCCTCGAAAAATACAGGGCAAAGCCCTCATCGTCCACAACAACCTTAACCACATGCGGTGAAAATATTTCCTGCATGTCCGTCACTTTTCTTGAGAGCGTGCTGATCGATGTCCTGTGGTCATTGTTTAACATATTAACTGTGTCATCGATCATCTCAGGCTTGATAAACGGCTCGTCTCCCTGAACATTGATCACAAGTTCACAATCCAGATTACCGGCCGCCTCTGCTACCCTGTCAGTGCCGCTTTCATGACTCCCGGAAGTCATTACAGCCTTACCTTTGAAATTAATTACGGCATCATATATTCTCTTATCATCCGTAGCAACCATCACGTCATCAACGAGACTTGCCCTGGAAGCTTGTTCATAAACATGCTGTATTATAGGTTTATCATTAAGCAGCGCAAGGGGTTTTCCGGGGAAACGGGTTGCATTATAACGTGATGGAATTATAACGACAACCCTATGCATAGAGAATACTTTACAACAGTTGTTATTTTAGTTCAAGGGTAAATATCAATTTTAGACATTTTTTAGAATTAAACTGCTGAAAACTGTATACGCAGGCAAGAGATATGATCTAATTTTAGGAATATACTGTGAGACAGCTACTGTATATTTTACCAAACGTTCTTGTACAGATAAAAGATACTGAAGAATCTCTTCCCTTTGAACTGCTTGTCGTACTTCCTGCACCCACTTCCTTCTTTCATTGCTTACCTCCATGTTTAGGTTTTTTCTATTTTACTCATCCTTTCTGTGTGTCTTTTAATCCGGGAGAAGTTCACTCTTCTAAGATATAGCATAGGAGTGCTTCTTTTCTCTCCCCCCTGCAAAAAGTTCCCCCATTTTTTTCAAAACCACTAACGACCACTTGATAAAAACAGTTTTTTTATCCATTAATGACTTATCTATGACATTACATTATTTTTGGAGAACCTCCTGCATACCCCATTATTATAGAATTACGTTGTTGCCTATTCAGCAATCGCTGGAAAGATTACTGGGAGAATCTGATATATGCTTAATTCTTTTTATGAATAGATTTGTCGCACACCCAAAAAGTTTAGGTGAGTTGAAATTAATTCAGAATATTATTCCATTTACCTGATGATCGTTGGAGAAAATCATATTTGTTTAAAAATTAACAACAATAGGATCTTTAATTGCAACGTTTACAAAATGTATTTTTATGTTCTTATTTTGTATTTTATTCTTGACAATTATAAATTTATTATATAAATTATATCTAACGTATGTTAGAAAAACTATTTACATCAGGAATCAGAGCCGACATTATGTCGCTGTTATTTAATAACCCTGAAGAAAAATTTTATGTTAGAGAGATATCTAGACTTATAAATAAGAATCCATCCGGAGTAAAAAGGGAGCTCGATAAATTGGAAAAGATGGATCTTGTTTTAACTGAAAAAGAAGGCAATCTCAAATATTCTAAAGTGAATAAAAACTCTCCTCTCTTCCCCGAACTTAAAGGCTTAATTGCAAAATCTCTAGGGCTTCCGGGTGCTCTTAAATCTGTATTAACAGCCTCTGATGCAAAATCAGCTTTTATTTATGGCCCTTATGTTAATAATGCAAATCTTCCTTCATTAGACTTATTTGTTGTATCTGATGCAACCCATTTAAAGAAGAACTTGGATGATATAGAAAAAAGATTTGGAAGAGAAATTAATCTTACTTTAATGAGTATATTAGATTATAAATCAAAAAAGAAAAGTGGAGACCGGTTTCTTAAGAAACTGTTGAATACAAAAAAAATATTATTACTAGGAAGACTATAATATTCTCCCATATAAAGGGGAGTAGAAAGGGGGTGAAAACATATGGCCGCCACTAAAAAAGCCGCTGCAAAAAAGAAAACGGCTGCTCCAAAGAAAGCAGCCGCAAAGAAGAAAGTTGTTGCTAAGAAGAAAAAGAAATAGCATTTTCATCAGTGCTTCGAGCTAAGCTGTCCCATCGAAATATGGTGGGACAGCTCTTTTTTGGGAAAATTTTCCCAATATTTCATGAACAACATGAACTTTCGATAATCGTTACTACTTGCCAGTAGGCAAATAAAAAGGAATGCTATATATTACGAAATAGCCCCCTATATTGTCAATTACTCGAATTGTCCGGTGTCAAGCCAAAGTAGAAATGTCCTATTCTTACCAAAGTTAAAATGTCCTATTTGTTAACCTGTCTTAATCTTTGTAATTTTATTGACTTGATTCCCTGCCGCCAAGGATGAGAGGGGGGGCGCAGGATCATAATTTCTTTTCTTTTTGAGAATAAAGATAAGGGGCTTCTTCTGCGGAATCTCCGGCCTCTCTGTAATCTCTTTAAACTTTAAGCGTCTGCATTCAAAAGTAATCGCCATTGCTCCGTTTATCTTTTCTTCCACCTGAACCCTTTTGGCTTCTGTCCTGTCCATTATCTGATAGAGTCTTTTGTTATGGGCTACTGTATAATCATTCCTCAATCCCCTTTGCGTCCTGATACAGAGAATGTTATCAAGCTCAATGCCCTCTGGAATCTCTCTATGAAGGTCCTTTTCTTTTTTGGCTTGTACCGCGAACCTCCTGTTATATCCCGGTAAATATCCGGATAGAAACTTGTTGCCTTCTTCTATGCTCTTTATCCCCTGTAACCGCATCTCCTTCACC
>JACQXG010000094.1 GCA_016208905.1 Nitrospirota bacterium
GCTGGAGCAACTCATGCAGAAATTATAAATTTAGAAGATAGCCCGGACCAGAAATTTCGAAGTAAAAATGGGTTGCTCATTTCTGATGTTTCAAACAGAGTAATGAAAAATGCCCGGTACAACTCACGTTTCAAAAAGAATATTGAGCTGGTTACATCTACCGAAGGCTCTTTAAATATTGAATTATTAATTAGCCTTATCGAAATAAATCGTATACCTGATTCGGATTTTAAGATTAATTATCTTAAACGCTTGATTCATGATGACATAAAAGATAAGTTATCAGATAGGAGAAGAAAGAAATTTTATTTACACAAAGCGTTATTTGAACTTCATTCAAAAATTACAGATAAAGAAGAAGTGTTGGGAATAATTTCATTGAATTATGATGGCATACTAGACGAAGCTTACAAAATAATACTAGGAACAAAACCTAATTATTGTTTTACTTCTGAAAGGGGAGAGAGCGTTCCATTGTTAAAGTTACATGGCTCTTTTGACTGGGGCAAAGTAAATATTTATGGAAAACAAAAAAAGATTCCAATTATTCCTTTAGGAATAAATAAGAATTATTTAATTCCCCCCTATAACTTTATTTGGAGTCGCGCGTTTGAAGTTATGTTGAAGTGCGATATCCTTAGAATTATTGGATGTTCATTGAGTCCAAATGATATTGGTTTGATAGACCTTTTATTCAAAGCGCATTTAGAAAGAGCCAGTGATTTAGAAATACAAATAATAGATTTTCCAGAGACGGGAGATCAAATTAAAAACAGTTACGGTTTCTTTAAGAAGATTGTAAAATTAGGCGATGATATTAAAGAACCGCCAGTAGCAGATGTAATAACCGACGTAGGAAATCCTTTCAAGGTATGGTTAAAAGCAATGGGGTTACATATGTTAGATGAACTTATTAAAGAAACTAAGTACTTAAAAAAATGTCTGTGATTGTAAAGGGGATAACCAATGTCAGAGAAGACCTCTACAAGAAGCAATAGAATGATTATGAATGTATCGATGGGAAACAACGCATGAGCACTTTATTGAAGTTCTTTAAACCGGAGACTGCCGAAGAATCGCCCTTAACGATACGATTCTTAGATGAAAAATACACTTACAAAGAACTTAAAAAGAGACATCCTTCGGTTTCAGAAAAAATCGACAAATTTGAATTAAGTTTTACTATCTATAAGGCCATTGATGATGAACGGATTAGGCAGATATTTAGGCGCCTACAATTAGGAGTAAGACTTAACTCCGGGGAGTTACTAAAAACTCGAACCGGGACAATTCGAGATTTTATTTATAAAGAGATTGGAGACAACGGTCCTTTTTTTAGAAATACAAACCTGTCAGAAAGAAGATTCTCCCGACAATTCACACTTGCACAGATATGTCTAAATTCATTTGCAAAAGCTGAATCCGATGGTAAATTTGTCAGAGCAAGATTGCAGGATATAGAAGATTTTTTTGAATCAAACCATGATTTAAATAATAAAGACGAAAATCTTGTCCGGATAGAAAAAGTTTTAAAAGAGATAGATAACGCTTTCAATAAAAATGCTTTTATAATATCGAGTCGAGCTGTTGCAGTAACAGCATATCTTTTTGTTGAAGAACTGTTTGTGAATCAGATGGTTAATCTTATCGCTGAGTTCTCGAAGTTTTATGTGAAATTGCTTAACGAGATAAAAAATAATATGGACCTTTTAAGTAAATATAATAAACCACGAAACTCTATCGTAATGGAAGAATTTCAGAAGTATATTCTCCAAGCGTCTGTTGAAGGCTATTCCATAAAAAGAAGGCATGATTTTCTTACAAAAGCTTTTGAATATTATCGTACTCCGAAAACAAAGGGACAGATTATAGGGAGTAAATAATATAGCAGTCAGGCAATGGGTCCGGCTTGCCTATTGACATTTAAGACTTCATTAAGCCTGTTAAATATTATTCCACTCCATCTTTGTCAGCAAACGAATCATTATTTAACTCTGGCTAATAGCAGCTCTTTTTTAAAGAAGCACTCCTTAGGTTTTGTCGGATTGTGGGGGGAATGTGAGACGGTGAAATAGGGGTCATTCTCCCTTCAGCACACGCCACAAACTTGTGCGTGATATGCCCAGAAGCTCTGACGCCTTCGATTTGTTTCCGCCTACTACTTCCAGCACCTTCTCCGCATAATCCCTGTTTATCTCATTGATGGTCTTTATCCGGTTAGGGTCGATGGCTTCGACATGAAAAAGCTTAATGCTCTGCGGGAGATTTTCAGGCTGGATGCGGTCTGTCTTCTCAAGTATTACGGCCCGCTCAATGATATTTTCCAGTTCCCTGACATTGCCTGGAAACATGTATGACGTGAGCAGGGCCATAGCTTCTTTTGTAAAGCCCGTAACTTTTCGGTTTTCTTTTTTTGCGTAATGGAATAAAAAATACCTGACCAGCGCCCCGAGGTCTTCCCTCCTTTCACGAAGCGGGGGGATATGGATGTCCATGACATTCAGCCTGTAATAAAGGTCCTCCCTGAATTTGCCGTCTGACACAATAGTGTTTATGTTCTGGTTCGTGGCCGCGATGATCCTGACATCGACCCTGACGGGCTTTGTGCCGCCGACCCGGAAGAATTCCCTGTCCTCGATTGCCTTAAGTAATTTGGCCTGAAGGTTAGGAGACATTTCCGCTATTTCATCCATAAACAGCGTGCCGCTGTCCGCGATTTCCAGCAGGCCCTTCTTGGAAGCTACCGCGCCTGTGAATGAGCCTCTTTCATGACCGAACAGTTCACTTGCAAGCAGTTCCTCCGTAAAGGTGGCGCAGTTCAGCCCCATAAAAGATTTATCCTTTCTAAGGCCCGTGTTATGGATAAGTTTTGCTACAAGCCCTTTGCCTACGCCGCTTTCACCGGTAATCAGCACGTTGCAGTCAGAATTCGCTATGCTGTTTATGATTTCAATGACCCTCTTCATCGCCCGGCTTCGGGCGACAAAGGGGAGACCGCCGATTGTTTCGGTCTTTTCAGAGTGTAACAACGGGGAATTTAGGGATATTCTGAGGGCCAGGTTCTCTTTTTCAAGTCTTTTTTTTTCCAGAATCTTTTCGATCTTTACGTTTAATTCGTCTATGTTGAAAGGTTTTGTTATATAGTCCGTGGCCCCCTGCTTCATGGCGTTGACCGCGGATTCAATGCTGCCGAAACCGGTTATGATAATCACGTCAATATCCGGATTTGCCTCTTTTACTTTGGCGAGCAGGGTTATGCCGTCCATCTTTGGCATCTTTATGTCTGCGATAAGGATATCGATATCTTCTTTCTGAAGCAATTCCCATGCGTCAAGGCCGTTGTTTACGCATGTGACAGTATGGCCGGCGTTTTTCAGGGCGTAGCTCAGATGTCTTGAGGTTATTTCCTCATCTTCGGCGATCAGTATTTTTATATTCATTTTATTTTCGGTCCAGTCAGTTAGTTCCTGTTGCGGAAACAATAAATTACTTCTGTAACCGGATTGTCATTTCGAACAGAGGGAGAAATCTTTCGGCATTGCAACAGCTTAAGATTTCTCGCTTAGCTCGAAATGACATGTTAATATCAAATTATCACTTTCCGCAACAGATACTAGTTAATCAATATTTACAGATAATCATTATTTGTTTACGCAATTTCTTTCTGCCGGGGTAAAGTTATGGTAAATGTCGTCCCTTTATCAGGGACACTCTGTACGGTAATATCCCCGTTGTGTTTTTTTATTATACTATAAACTATTGCCAGGCCCAACCCCGTGCCTTTTTCTTTTGTCGTGAAAAACGGATCGAATATCCTTGATATAACTTCGGGCGGTATCCCTGCGCCCGTATCCGAAACGTCAATCCTTACCGAACTGTCTTTTATAGCAACTGTAATATTCAGGGAGCCTTCACCGCGCAAGGCGTCTATTGCATTGCCGATTATATTAATGAAAACCTGTTCAAGCAGCAGACTGTCGGCAAATATCTCTATGTCCTCAGCGGTCGAGATATCGAGTTTATAATTTACCTTCGACATCTCGCCGGACGCCGTCATCTGCTTAAGGATTTTATTAATGACATTGAGCAGATTAATTTTTTTAAGGTCAGGGCCCTTTTCCCTGGCGAATTCAAGGAGGTTGTTCACTATCTTTTTTACCCTGAGGGTCTGGGAATAAATGTCCTTCACACTTTCTTTTACTATGTCGGGACTGTTGTCCGGGTCCATTTCATTAAACAAAGTCTGGGAGGCGAGATAGATATTATTAAGCGGGTTATTGAGTTCATGCGCTACGCCGGAGGCGAGAGTGCCGATGGAGGCGAGCTTTTCGGACTGTACAAGCTGGGCCTGTTTGTCCCTCAACAGCTCCATGCTGTGTTCAAGGGATTCATGTGTCAACTGAAGGTGATCAAGCATGGTGTTAAATGATAACGCGAGTGAAAATGTCTCATCGTGTTCCCTGATCGGCGCCCTGAGGTCCATCTGTCCCTCCGAAATCCTTTTAGTGATCACGGCAAGCCTGTTAATGGGCGCTACAACATAATCGGCAGTCTTGTATACAAATAAGGGGCCGACAGTGCAAAGCAGCAAGAGGGCTATCAGTAAAAGACGCTTGGTCCGGATAAGGAACGAACCGATCCTCTGCCTTTCCCTTTCCGCTATTTCAGTTGTTATATTTTCAAGGCTGGTCCCGACTGTCTGCAGGTCATTAATTTTTGCATCACTCTTTTTGTAGATTGTAAAAAGGTCGTTGACGGATTTTATATAAGGAACACACTCAAGACAAAAAGGCGTAATATTTTTTAATTGTGAAAGGCCTTCCTCCAGTTTGATGAGTGAATCTTTATCGCGAAAGAGCATGTAATTCTTTTCGAGGCGCCTCAGGTTCAGAATGAAATCTGTCGAGAGCTCCATTGCATGATTTTTCGTTGCCACAAGGGTCTCTATTTTCCTTCCCTCTTCCCGCACCGTTTCGACAACATCGATTTCTACCTGATAATTTTTGTAAAGATCCGCTGCCGTGCTTGAATATGTCTCAAGGTTTTTTCTGAGCAGGAAAAAGTCTTCTTTGCCTATCTCCTCGACTGTTTCAGGAGATATCCGTTTGATCAAATTACTGAGGACCGCAGTCGCATCTTCAAAAAATTTGTAATACTCGGGGTCCTTGTGAAGAAGAAAGTTTTTTTCATTCCGCCTCACTTCGAGTACATTTTCCCTGAGGTCGTCTGCGATCTGGACATGGCCCTGCCTGTTTGTTACATTGTTGATATTCTCGAAACTCAACATGGTCCCAATGACCGCGATCAGGGAGGGGACAGCGATGCCGATGATCATCTTATGCCAGATTTTCAGTTTCATTTGTCTTTTGATCGGTTGTTAAGAATACAATATATTCGAAGCATTGATAAAGAGATGATCTTGTGATCTGTTACCCGGGAAGAATGGGAATAGTTGAGGCTGTATTCACTATAGAAATAAGTTAAATAACGCCGAAGGCCGTTGAAGTCCTGGGTTGCCCGTCCTTAAAATGCTCCTTCAGCTTCCTGTAATCCTTATGCAGCCTCCTCCAGTTCATACCTTTATTAATGGCCAGGAGCATCTGCTCTTTTTTGAACGGTATAGTGATCAGATCGAATCCGTCGTTATTCATCAATTCCATGGCAGTATCTAATGTGCTGTACCTGCTTATAATAATGACCTGGATATCTTCATCCGCGCTTTTGGCCTCCTGAAGCACCTGAATTCCGTCAAGCGCTGGCATCTTGAGTTTGGTTATAACGAGATCGATGTTGCCTTTCCTTATGATATCTACCGCTTCTAATGGGTTATTCGTTATGACCGGCTCGTATGATGTATTTTCACTGACAAGTATGTTCAGAAGATTTAACATCTCCGGGTCGTCGTCAACAATCAGTATTTTCTCTCTCATATTATCCTCCTATATTTTTACGATCAATACCGGACACGGGGCATAACCGATGGCTTTCTCGGTAACACTCCCCATCAAAAGCCTCCTGATCCCTGTCCTGCCGTGGCTGCCCAGTATGATCACGTCGGCATTTTCCTTTTTCGCAAAGTCAGTAATGACCTGGTAAGTCTCTCCTTCGCCGATAAATGTTGAAGCCTTGATCCCGTACGCCTCAGCTTTTTTCTTCACATCTTCAACAAATCCCTTTGCCTTCCTTGTAAGGTCTTCTACAGCCTTCGGAGCCTCAGCGTAATATTCGGTAGGGACATCCACAACGGAAATGACCTTCAGTTCCCCGCCGTATGATCTTGCAAAAGCTATCGCCTTTTCAGCGGCGGCATTGCTGTACTTTGAGCCGTCCGTAGCGATCACGATATTCTTCCATTCGACCGCGACCTTTTCAGGGACTACGAGGATATCTTTGCCGCTGTATCCGATGACGCGAGCTGTAACGCTTCCCACAAAGGCCCTTCCTATCGGGTGCATTCCCCTTTTTCCCATTACGATCAGATCGCAGTTGTCAGCCTCCGCGACATCTACGATCCTCTCATATATCTCGCCTTCTTCACAGACGGTCTTTATTGACGCCCGTTCGAATTCCGCCAGCCTCCTGGCTTCAGAAAGGGCGTATTCGCAGGGTTTTCTCATGGTCTTCATCACATTTCCCACGGCTGTAAGATCGAGATCGCCTTCGTAAGGAGGAATTACAGACACTACGGTGATCCAGCACCCTTCAGTGCAGGCAAGTTTGAAGGACTGCTCAAGGGCATTAAAGCCTATCTCTGACCCGTCAACTGCTGAAAGTATTTTTCTGTATATTCCCATTAATTACACCCCAATAATTTTTACGAGCAGGGGCGTATTGCAATACGCCCCTACAAACGTTACTTAACATGTCCGAGCGCCTCTTGCGTTGCGAGTCTTTGTTCACGACGTCCCTGCCACATGGCTTTAAGGACGATAAATGCACCCGTTGCAAGGGCGAATATCATGATCCCGTAGCTTACGCTCTTCAGCATCTTTGTCGTGTCTGCGGCAATCTCCGAAATCAGACCGAGCTGCGACATATAAACAGGGACCATCAGTGCACGGCTGAACAGGACGATGACCATAATAACGCCCATCACCATTTTTATCGTGAAGGCCTTTACATAAGTGGTCCCCATAGCGCCGAGCTGGATCCCGAAGAGGGAACCGGCAAGGATTATCATTGCAAGACGGATGTCAACGAGACCGTGCATTGCGTATTTGAAGGAACCGCCGAGACCCATAACGAATGCAATGACCAACTCGGTTGCAGACGCCATCAGGCTCGGAGCGCCGAGGACGTAAATCATCGAGGGCACACCTACAAAACCACCGACCGCAATTGTTGCGGCCAACATTCCGGTTGCAAAACCGAGCGGGATGGTGAAGAGGACCGAAATCCTTGCATTGAGGCTTTTAAAGTACACCATGGTGCCGGGAATGTTGACGGACTGGACCCATTTTGCAAGTTTGGTGACCTTTTCTTCTTCATTGGTGGTCCCGGATTTGTAAGTCTTCCATGCATCGAGCAATACAAAACCGCCTACTATGGCAAGTATTACTACAAAAGCTGTGCTGACATACAGGTTTGAACCTGCTTCCCCAAACGACTTTTTTATACTCTCCTGTATATGCGCTCCGTAAAGAACTCCAGCCTCTGCCGAGATGCCGAGTACGATTCCAAGTTTCACGTCCACCTGTCCGTACTTTGCGCGTTTGAGGGCGCCTATAAGCGCCTTGGGGAATTTGTGGCACATGTTGCTTGCCACTGCTACAAGACCGGGGACTCCCATGCTCATCATTGCCGGGGTGAGAACAAATGCCCCGCCGGAACCTATAAAACCGCTTACAAGACCTCCAACAAATCCGACAAGAAAAAGGTAGATAATATTTGCCGTGTCAAGATTGATAAAATTAGCGGCTGCATTAACTATATCGTGCATCTTACTTTACCTCCTTCTTTTTCTTTGCGGCCTCTATCCCCATGACTGTCCAGAAGTCTCCTGTGAATGTGCCGTGAACAAATGAGAATAAAAATGCCGTTATTATCGGCAGGAATGCATACATGCCGCCTTGACCGATATATCCGTTAATAACATCCTGCTTTAACAACAGCAGCGCATAAAGCGCCACTGATATGACGCCCATCAGCAGCATCTTGCCGACAGGTTTCTTTCTGACCTTGCTTTCAGCCATATTTTTTCCCTCCTTAAAGTTGTAAAGTTTTCTTGAATATTTATTAGTAAATGAACGAGCACCAACTAACTCGCCCTGAGTCTTACACGCGGCTCCTTGTCCGTTCTCTTTCTCAACTGTTTATCCACTGACTTCCTTTCTCTCAGAATCTCTCTCGCTGTCTCAAACTCCCCTTCCTCTGCGAATGCAGCGGCTGCATAAATGTCCTCCAGTTTTTTAAATAGTCCTTTCATGTTCACTTCCTCCTTTTTTTTAATTGACAAATTCGTGAAAGTTGCCGACGGCCCCCTTTGTCTATTGTCATCCTTCGGATTCAGCCAGTCTTGATATTGAAACAACCGGCCTGGTTATCTGTTTAAGCATCTTCTTAAAATCGAGTATCTTTTTGTTTGCGGAAATATTGGGGCTCAGAAGCACCATTTCAATATTTGGTTTACTTCTGAGAAGGTCCTTCACCGCGGATATGGCGTCCCCGCTTTCGACCTTACATGAGAAGTTGATTGATTGCTCCCTGCATTTTTCAGCGAACCCTTCTATCTTTTTTGCCTCGATCTCCCTGATTTCCTCTTGCTGTCTGTTAACGAGAAGTCTTACTGTCTCATGGTCTCCGGCCTCTGCAAACGCGACCGCGGCCATCATATCTTCATATGTCTCCATGGCCTGCTTGCCGTGTACCATCAGCATCTCAATTCCTGCGTTGAGGCTTTTTGCAAGCTCAAGGACATATGAAAATCCATCCTCGCTGTCTTCACCTCCTTTTGTCACGAATAAAAGCTTTTCCTTCATGTTTGTTCCTCCTTTGAAAACTAACCATGTAAATCCAAGATGCGTGCCAGATTGTAATGTCTTGAAATAGAAGAGAAATTAAAGTGGCAGATGCGAAAACGCTGTTTCAGATTAAAACAACGCTGAACAGAGACTGTATAATTGAAAATGCTTTTTCCGAATGAAAAATGTATAATTTTTTATGCTGGTCCTTCGAAGCCGGATGCTCTTATTCCCGGCATGTAAATTTGGCATGATCTTAGAGACGTATTAAAAGAAGAATCCTCAGTGGCTAAACGGGTTATTGTGTGATGCAACTTAAAATATGGCATAAGATGATCATAGGCATCGCGATACCTTCACTGATCGCACTTCTGGGCGGACTGCTGGCTTACGGTTATATTACCGATGTGAAGAACAGGCAGGGCTTTGTTATGATCGCGGATGACATGAAGGAGCACGTCCTTGAAATCAGACGGAATGAAAAAAACTTGCTCCTTCACAAAGACGTCGAATACTTCAAATATTGCGGGGACTCGATATCCGTCCTAAAGAACTATCTCAGTAATATATCTCCCCAGAGTACTGCTGAAATAGGAGAAAGCAATTTTTCCGAGCTCAGAAACTCCATTCAAATGTACTCGGACACCATAAACAACTTATATGGGCAATTTCAGACAGAAACCGACGTTGTTGAAAAAGTCAGGGAAGAAGGAAGGAAGCTGGAAGCATATATAGCGGCAAAAAAAAGCAATGGCGAACTCTCGACAAACTTTATCCTGAACGTCAGGCGTCTTGAAAAAAATTATATGCTCTTCCGTGACAAAGGATCCTTTATCGCATTTGAGAGCGCTATTTTAACAATGAAGAATATCGTACCTATATGCTATGAATGCATACCTTATACGCAGGTGGCTTACAGCCTGTCGAAAGCCTACAATAACAGCGAGTCCCTGATAAACGAGTTGCAGGCAACCGGGGTCAAACTTGAAAATATCACATACGGCATAGCAGGGAAAGAAAGAAGCAGGATAAACGCCTTCCTTAACCGGACACACACACTCCTGGTCGCAGCGCTTATCCTTCTTTGCACGATAGGGCCTCTGCTTGTATACAAGACCGCGTCATATATAGTCGCACCGATCAAGAGGCTCTCCGATATTACCAAAAAAATAACCGAAGGGGATTTAAACCAGAGGGCGCCGCTCAAGGAGCATGATGAAACCTATTCGCTCGCCATGTCTTTCAATACCATGCTTGATCAACTGCAGTTGACTCATCATTCCCTGGAGCAAAGCATTGAACTTCTTCATGAAAAACAGATTGAGGCCGAGAAACGCGCCTCTCTGGGATTTCTTATTTCAGGGGTCACTCATGAATTAAACAACCCCCTGAACAACATCTCGCTGACTGCTGAATCAATGCGAGAAGACATCAACGAGCTCACCCTGGAAGAGCTCAAGGAATATATTCAGGACATACTTTCGCAGAGTGAACGCGCCAAGCATATTGTGTCGGACCTGCTTGAATTTGTCGGCACACATAAAGCCGCTGTTATGGAAAAACTGGACATAATTAACCTTATTGAAGAGGCGGCAAGTCTTGTGGCAAATCAGCTCAGAGTCAGCAATATTAATCTGAAAATGGACATTCCGAACGCGCCTTTCTTTATTAACGGGAGCAAAAGCAAACTTGAAGAAATCTTTGTAAACATAATGATCAACGCTGTCCATGCAATGAAAAGTTCAGGGCGTATTACAATCTCCGCCAGGCCGGACAAAGAACATAAAAGAATTATAATTGATATAAGCGATACCGGGTGCGGGATACCCGAAAAAGATCTGAAGAACATCTTTGAGCCGTTTTTTACCACCAAACCCTCCGGAGAAGGCACGGGTCTTGGATTGTCGGTAGCTCACAGCCTTGTCATGAAGCATAGCGGAGATATTTCCGTCCAGAGCAAACTGGGTGAAGGGACAACTTTTACAATAACATTGCCGGGATTTGAAGAGGGCTTATTATAACGTCTGCTTAATAAATCCCATCGGGGAAGGGACTTTCTGACGGAGTAAAGCGGAAGGGACCGGGAGAATGTAAAGACAATGGCCGCCGGATTACAGCTTATGATAATTGACGATGAGCCCATTGTGGGGAAAAGGCTGAAACGCATGTTTGAAAAAGAAGGCTATGCCGTTGAGACCTTTCTTAACGGCGCTTCTGCGATTGAGGCGCTGGAGAAAAAACATTTCGACATCATCGTCACGGACCTTATGATGGGGAGTGTTGACGGGATGAAAGTCCTGGATACTGCTGTTAAGAAAAACGCCGGTACCAGGGTCATTATCATTACCGGGTTCGGAGACCAGGGAACCATAGACGAAGCATTAAATAAAGGCGCTTCCGATTTTCTGATAAAGCCGTTCAAGTTTGAGGAGCTTTACAAGGCAGTCAAGAAAGCAGAGTCCGGGCTGAAAGCAACCTGAAGATATCTTATTTAACCCCCGGCGCTTCAAGCGCCAGGCTGATAAAGTCATCTATCCTGTCGGCAAACCGTATATCAATGCCTTTCTTTGCATCCTGCGCGAGACTTTCAATATCAGCTTTGTTTTTCACAGGCAGGGCCACTATCTTAACTCCGGCACGCCGGGCGGCCAGCAGTTTTTCCTTTACTCCCCCGACTGGCAGCAGTCTTCCGGTCAATGTCATCTCTCCTGATATGGCGATGTCTCTCCTTACAGGTCTTCCTGTTAAAAGAGAGACCAGAGAGACCGCTATCGTAGCTCCCGCGGAAGGGCCGTCTTTGGGGATGGCCCCGGCGGGGACATGCACATGTATGTCCTGTGCTTCAAAGAAATTGTCCTCGATACCGAACAACGGTGCGTTGCTCCTTATATAACTCAGGGCGGCCTGCGCGGACTCGCGCATAACATCTCCGAGAGAACCGGTCAGAATAAGCCCGCCCTTGCCTTTCATTTTTGCGGTTTCAACAAAGATTATCTCGCCTCCGGCTTCGGTCCAGACCAGGCCTGTAGCAACTCCGGTCCTGTTTTCCTCATCGGCTATTTCGTGCTGATACCTGCCCATTCCAAGATATTTGTCCACGATATCGGGCGTTATTTTAATGTTCATGGCCGACTCTTTGTTGCGGACAAAATCCGAGGCGATCTTCCGGCACACCGCAGCGATCTGCCTTTCAAGGTTCCTGATACCCGCCTCCCGCGTATATTCATGGATGATTTTGTTTATCGCGTCCGGCGTAAATTCGGGAGGAGATTCCGAAAGGCCTTTTATATGGGTCTGTTTTGGAACGAGATATTGCAGGGCAATATGGCTTTTTTCGTCCTCAGTATAACCGGAGAACTCTATGACCTCCATGCGGTCTCTTAGCGCATCCTGAATATTGTCGGCTATATTTGCCGTCACAATAAACATTACGCTTGAGAGATCAAAAGGCACATCAATATAATGGTCTATGAAATTTTTATTCTGCTCCGGGTCCAGGGCCTCCAGAAGCGCTGACGCCGGGTCTCCTTTAAAATCCTGCCCTATCTTGTCCAGCTCGTCAAGCATAAGCACGGGATTTGACGACTCAAGCCTGTTGATCTCATCGATAATACGGCCGGGCATAGCGCCTGCGTAAGTCCTTCGGTGTCCTCTTATTTCTGCTTCGTCTTTAATGCCGCCCAAAGAGATCCTCGCGAATTTTCTGCCCAGGGCATCTGCTATGGCCTTTCCCAGCGAAGTTTTTCCCGTTCCCGGCGGACCGGAGAAGCAAAGTACCGAACCTTTGGTGGCCCTGTCAAAGACTTTTTTCTCAAGGGCCTTTTTTACCGACGAACGGACATCCTCGAGATTGAACGGCTTTGAAAGGTAATGAAAGGCCCCCTTCTTGATGGAATCCACTGCCGAGTCGATTGTAGCGTAGCCGGTAATAAGTATGACCTGCGTGTCCGGATATTTCATCTTTGCCTTTTCAAGCACATCCAGCCCGCTGATCTTCTCCATTTTCAGGTCTGTAATAACAACGTCAAAGGCAAAATCCTCAAGCCGCGCAAAGGCCTCACCGCCGCTGTTCGCGGTCATTACCGCATACCCCTCTTTTTTCAATAAATGCTCCAGGTTCCTGGTCACAATCTTCTCGTCGTCGACTACCAGCACACTCGGTTTTTTATGGCTTGTAAGTATCTTGACTGCAAGGTGCTCCAGTATTCTCTGTTTGATCTCCTGTAAACCGTAATGTCTTTCATCGAGGATCTTTGCCGCCCTTTCAATGTCAAGATTGTCCTCTGTCTTTTTGTTCCATGGCAGGCCGGTCAGGTAATCCAGGTAAGTAAGCCCTATTGTGTACTCAGCGACAGAAGGGCTTATCCTTGAGAGCATATCTATTTCGGTGGTTGCAACGTCCAGCACATGCTGAGGCAGACCGGAGGAACTCACCTTCTGCCTCAATTCATTAATGGTCTCTGCCTGAAATTTATCTTCGGATTTTTTAAAAAAGTTCATTTCTGTTTACCATAATGATATACAAAATATGTTTTACTGTACAACGCAATCGTATTAAATAAATTATTTTTAACTCAGTATAACAAAATTTATATTGATTTAGTCCGGTCAAATCCTTATATTATTAATGTTTCAAATTACAACAACATTGATTCAAAGTGAAGCAATCGCTCTCTTTAATAAATATTCTTTATACACGGAAGGACGAACAAAATGTCTAAAACTACAAGAGTCTTAATTTTCCTGGCGGTCTCTATGATTTTAATCGGGGCCGTTGCAGTATTCGCTTCGACCGAGGGGTCCGAGGTTATCCCGGCAGCAGCAGCTTCTAACGTTGCGTGGTGGGTATGGCCCCTTTCTCTTTTGGTTGTGACCTTTGTGCTCGGTATTGTAGCTGTTCTCGGAGGCGTCGGAGGGGGCGTATTGTTCGTTCCGATTATCGGAGGGTTCTACCCCTTCAATCTCGACTTCGTCAGAGGCGCCGGACTCCTTGTGGCGCTTGCAGGCGCCCTTGCCGCAGGCCCCGGTCTGTTAAAAAGAAATCTTGCAAGTCTCCGGCTGGCGCTGCCTGTTGCCTTGATCGCCTCGGCTGCTGCAATAGTCGGGGCATTGATCGGCCTTGCATTACCTCAAAATGTTATACAGACATTGCTTGGGGCCACTATTCTTTTTATTGTGCTCATCATGGCGCTTGCCAAAAAATCCGATTTCCCCAATGTGCCGAAACCGGACGCCTTGTCACAGAGTCTCGCGATCACCGGAATCTACACCGAGCAATCTCTCGGGAAAGATATTGAATGGCAGGTCCATAAAACACCACAGGCTTTGTTTATGTTTATTATTATAGGTGTAATGGCAGGCATGTTCGGCCTTGGCGCAGGCTGGGCCAATGTACCGGTGCTTAATCTTATGATGGGCGCCCCATTGAAAGTATCTGTAGCGACAAGCAAGTTCCTGCTCTCTATAACGGACACATCTGCAGCGTGGATTTATTTGAACGAGGGAGCGGTGCTGCCCATGATTGTTGCCCCATCCATAGTCGGTATAATGCTTGGCTCAATGGTGGGAGTAAAAATACTCGCCAGGACAAAACCGAAGGCCATAAAATGGATGGTCATAGGACTACTGCTCTTTGCAGGAACAAGGGCATTACTTAAAGGACTCGGCATCTGGAAATAATTAATAGTGATTAGTGTCAGTTAGGTTTTTTACTGATACCGACACTCTAAACTGACACTAAATTAATGGAGAATATAAAATGAGCAATGACAAAGTAAAGGCTTCTGAAGAACAGATTGCATACGCGAATATTTTAAATATCGGTATGTGGTTCGGATTAGCAGTGCTGACATTCACTTTTATAATATATGTATCAGGGATATTTCAGTCGTTCGTTCCTATAGAAGATCTTCCGAAATACTGGGGGATGAAGGCAAAGGATTATATTCACATCCTTAACGCCCCGACCGGATGGGGATGGGCCGCCATGATAGGCAAAGGGGATTATATGAACTTTGTCGGGATCGCCATGCTGGCCGGACTGACGATTTTGTGTTACCTAGTTATATTGCCGATCCTTATAAGGAAAAAAGATACTCCGTATATTATTATCGCAATACTGGAAGTGGCTGTGCTGGCGCTTGCCGCAAGCGGTATCCTTAAAGTAGGAGGGCACTAAAATGACTGATCAATTCTGTCCGACAAAACTTGAGAAACTCCTCTTATCAACAGACGGCTCCGAATTCAGCGAAGGCGCTGTCAGAGAAGCCATCAGCCTTGCAAAGAGATGCTCGTCCAAACTTCTTGCCGTCTCGGTTGTTGAGACAAATCCGGAATATGAGGCCCTCGCGCCCCAGCTCGTTGAGAAGGCTGAGAAAGAGACCAGGAAGGTCCTCGAATCGGTAAAAGAACGCGCTTCAAAGGAAGGCGTTGACTGCGACATAATCGCGCGCCAGGGAGAAGACGTTTATCAATACATAACCGAAGAGGCATCTAAAAACAAAGCCTCCATGATTATCATGGGCAGACGCGGGAGAAAAGGCCTCAAGAGACTGATAATGGGGAGCGAGACTGCAAGGGTGATCGGACATTCTCCGTGCAGCGTGCTCATCGTTCCGAGGGCCGCCCGGATAGAATTTAAAAACATCCTTGTCGCCACCGACGGATCCAGATACAGTGAAGCTGCTGTTTCCGAGGCCGTTGAGATTGCAAAACGCTGCGGCTCCAGCCTGGTCATAATTTCCGTCGTGCCGTCTGATACGGAATCCCCGTTTGATATAGTCCATTCAGAAATGCATAAAGGTCTTATTTCAGACGAAGAAAGCAAGGCCGCTGAAAAGAATGTCAAAGCCGCAAAGACCATGGCTGAAAAAGAAGGAATCAGTGTAAGTGGATTTATCCTTGCAGGCAGACCCTATGATGCGATCATCGAGACCGCCAAAGAAAACAGGACCGACCTTATCGTAGTCGGAAGCCACGGCAGGACAGGCCTTGCAAAACTTCTCATGGGAAGCGTTACTGAAAGGGTCATCGGACTTTCCGAATGCGCTGTGCTGGTTGTGAAAAGGTCTTAGGCAATTGTTTTCTTCCCAAAATTCATTCTTTCAGTTCCCTTTCAGCAAAAGAAGGAATGTTGTTGGTTTTCTACGATACACCGCAGACCAGTACCACTAATAATTTTTCAATTGCCTGAAAAGCCGCTAATTGTGTATATTCATTGCAATACAGGGACGAGGCAATTGCTGAAATTGCCGGTAGCAGGGCGATTCCGGTCAATCAGCCGATTGAGAGCCATAAGCTTTTTCGAGTGAATGGGAAGAATAATCACGATATTAAATGTAAGCTTGCATAGCTGACACCGGTTGCACTCATATGTCCGGAACCGCCTTCTGTTGTTGCAGTTCTTTTTGTGAGATAGGTAATAAATATTTTCTTCCAAGAGGAGTAAATAGCATGGGAATGTTTGACACGATCTATTTTGATAAACCATATCTCTGCCCGAACTGCCGGGCAAAGATAGACTCTACCCAGACAAAGGCATTTGAACGGACGTTGACGAGTTTTCATGTTAAGGACTGCATATCTCATGCAGAGGAAATTAGAATTGTTAAGGAAGAATTATTTTGTAATAAGTGTTCGGAACATATAGGCCAATATGTTTACCTCGCGGTGTTCAGAGGCATACTTGTTGGGGTGGGAAATTCGCTGCAAGAAGCCCGGCATATGCTTGATGACATGAATTTAGAGAAACTGATTCTGTGGTATCACGACCTATATAAAAAATATGACGGGGAAGTTAGAGAAAATGGGGCTGTCTTCAGGTTTTTGAGAAATGTGGTCGACTGGTTTGAACAAGGCCGCCATAAAAAGAAAAGGACCAAGGCTAAAGGTTTAGGCGATATTCCTTTCCTTTTTGATAAAGAATATCTGAAGGGAGCGAAAGATCCTATTGAAGCGATAAAGAAATTTTTGACGGCGAAACAAAAAGGGGAAAAAGAAGCGGACATATTCTAATGATCAAAAGTGGAGCTGAGAAAGTATTGTTTAGAGATATCGTTCGGTCGTGTACTTTCAAGAAGGTGGAAGACGCTTTACTCGAACTTTATCCTGACCAGAAGAATTTAATCAAGGGATATAAATACGTTTTTAAGACCTTAAAACTTATGAGACCCAGATACAGCAAAGAAGGGATGATTATTGATATAGAGAGAGTCGGCAGAGGGAAGAATGCATATTTCTCTGTCAACGGT
>JACQXG010000091.1 GCA_016208905.1 Nitrospirota bacterium
CATGGCGTTATAAATACTGGCACGCATGCCCCCGACACTTCGATGTCCTTTAAGTGTCACCAATCCGGCGGCCTTGGCCTGCTCAAGGAACTTGCTGTCCAACTCCGGTTTAGCCAATGTAAAAGGCACATTCATCCATGAGCGGCAATCCGGCCCAACTGGATTTCTGTAAAAATCAGAATTATCAATAGCTGCATACAGCTTGTCGGCTTTACGTTTATTATTTTCGGCCATCGCCTTAAGACCGCCCTTGTTTTTTATCCATTCAAAAACGAGTCCGGCAATATACCAACTGTATGTGGGCGGCGTGTTATACATGGAATCTGCCTTGCTGTGTGTTTCATAACTGAGCATAGTCGGTGTACCGGAAATCACTTGCCCTATCAGATCATCTTTCACTATTACAATCGTCAGTCCAGCCGGACCAATATTCTTCTGGGCGCCTGCATATATAACACCATATTTGGAGACATCAACAGGACGCGACAGTATTGTTGAAGACATGTCGGCTACCAGTGGAACATTCCCGACGTCCGGTATTGTATGAAATTCAACTCCGCCTATTGTCTCATTAGGAGTATAATGGACATACGCGGCATCAGGGTTGAGAGACCATTCGGAACGTGGTGGGATCGTCGTGAATTTTGTTGATTCACTCGATGCAGCTGTATTTACATTACAGAAAAGTTTGGCCTCTGCAATCGCCTTCTTTGACCAGGCCCCTGTATTGATATAATCCGCCTCATTCTTCCCTCTTAACAGGTTCATTGGAACCATGGCAAACTGGCTGGATGCCCCGCCTTGCAGGAAGAGGACTTTGTAATTGTCAGGAATAGCCATGATTTCCCTGAGATCTTTCTCGGATTTTTCAGCGATTGAAATATATTCTTTACCTCGATGGCTCATCTCCATCACTGACATCCCGCTGCTGCCATGCCAATCAATCATCTCCTCAGCAGCCTTCCTCATTACATCTTCCGGAAGCATTGCAGGTCCCGCACTGAAATTATATACTCGCTTCATTAATTGTACCCCTGTTTTCCTTCAAGAATATTCGTAAACAATTTTCTAAATAATTGTTAATAACCTCATTATATTTATCTATATATTTATCTATCACTTCACTTTGTAATGGTATAAATTCCATTGATGATAAACATCTAATAAACATTTTTCTAATGCTTCCCAAATATATCTCTGATATTACTTTTATCGATTTTTATATATAGTTATTAACAAGAAATTATCCCGAAAGCTGGTATGGTATAAAGCACACTTTCCGACTTTGAAGCGTATCATTTAAACCGCTATTTGTCAAGATATAAGCTGATAACTCTAACATATTATAAACCTCTGTTTTCTGTTTGTTTCTGCAGGCATTTTTTATTAGTTAACATTTTTTATAATTCTATTACTATTACTGTATTTAAAGATTAAAGAAAAAGAAGATTAAAGATGAAAGAAACTGTATAAAAAAATATTTATTTTTAGGGTAAAAACATTATAATTCTATTCATGGAAAATAAAACAAAAAAAGCTGTCAGAAATATATTTAAAATCAACCTTGGAGTAAAAAAAGGTGAAAAAGTTTTAGTTTTTTCAGACCAATACAACAAAACAACAGAAAAGACAGGAAAATTAATAACGGAAGAAGGAAAAAGATTCACAAGTAATATCAAATATATTAAATTTAAACCTACAGGATGCCACGGAATAGAACCTCCTGAAAAAATATGGGAAGAGGCATTTGGAAAACAAGTTTATGTAAAGTTAAAAGAAAAAAAATTGTTTAAGCCAATCCTTGAAAAAAAAATAACTGAAAGACAATTGAAAACAATAGAAACAATAATACGAAGACATAGAAGCGAAGCTGCAGATGTGGTGATTGCCATGTCATATTATTCAACAAGTCACACAAGATTCAGAGATTTACTAAATAGACTATGCAGTGTAAGATATGCAAGCATGCCTCTTTTTGATGAAGATATGCTTACAGGGCCCATGATAGTCAATTGGCAAAAAATGCTGGAGAGGACAAAAAAGATAGCAAAGAGAGTGAATAGTTGTGAATATATAAACATAGAGTCAGATAACGGCACGTCTATTTTGCTTTCTAAAAGGGGAAGAGAAGCTAAAATGGATACAGGTATTATTACAGGGCCGGGTCAATTCAGCAATCTGCCGGCGGGTGAAGTTTACCTGGCTCCGGTTGAAGGTTCAGCACGGGGAAGGCTTGTGCTGGAATGGGCGCCTACCAGAAAACTTAAAAGGCCGGTAATACTTCACATAGATAAGGGGGAAGTGATTGAAATAGAGGGCAAGGAAAAATATATTGCCTATCTGGAGGAAAAGTTTTCCGAAAACAAAGACAACAGAAATATTGCTGAATTAGGGATAGGCACAAACGATAAGGCATCAAGACCTGAAAATATACTTGAATCCGAAAAGATCCTTGGCACTGTCCACATTGCGCTTGGGGACAATAGTTCATTTGGGGGGAAAGTTCGAACATCCTTTCATCAGGACTTTGTGTTATTCAAACCAACAATAACTTTAATTTACAAAAGCGGAGTAAAAAGGAAATTGCTAAAAGAAGGAAGGCTTTAGAAAAAAATAAAAATAATATAAGACTTGTTTTATGAGCATTATGCTAGTAAATTGATAGGGGAGTAAAAAATGAATGAAAGCATAGATAAAATGGAAACCGTCCAGCAGAAACTGTCAAACCTGGATAATGAAGTTAATACATTTCTTCAGGTAATAAAGGAAGTTAAAGAGATGAAAGATGCCGCAGGTGTTATTCATGAAAGATTACTAAATCATGAAGGAGATATAGAGATTCAAAAAAAGGAACTGGAAAAATTAACAGCATCCACAAATAATTTGATAATAAATATTGAGGAAAAGACCAAAGAGGTAATTTTAGTATTGGAAAATAAAGTCGATTCACTGCTTGTTGAAGTTAAGTCGGGACTCTCTCAAATCAGTACTGTATTCGAAAATGGAAATGCCCAGTTACAGACTCAACAGATAAATTATGCAGATAATATTTCAAATAAATACGAAGAATTAAAAAATATTTGTGAATTATTAAAAGCGATGGTTGAATCTCATGAACAAAAAATGAATGACCTGAGGAATGGCTACTCGACGGCATCAGGCGTTTTTAATAAAATGGATTCTTCGCTCAACGAAATGAAAAAAACAGTTTATGAATTACAGATGAGGCCGTATGAAATTGATAACAAGATAAAAAAAATGGAAGAGAGATTGGAATTATCAATAAATGAAAAATATTCAAAGCAAAAGAACGTTACAGTGGTTTTATTGCTGATGTTAATAGCAATTATATTTTTCTCTGTTATAGGATTATATCTCAGGTAATCAAGCAGACAACTACCATCTAAAGCGGCAGTGATAATTGACTATCGAAATAAACAAAATAACTTGCCTATGACAAATAATTTAATATATAATAACTCACCTTACCCCGGGAAAGTTACCAACAACTTATAAACATATGTTAATAACTGGATTTGCCATCATAAAAGGCCTTTAGTCTTAAGAAATAAGGGAGTATGAACATCGAAGAAGCCTGGACAAAAACCATTGAAGCCATAGGAACCAAAGTAGGTGTACAAACATTTGATTTATGGTTCAGACCATTAAAACTGGTACAATTTCAGGACCAGAGTGTTGTTCTGGAAGTTCCTAACAAATTTTTCAAGGAATGGATCGAAGACCATTATCCTGGAATCATTTCGGAAACTATTAAAGAATTTATAAAAAAAGAGGTATCAGTCAATTACAGGGTCTTTGAGAAAAAGGAAGCCCCTGCAATAAAAAAGATTGAAACAAGGCAGGAAAACAGGAGGACAAAGCTGGCAAGCCGGGGCATTTTTCTGAACCCCAAATTTATCTTTGATACTTTTGTTGTGGGCGCCAGTAACCAGTTTGCACATGCAGCTTCCAGGGCAGTCGCAGATGCGCCCGGCAAGGCATATAATCCGCTTTTTATATACGGCGGTGTGGGACTGGGAAAAACGCATCTTATGAATGCAATAGGCAATAAAATCATAGATAAGCAGGGCAATGTTAAGATGCTGTACGCGCCGGCCGAGCAGTTCACAAATGAATTTGTTTATTCCATGAGAAACGATAAGATGGTCGAGTTCAAGTCCAAATATAGAAATATAGATGTCCTTATCATAGACGACATTCAGTTTATTGCAGGCAAAAGCGGTACACAGGAAGAATTGTTTCACACCTTTAATGCCCTTTATGACACACATAAACAGATAATTTTTTCAAGCGACAGACTTCCGAAAGATATCTCCCCGATTACTGAAAGACTAAGGTCAAGATTCGGTATGGGACTTATTGCTGACATTCAGACGCCTGATGTTGAGACCAAGATGGCAATATTGGGTAAAAAATCCGAGATGGAGGGCATAGAACTCCCGGAAGACGTCAGTTTCTTTCTGGCAAGCAAAATAAAGTCAAATATAAGAGACCTTGAGGCATGCATGATCAGGCTCGGCGCGCATTCCTCCCTTACGGGGAAAGTTATAACCGTTGATATGGCAAAAGATGTCCTGAACGATATTATTTATGACGAGGAAAAGGCCTTGACAGTAGAGTATGTTCAAAAAACGGTTTGCGAATATTTCGGATTAAAAGTACAGGACATAAAGGCCAAAAAGAGAACGAGAGACATTGCCTTCCCGAGACAAGTTGCCATGTATCTGAGTAAAGTTCTCACTGATTCTTCACTGAATGAAATCGGTAAAAACTTCGGAGGAAAAGATCATTCAACAGTTATACATTCCTTTAAGCTGATAGAAGAGCGCAGGCAAAAAGACGAAGAATTTGATAAAAAAATTGATTACCTGATAAAGAAAATCAGAAGTTATTAGCAAAAATAAAATCGTTTTCATTTTTTTTGACTAACGGCAAGCCTTAATCCCAGGAGGATAAAATGAAGCTGAAGATACAGAAAGAAGCAATACAAAATGCATTGCAAAGTATCCAGGGCATCGTTGATAAAAAAACTACCATGCCTATTCTCAGTAATTTTTTACTGAAGGTCGGCCAAACAGCATCTTTGATGGCAACGGACCTTGATATTGCCCTGAAAGGTCCTCTCAAGGCGGAGATTTTAGAACAGGGTGCCCTCTGCATACCTGCCCGGAAACTCTTTGAGATCGCCAGGGAAGTCGAGGGAGAATTATTACTTGAGTCACAGGACAATAACTGGGTTAAGGTCACATCAGGAAAGAGTACTTTTAAGTTAATGGGGCTTCCTGAAGAGGATTTTCCTTCGTTGCCGGAAGTCAGTAAATCAGAGAAGATTATCATTAAAGCGGAGACGCTTAAGGATATGATTGAGAAGACAATATATGCAACAGGTGAGAGCGATACCAGATACACGCTTAACGGACTTCTCTTTCACTTTATCCCGAAGAAGAAAGATATTGAATTTAAGGTGGTCGGCACGGACGGGCACAGGCTTTCAGTGATTGCGGTAAACCTTGAGGGAAAAATCTCTGAAGAGAAAAAGATGATATTGCCGAAAAAAGCGGCCATAGAGTTAAAAAAACTTATTGAAGGCATCTCTGAGAATGTAACCATTTACATTGACAAGAACCATATCTTCTTCAGCACGGACGATATTACTTTAACGTCCAGGCTTATAGAAGGGACATACCCGAATTATGAACAGGTAATCCCGAAGAACCATGAAAAAAAGGTTGTCATTGATAAAATGACTTTTCTAAAGGCCCTGAGAAGGACCTCAATTATGAGCAGGGAGAGGACAAATGCCGTAAGATTTGATTTAGAAGCCGGAAAGGTAACTCTGATCTCAATGAACCCCGATGTTGGAGAGGCGCGCGAAGAAATCGCCGCTCAATATAAAGGGGACCAAATGTCGATGGGCTATAACGCCCGTTATGTATTGGACATTCTGCAGGCAATGGAAGGGGAAACGGTCAGCATGGAACTTCAGGAACCGTTAAGCCCGACACTTTTACTGTCTCCGGAAAATGAAGGCTATATATGTGTTGTCATGCCGATGAGAACGTAAAACAAAGTGACAAAGGCACAAAGGGACTTAGGCACTGAGTTGAATTTTGCTTTGTGCCTCTGTGCCTTTGAAACTATGTGCCTTTTAGAATAAAAGAAAGGAAGTAAATGACAGATAAAGCACAAAATGTAAATTCAGGTGAATACGGCGCGGCGGATATAAAAGTCCTTAAAGGACTTGATGCTGTCAGAAAAAGGCCCGCCATGTACATCGGGAGCACGAGCGTTGAAGGACTTCATCACCTGGTATACGAGATAATAGACAACAGCGTTGATGAGGCCCTTGCCGGCTTTTGTGACAGGATCGATGTCACCATTCATCTGGAAGACAGCATCACCGTTGTCGACAACGGCAGGGGAATCCCTACAGGCAAGCATCCGGGCGATGCCAAAAAGAGGAGCGCCGCTGAAATAGCCCTTACAGAGCTCCATGCAGGGGGGAAATTTGAGAGCAAGGCTTACAAGATTTCAGGAGGCCTGCACGGTGTCGGTGTCTCGGTAGTAAATGCGCTCTCTGAATGGCTTGACCTTGAGATAAAACAAAACGCCGAGGTATGGACACAGCGCTTTGAAAGGGGAATTCCCACAGGACAGCTTACACATGTGGGAAAGACTAAAAGCAGGGGCACTAAAATAACCTTCAAGCCTGATGCCGAGATATTTGAAACTACGGTTTTTAATTATGACACCCTCGTAAACAGGTTCAGGGAGCTCGCCTTTCTCAATAAAGGGCTTACCATAAATATTACGGATGAGAGGACCAGTAAAGAAGAGACATTTTTCTACGAAGGCGGTATTGTCTCTTTTGTCGAGCACCTGAATAAAAACAAGAACTGCCTGCATCCGAAGCCGATTTACATATCAAAAGAAAAAGACGGGACCTCCGTAGAATTAGCAATGCAGTATAACGACAGCTATTCCGAGAACATTTATGCATTCGCAAATAACATCAATACAAAAGAAGGCGGGACACATCTTGCCGGATTCAAGGCCGCGCTGACACGGACAGTCAACAGCTATGCCACATCATCAGGTCTGATAAAAAACGTGAAAGAGTCAATTTCAGGCGATGATACAAGGGAAGGTCTTACTGCTGTTATAAGCGTTAAGCTTACAGACCCCCAGTTTGAAGGCCAGACCAAGACCAAACTCGGCAACAGTGAAGTAAAGGGACTGGTGGAATCAATGGTAAATGACGCGCTCGGCACTTATTTTGAACAGACCCCTTCGGTGGTCAGGAAGATAATCGAAAAGGCAATCCAGGCGGCAAGGGCCAGGGAAGCTGCAAGAAAGGCAAGAGAGCTGACCAGACGAAAAGGCGCGCTTGAAGACACAGGACTTCCGGGAAAGCTTGCGGACTGCGCTGAAAAAGACCCTGAACTGAGCGAGATCTTTATTGTTGAGGGTGAGTCAGCAGGAGGCTCTGCAAAACAGGGACGTGACAGGCACAACCAGGCGATATTACCGCTCAAGGGAAAAATCCTGAATGTTGAAAAGGCGCGCTTTGACAAAATGCTCGCATCTGAGGAGATAAAGATACTGATAACCGCACTTGGCACCGGCATAGGCACGGAAGATTTCGATATCGAAAAGGCCCGGTATCACAAGATTGTGATTATGACGGATGCTGATGTGGACGGCTCACATATAAGGACCCTGCTCCTGACCTTCTTTTTCAGGCAGATGCCGCAGGTAATCGAGAAAGGCTATCTTTATATAGCCCAGCCGCCGCTTTTCAAGGTAAAGAAAGGCAAAAAAGAAAAATACCTGCAAAATGAAGGCGAGCTTGAGCACATGCTCTTTGAGCTGGCCGCAGATGAAATAGAAATCCACAATGGCAAGCTTCTGGCCGGCAAAGACATAATCCCGTATATAAAGAACCTTTCAAGATTTGAGAAGCTCCTTGACTGGTTTGCCAGGAGAAAGAAGGACACGGCAGTAATCAAGGCCTTACTGCATTATGACTTACACAAAGACGTGTTAAAAAATAAAAGCGATGTACAGGCCCTTATCAAGAGGCTTAAAGATGAATTTCCCGATGTGTCCGAAGAGATCAAAGAGGATGAAGAGCATCAATCCCACAGGATCGAATTAAAAAGAGAAGGCCTCAAATTAACTATTGACGATGAGTTCATGACATCACCTGATCTCAGGGAGTTATCAAGTCTCTTTTCCGCTCTCAAAGGGCTCGGACACCCGCCTTATAAAGTCAAACATAACAGCGATACAACCGAGTTTGGAAGTTCCAGGGACCTGTTTGACTACATATTATCTATAGCTAAAAAAGGGATCAACATACAGAGATACAAGGGACTCGGCGAGATGAACCCCCAGCAGCTATGGGAGACGACCATGCAGCCTGATAAAAGGACTTTACTGAAAGTTACTATCGAAGACTTAGTAAAGGCGGAGCAGATTTTCAGTACTCTTATGGGCGACCAGGTTGAGCCGAGAAAAGAATTTATAGAGCACCATGCGTTAGAGGTCAGGAACCTGGATATTTAAAGACACAGCTTTAAACTAACCGCTTGGACCGTTCAAACTGTTGACTTAGCTTGAACGGTTTTTTATTGTTCCTCAAAACAATTTGTCTGTGATAAAATAGGCCAGTCAATATACAGGTAACAGGGGAAGAGTTCACCTTTTATGCTTCACGGCTTACAGTTTCAGAGGGACGGCAAGGGAAAACATGATGCGCTTCCGTGGGTCGAGTATGCGCTGTCGACGATACTTGCAGCATATACGGAATTCGAGGGGCGTTTTACACGGGTATCCTCCGGGCGGGGGAGCAAGACCGACATTGTGCTGAATGCAATAGAAAGCCATATAGGAGACTTCGGTATTGCTGACATTGAAAAGGCGTGTCCTGCTGTAAGCAGGGATATGATGAGATACATACTAAAAAAGTTGAAAAAAGAGGGGAAGGTCATATCTCTTGGGCAGGGACGTTTCGCGAAATGGAGAAAGGTTAAATAGGTAATAATAATTCAATAGGGTAATAAGGGGGTAGTTATTGCCTCGTTGAAATTGATCATTACCTAATTGAAAAAGGCAGACGATTAAGTTGTTGAATGGTTTAAAATGGCTGACGTTCATGATAAGAAAACCAGAAGCTTTAATATGTCAAGGATCAGGAGCAAGGATACAGGGACTGAGATGCTTGTCAGGAGATTGTTGAGCAATGCCGGATAAAAGCATAAGAAACAGAAATTGGACAAGAGAAGAACTAATACTCGCATTCAATCTCTATTGTAAGATTCCTTATGGCACGTTTCATAACCGCAATCCTAAAATCATTGAACTTGCAAAACTCATCGACAGAACACCGGACGCACTTGCCTTAAAGCTCTCAAACTTTGCAAGTTTTGATCCTTATCATAGGACAAGAGGGGTTAAAGGCATGCCAAATACCAGTAAGCTTGATAAGGTAATATGGGATGAATTTACCAATAACTGGGATGACCTGATATTTGAAAGCGAAAAAATACTTGCGACAAGACAAAAGACAACGATTGAGAAGAAATATAGATTTGAAGATATCGACAGTAAGAAGGGCGAACATCGAATATCTGAGATCAAGATAAGAGTCAATCAAAATTTTTTCAGAAGTGTAATCTTATCGATTTACAACTTCAAATGCGCCATATCCGGCATCGATATTCCTGATCTGCTCGTCGCGAGTCATATAATCCCCTGGTCGAAAAATGAGAAGGAGAGACTGAATCCGCATAACGGGATATGCCTATCTCCCTTATACGATAAATGCTTTGACAGGGGCTACATAGGGATAACGCCAGATTTTAAAGTAGCAGTCTCTAAGGATTTGAAAAGAAATCTTCACAAGGACTATTTCGGGCGGCATTTTGGAAATTTTGAAAACAGCAAAATCAGTCTGCCAGATAGATTTCTACCAATAGCAGAGTTTCTTGCTTATCATTATGAGAATGTTTTTAAGAAATAATTAATGATATGATGCAAAAAAATATCGATCAAAAATTAATAATTATTACACCCTCTTCGCTTGCGGGAATAACACCTCTTAAGGACAGCAAGGCCAAAACATATCAGGTAAAGCAGATTAGAAACCTGATACTGAAAATACAAACTCCACAAGGAGAATGAAAATGTATAAGTATGAAGTGATTGTACTGGAGCGATGAGGACGAGGTTTCACTGACGATGGATGTTTCCGATGCAGGCAGCACACCTATCCTGCGGGTAACTGCTGCTAGAGGGAGATATTTACTGCTATTGCCTAAAGACTATCGAATGATGAATCGCAGCAGGAAACGTAGCTCTCCAAATCCTGGATCTTTACTTTTTGCTCAATAAGTAAACCGTTTACGATATCGCCAAAAGTAATGACGCCTATCAACTTGTTCTTTTCAAAGACAGGCATATGACGGCAGTGAGCGGATGTCATAACACCCATACACTCCTCAATGGATTTATCAGGAGTAATACAATATATCTCCTTTGTCATCAATTCTTCGACCAGCACCTCTTTGGCGGATATATCTTTTAAAATTATATTCCGGGCGAAATCTCTCTCGGAAACTATGCCTACGACCTTCTCTCCATCGATCACTAATAATACACCGATATTCTTCTCTTCCATAATTTCCATTGCGGCATAGGCAGTATCTTTGGGATATACTGACCAGATTGCAGAACTTTTTGATTGTAAAATATCTTTGATCGTTAACATTGCTTTAATCACTCCATCTTTTTAGTTCCTCATTTACAAGACCGCTTTATGCTGCGGCTTGCCCTGACGAGGAAGGATAATTACGAAAACGTATTTGTCTATTATACAAATTAGAATGAATTATGGCATCATGGACATTAGCGCCAAAAACAGAGATAGACATTTAAACCTTTTGTAATGTCTGTCATTCCGAACACCCAAAGGGTGAGAGGAATCTTTATTGTAAACCGGCAAGATTTCTCACTTCGTTCGAAATGACAAGCTCCTGTATCTGCCGTTAAAAAATCTTCAACCGGTGTTATACTATTTCCCTTATGTATGATCTTCGGGTAAAAACCGGCAGCAAGCTTATTGATTATCTGACTGACCTCGGACACACGCGAACAAAGATCAAGCAGTTGTTGAGACACAGGGCCATTGAGGTCAATGGAAAGGCGGTAAAAAGCCCCGAACATCTTTTGATTAAAGGGGACATTGTTGCAATCAGGAAAGACAAAAAAAAACCGGAAATGGTCCCGCCGCTGGGGATCAAGCTCATTTATGAGGACGATGCTGTCATCGTTGCGGAAAAACCCGCCGGATTGCTTACAATCGCTTCTGAGACAGAAAAGACAAAGACCGCCTATTACCAATTAAACGAATTTCTGAAACTTCGGGCCCCAGGGGCGCGGGAGAGAATATTCATTGTCCACCGGCTGGACCGTGACACATCCGGCCTTATCGTTTTCGCAAAGAGCGAGGCAGTGAAACGGGTCCTCCAGGGCAGCTGGAAAGATGTTGAGAAACGATATTATGCTATTGTTGAGGGCACGCCGGTGAAGAAAGAGGGCGAGATAAAGAGCAGCCTGAGTGAGACGAAATCGCTTAAGGTATACAGCGACCGGCATTCGGACAAGGCAAAACTTTCCATAACCAATTACCGCGTAATCAGGAGCGGACGGGACTATGCCCTCCTTGATGTCCTCCTTGAAACAGGACGAAAGAACCAGATACGCGTCCATCTTGCAGACAGCGGCCATCCCGTGGCAGGTGATAAAAAATACGGGGCAAAAACCGATCCGTTCAGGAGGCTCGGGCTTCATGCATATGTTCTTTCGTTCAAACATCCGGTCACCGGGGAACTGCTGCGTTTCGAGAGTAAAATGCCTGAAGGGATAAAGCTCGAAAATGCGAATGCGCGCAAGAGCGGAGGCACTGTGTCATCTTCGCTTTAACTCAAATACTGCAGACATTGAAAAATAATTTGTTTAACTCGATAAATTTATTTGCATATTATGCATATGGCTTTGAATAAAAGAATGCATCCTAACCTTGATTGAAAATGCGTTTAAGGAATCGAAAAACAAATAATTTTCCAACATCCGCAGTATGTTAAATGCATTATTTCAGTTAAGGTCGCAAATTGCGATCCTGAAGATTTATACTCAATGATAAATGACAAAAAAACAGAACATTGAACTTAATGATCAGTTTCTTTACGCCTTCCGTACCATTGAAGATACGGATCGGAATGTATTTATAACAGGAAGGGCGGGAACAGGTAAGTCCACTTTACTTCAGCATTTCAGAGACAGCACGAAAAAGAACATTGCCGTGCTTGCGCCGACCGGTGTCGCAGCAGTAAACGTAAAAGGTCAGACGATCCATTCCTTCTTTAATTTCAGAGTGGATATTACCCCGGACACGGCCGGCAAGATCAGGCCGAGGAACAAAGACATATTCAAAAAACTTGATGCAATAGTCATTGACGAAATTTCCATGGTGCGGGCGGACCTGCTTGATTGTGTGGATATTTTCCTCAGAAGGCACGGCAGGAAAAAGGCCCGCCCATTCGGCGGGATACAGATGGTCTTTATCGGCGATCTTTATCAGTTGCCGCCGGTTGTGACCTCAAGGGAAAAGGCCCTCTTTACGGAGTATTACAAGAGCCCCTACTTCTTCAGCGCCAGGGTGTTCGATGGTGATCTGTTTTCCAGTATGTCCGTGCCTTTTGAAATGGAGTTTATTGAGCTTGAAAAGGTCTACCGGCAGAGAGATGAGCGCTTTCTGGACATCCTCAACAGTATCAGAAACAATACAGTCACTGATGATGATATAAAAGAAATAAACAAGAGGTATGATCCCAAATTTGCAGAAAACCCGGGTGATTATTATATTTACCTTACAACGACAAATGCCCTTGCGGAAAAGATAAACCTGGAAAAGCTCTCAGCCCTTAAAGTTAAAGAACACAAATATCAGGGCGTTATTGACGGAGATTTTGAAGTAAGGAACCTTCCCACTGCATTTGATCTCATTCTTAAAGAGGGCTCACAGGTCATGCTCCTAAATAATGATTCCCTCGGACGCTGGATAAACGGAAGCATCGGCAGGATTGCAGAGATCGATGAGGTCGTGGATGATGCGGATGTCCTTTGGGTGGAGCTTCCTGACGGTGAGGTCGTGGACGTTGTCCCCCACAAATGGGAAATGTTTGAATTCTCTTATGATAAAAAGGCCTCCAGGATACTCTCTGAAAGCGTGGGGTCCTTTACTCAATATCCCCTCAGGCTCGCCTGGGCGGTGACCATTCACAAGTGCCAGGGCATGACTTTTGAAAAAGCGATCATAGACATCGGGAGCGGGACTTTTTCACATGGCCAGCTTTATGTAGCACTGAGCCGGTGCACTACCATTAACGGGCTTGTCCTTAAAAGGACCATTCATCCTAAAAATGTACTGCTGGACAGAAGGGTGGTAGGGTTTGTTACAAGGTACCAGTATAAACAGGCGGAAAAACAACTCTCTTTAGAAGACAGGTTTGCCCTCCTTGATCAGGCAATCAGGGGAAAGAAAAAGCTCGATATAGTTTATCTTAAGACAAAAGACGAAAAATCAAAAAGGACGATCATCCCCATATATGCCGGGGAAATGGAATTCCAGGGCAGGAAATTCCCCGGGCTCCAGGCATTCTGCACCGGTAAACAAGGCGACAGAGTATTTCATATTGAAAGGATACTCGAGATGAAAATTGTTGACTGAGATTTTGAGGAAGGGAGGACCAAGAATTCCCCTCTAAAAAGAGGGGTGCAGGGGTGTGTATTAAAAGACTTTAGAAAACATAAAAGGCATTGTTAAAAAGAATGAAAATAAACACACCCCTTAATCCCCTCTTATTAGAGGGGAAAAAAGACTGTCAGTCAAAATCGGAGAATTTTCCCAATTGAGAATTTAATACAACTGCAAGGTGAATTATATTCAGAAGAGACCCTCTACCGAAAGATACCTTTCCCCGGTATCGTAGCAGAACGTAAGAATGCGGCTTC
>JACQXG010000006.1 GCA_016208905.1 Nitrospirota bacterium
CGGATGTGAGGACTCAGGGGAGAAGTTCCTGCACGACTTTATAGCGGCATGGAACAAAGTCATGAACCTTGACCGCTTCGACCTTGCCTGATCGCGGCATAAACGCAAGCGACAGGGGTCAAACCTACAATTTACATTTAATGAATTGTGCAAACTGTAAATTGTAGGTTTGACCCTGTATGCTCCTACCCTTCCAGCGCATATGATAAATATCATGGTCTTAGAATATTCTTTGTGTAAATATATAACTGATCTGCATGAGTGCGATAGAACAAGCGAAATTCGGAGGTGAAAGCAAATGTATATAGCCGTAGTGAATTGGGACAAGTGCACGGGGTGTGGGGATTGCGTAACCGCCTGCCCGATCAAGTGTTTTGAGATGTCAGACGGGAAGTGCCTGCCTCACCGGGCGGCCGAGTGCATCGACTGCGGCAACTGCCCGGAGATCTGTCCATCCGATGCTATAGCGATCGCCATAGGCTGGGGCGGCTAAGCGCATAGGGCACTTTAGTGACGTTGTTGCCTAATTTAACTTACTTCATGAATAATGGAGGCCCAACCTCGATATTTTTTTCTTTCTCTCTCCCAAATCCTATCTTCCGCTGACATAACAGGTCATCGACGGTACAGATAAACCGGTGTTATTTAAAACAGGGGCATGGCGCGCCATGCCCCTGCAAACGTTACCCGTATTAATAAGCTGTTCAGGCAGCCTGCAACTTAGAATCCCAGGGATGCCTTACAGGAATTATAATTATCAAGCGTAAGGTCCACTAGTTTGATGGCCTGTTTTCCATAGCTGTTGTCGCAATAATAGGGGCCTCCGCCTCCGTAGTAAGGGCCGGTATGCAGGACAGGAGTGGTTATGTCACCGTTAATATAGCAGACTATGCCGCCTTCTTTTGTGGACTGGCATGAAAGCTCAGGATGTTCAGTTGTTATCACCGCTATTTCTTCCTTGGTCCAGCACGGACAGCCCGTGTACGGCGCTTTAACGTACGGTTCGATTATTGCATAACAGGCGTCTGATTCTTCTAAGCTGATAATTTTTTTCTCGGCGAGAAGCGAATTCACGCAAACATTGTCCTTGTCGGTGGACGGCATTATACTGAATATTATAGTGTAGAGAGCCTTGTCCTTATAACAGGTTACCCCTCCTTTTGCATCATTCACGCACGTGAGGTCATAGTTGGCGGCAAAGTCCTTTACCTGCTGCAGTGACCAGCATGAACATTCTACGGGAATGACCGTTGTATCAGCGTGTTCCGCTGCATTTTCAATACCCTGACGCGCCGCCTCTGGCACGCAGACCGTTTTCTGCTGCCCGCTCGGTGTTTGTATCAGGAGTTCAAATTTCCCCTCCGCGCATGCTGCCAGCGCCTGAGACGCAAACAATACTGAACTGACCAGAAAAATGAAACTGAAGAATAAAACATTTCTTTTCATACTACCCCCCTTTGTAAAAGATTTGATAAAAAAATAACGCTGCTGCTTCATTTATATGATCAGGCATAAAAAGCCCTGTTATTTTACTGAGAGCTAATTACAAGGGAATGAATCCTAAAACAAGCAAAAAATATTCCCTTAATTAAAAACATTGAAAATCAAAAGGGTTGAAATTACGAGATGAGATATGCGACGTTATTCTGGTATGATGACCATGTCAATCAGTAAAATAACCAAAAATTGAAGCGACCGGGGTCAAACCTACATTATACATTTGAGGATATTTGTTAAATGTTAATTGTAGGTTTCCATAATTTCTCCATAATCAGCTCAATGTTCTTTCCAGGCTTTCTCTCCCTTTGCATTGCCTTCCTGAAACGACAACTTGCCAAAGTCACGGCAGATTCACATATACCAAAATGCTCTCCAATTTCTTTAAGGGATTTCCCGCTGAATTATGGAGGTGTGGAGGTGCAACCTCGATATTCTTATTCCTTCTCTCTCCCAAATCCTATCTTCCGCTGACTCTTACTGTCAGAAGGTTCCATTATCTTATATATGGCTTCAAACACAACACGAAACTGCTCATCATATTTCTTTTCCAGAGTTTTGACCTTACGGGTCAATGCAGCATTGGATGCAAGCATTTTCCGGAGGCGAATAAAAGCCCTCATAATCTCAATGTTCACACTAACGGCCCGATCACTATTCAAAACGCCGGAAAGCATGGCAATGCCCTGTTCAGTAAAAGCATATGGACGGGAGCCCCCGAAATATTTTTTATGTGGTATCACAGTTTGTGATACCAGCTTGTCAGTCTCCGATTCATTGAGCTGGAACATAAAGTCCTCAGGAAATCTTTTTATGTTCCTTTGTACAGCCTGATTCAAAACCCTTGTCTCTACTCCATAAAGCTCCGCCAGATGGGCGCTCAGCATAACCTTCTGCCCCCGAACAAAAAGAATCCTCCTCTCAATAGTTTCCAGTGGAATGATTTCATTCATGCGCACCCCCCCTTAAAATTCTGTGTAAATTTGATGACAGCCAACGTCCCCGTAATGACCGTTGATTATAACATGGAGGCCGGGATCAAGTCTTTCATTTTCCACTTCTGCATTTGACGAACCAAATAATTCAGTACAGACCAGCATCAATTCAGGGGACAGGGCAAAAATGGTAAGAATACTCTATAGGTATTTAGGCTGAAGACCGAAGACTGAAGGTTACCGAGGACCCGGGGTCAAGTCTTTCATTTTGCTGTTTTCCTGAGTTTGTTATTGATCAATCTGCTTATCGTGGAATAATGCATTCCTAAATAATCTGCAAGCTCTTTCTGACTATATCCGCACTGATAGTTTGCCGACTGAATCTTCTCGTTCCTCTTCTTCCTATCGGCGCTTGCACCCTCGAATATTTTTTGAAGAGACTGCCTGTTCATAAACCGCTGCTCCCTCGGAATCTCCTGCATCTCCTCATATAAAGCACTTTAGTGACGTTGTTGCCTAATTTAACTTACTTCATGAGTTATGGAAGTTCTCGGTATTTTCTTATGTTATTACGAGGCGATCAGCAAGAAGGATAATCCCGACTACTCATACTAATGCGTGTTTGATGTAACTCTCTGCATTGGCTGCAGCTTCTGCGCAGACAGGTGCTGCGGGGTCTGGGAGATGGTGAGAATGTTTGAGACAGGCTAATTACTTTCAGACAAGTCTTTAAGGATACCGTCAATTATCTCTCTTATTTCAGGCAGTCTTTCTTTAACAACCTTCCACACGATCGCATAGTCAATCCCAAAATAAAAATGAGCGATTTTATCTCGTATCCCGGCCATATCCTTCCAGGGAAGTTTTTTATATTTTGACTTTATTGTCGAGGGTATATTTTTTGTCGCTTCACCGATTACATGTATCTCCCAGACAACGGCATTTTTTGTCTTGTTGTCTTTAAGGAATTCTTCATATCCCATATTTCCAATGAATTCCTCTATGTCTTTTATCGCATCGGCAATATCACTAATAAACAGCTTGTAGTCTCTTGTCATATATACACTACCTCTTGCAAAACAACGTCTTTCAGCTCTGGTCTTATTCCGCCTCTTCTTACCAGATCAACTTTTTTCCTTAACAATCGTTTGAGATGTCTTTCAAATTCAATAAACTTAAACAGGTCGGGTATGTCTTCCTCATCGAACTCAACGAGGATATCAATATCGCTTTTCTCTTTCTGCTCACCTCTTACATAAGAACCGAAAATGCCGATTTCTTTGACCCCGTATTTTTCCTGCAGGCTTTCTTTGTGCTGTTGAATTGTCAGTTTGATTTCCTCAAGAGTCTTCATGCCTTGATTCTCCTTTAGTTATTTTACAGATTATCACTTTTATCTACAATTGAAATCTTGTAAAGGGGAAAAGGTTAGGAGTAGCTATTCAGTGACGAGTGGACTTGACGGTCCCCCGGAGCCCGCTGGATCAGCAGGTTGACAATGACGGCCTCTCTGTTATTATAATTAACTGTCGGTTATCACTATACTCGTTAAAGGATAATAAATCGGCGTCTCGCACCAGCAGCATGGTCGAGACGCTCTTTTGTCGAAAAGGTAATTGATTATGTGCAGACTCGCTGCAATAACATCAAACGAATATTTTTCTCCGGTTGAGAACATAGCCGCCCTTGAGACCATGAAGGAAGGGCATGACGGCTCAGGGATGGGACTTGTCCTGAAGACCCTCGGCGGAGAGTTTGAGGAATTAAAAGACCACCCGATACTTTCAGGCATCTGTTCAAAGAACGGGATGCATACACTTGATGAGTACATGAACAAACTCGGGTTTAAACTTAAATACGCGTGGACCCCGAGGACCAAGCCGGTAAAGGGGATTGCCCACAGAGACCACTATTTCGCGAGGGTTTACGATTATCCTGATGTTTATAAAGACAGGTCCGGGGACGAAAAAGAGGACCTGTTGCTGAAGACAAGATTGGCCCTCAGAAAATTAGGGGAGAACGACGAGTCGATAATCGTCTTTTCCTTTTACCCCGACATACTGACATTGAAAGAGGTCGGTGATCCGCTGGAGTTGTGCGAATTTTTCGGCCTTGAAAGATCGCCTCTCAAGGCAAAGATCATATTGGCACAGGGAAGACAGAATACAAATTATGCGATTAATCTCTATGCCTGTCACCCATTTTTTATTCAGGGCTACGGCTCAATGACTAATGGGGAGAACACCGCCTTCGTTCCCATTCGTGAATTCTTAATGAGCAGGGGCTTCCCCGGATACCTCGGCTATAACAGCGACAGTGAGGTCTTCTGTCATATACTGCACTATACATGCAAGCATTTAGGTTATCCGCTTACATATTATAAGGATGTCATTACTCCGCTGAAATCAAAAGAAATAGACGCGCGGCCGGACAGTGAAGCGCTGAGATTACTGAAGATATCTCTAAGACCGCTTTGCATAGACGGACCGAATTGCGTAATAGCATTCACGCCTGACGGGACCTGCTTCATGGTCCAGGACGCGAAAAAACTTCGACCGGGCGCTGTAGGAGGGACAAAAGGCAAATACGGTCTGATGTCTGAGGAATGCGGCCTTGACAGCGTAGTCCCTATGCGTGATAAATCGCAGGATATTTTCCCCATGAAATATGATATGGTTATCATAAAACCGGGGGCTGAGGAGGTGACGGTATGGAACCAGCTTCACGGTTAGACCATAATCACGAACTGGCAATAAAGGACCTTCCATACATCATCAGATGGCGCGACGACAGGTGCAAACGCTGCGGCAGATGCACCGCGGTCTGTCCCATGCTTTCGATAGAGCCTGCTGTTGTTGTGAAACGCGTTGTGCAGTCCGAAGGATTGACCCCCGAACCCAAGGCGCTTCGTTACACTACCAATATTGTCAAACAGACAACGAACATTGATCGTTACTGTATCGGCTGCGGGACATGTACTCTTGTATGTCCCAATGAGGCCATAGAGCCGGAATATAATCCGCAGCATAAATTTAATTTTCATAAAAATAAAGGCGGGCTTCCTTATCGAAGAGGCGGCAGGAGAAATGATCCGAACCCTTCAACGCTCGACCGCCTGAGATTCACCAGAATATCGATGCTCACTGACCCTGCTCTCGATGCGGGAAGACACGAGTTCAGGATAAGGACATATCTCGGAAGGATACTTCCTGCCGAGGACCTGCCGGTAAAAATGGTGAACGGGAAGCTTGAAATTGATAAAACATCAGGCAAATTCATCCCGCCTGTCCGCGAGATTTATCCAGTAATGATAGGCAGCATGTCCATTGGCGCTCTCTCACCGACCATGTGGGAAGGGCTCGCAATGGGTATCACTTATCTGAATGAGGTTGAGGGAATGCCGGTTGTCATGTGCTCCGGCGAGGGCGGAATGCCGCATCGACTTTTGAAATCAAGGTTTCTGAAATACTTTATACCCCAGATCGCGTCCGGTTATTTCGGCTGGGATGAAATAGTGCGGGCACTTCCGCATATGATCGAAGACCCCTGTGCGATTGAGATTAAATACGGTCAGGGCGCAAAGCCGGGGGACGGCGGACTGCTCATGGCGCACAAGGTATTGAAATTGATCTCCGAGATCAGGGGAGTGCCGATGGGGGTAGACCTTCCATCACCTCCAACGCACCAGACCCAATACTCGATTGAAGAGTCCGTTGCTAAGATGATCCAGTCTATGTCTATGGCGTGGGGCTTCAGGGTGCCTGTTTATCCGAAGATATCAGGCTCAAGGACCGCAAAGGCGGTACTGAACAATCTCGTAAGGAACCCATATGCCGCGGGACTGTCGATCGACGGAGAAGACGGCGGCACAGGGGCTGCCTACAACGTATCAATGGATACGATGGGACATCCCATTGCTTCAAATATAAGAGATTGTTATCTCGACCTGATTGCTCAGGGAAAGCAGAACGAACTCCCGTTGATCGCCGCAGGCGGCATCGGGAAAAAAGGCAACCTTGCGTCAAATGCAGCGGCGTTGTTCATGCTTGGCGCATCTGCCGTGTCGATAGGGAAATATATAATGCAGGCCGCGGCAGGGTGTTTCGGCGATGAAATGAACCGCTGCAATGTCTGCAATCTCGGCAAATGCCCCCGAGGCATCACTACCCAGGACCCGAAACTTTACAGAAGGCTCGACCCTGATGTTGTCGCGGAGAGGGTTGTTGAGGTCTATAAATCGGTTGACGTGGAATTGAAGAAGATATTTGCCCCGATGGGTAGGAGCATGGAACTTCCTATAGGAATGTCCGATGGCATAAGCACGGACGACCATGCGATAGCAGAGAGGTTGCAGATTAATTATGTGTGCTGACACTGCACAACAATAGTTCAATAATAGCTTAACATGGCTCAATATCTATATTGAGCTTAATTACATTAAGCAACTTAAGCTATTTTGAACTACATTAAGCATAGTTAAATTAAGCAACTATTAAGCTATGTTAAATTATATTGAGCTGATTTACCAATTGAAACAATGAATAAAATAACAATAAAAGGAAACATTAAAGGCAGCCGGACCCCTTCGAGGATCCTGGAAGAACAAATCCAGGATGCTGTCCGTAACGGCGCAAGGGACCTGCAGGTCATTGCCGACGGACAGCATGGTATAGGCGGAAGGATCTGGCCAAGAGGCGAAGGGATAAAAATAACTATTGAAGGCCCTGTCGGGCAGCGGCTCGGCAGTATGGGCATGTTCGGCACGGAGATTGTCATTAATGGAAGCGTTTCTGATGATGCAGGCTGGATAAATTGCGGCGCTAAAATTACCGTTCTCGGCGACGTCACAAACGGCGCCCACAATGCAGCAGCCCAGGGGACACTCTATGTGCAGGGCGGCGGCGGAGCGCGCTGTGACACGATGATGAAGCACAATCCCAGGTTCGACCCGCCTCAGTCATGGTATTTCAGAGACGTCGGCGATACATTCGCTGAATTCAAGGCAGGCGGTATTGCTGTTGTCTGCGGAGTGGATCCGCGAAATCCGGAAAACATCCTCGGCTACCGTCCCTGCGTCGGCATGGTAGGAGGAGTAGTATATTTTCGCGGGCCGATACAGGGATACAGCACAGGCGACGTTCAGCTTCTTGCCCTTACGGATCAGGACTGGCAGTGGCTCACCGAAAATATGAAGCCGTACCTTGAGGCGATAGAGCGCACTGAATATTACGATGATCTCACCAATTCAAGAGACGCCTGGAAAAAACTTATTCCGTACACCGCACAGGAACGTGCTAAGAAAAAGGTCTTTAAGATGTCTATCGCGGAATTCCGCTCAAACATCTGGGAATCTGGCGTCGGCAAGGGGGGGATTTTTTCAGAATATTTAAATCATCCCTCCACAGTTCTTCCATATGTGACAACCGGAGAAGACAGGAGATACAGGCCGGTATGGAACAATTACAAATATGCCCCACCTTGCGAATACTCATGTCCAAGCGGGATACCGACACAGAAACGCGCGCAACTGATAAGGGAAGGAAAACTGAAGGAGGCGCTTCAGCTCGTGCTTCAATACAGTCCTCTTCCGGCATCCGTGTGTGGTGAGATATGTCCCAATCTCTGCATGCAGACTTGTACAAGGGCAAACGTTGACGCGCCGATCAATATAAAAGAACTGGGCAGGGCAAGTATATATCTCAAGCTACCTAAACGCGGGAAAAAGACCGGTAAGAAAGTCGCCGTGATCGGCGGCGGCCCCGGCGGATTATCCGCCGCATGGCAACTGGCATTGAAGGGACATGACGTTGCCCTCTATGAGGCAGAGGAAAAGCTTGGCGGCAAGCTTGAACTCTGCATCCCACGTGATAGAATGCCTCAGGAAATTTTGCAAAAAGAGCTTTCGCGTTTTGAAGAGATAGGCATCAAAGTCCATCTCGGCGCAACAGTGAACAAGAAAAAATTTGACGACATATACAAAAAGCACGATGCAGTTGTAGTCGCTTGCGGGGCCCACAAACCTAGAATGATGAATGTCCCAGGTTCGGATGATATGGTCTCCGCATATGACTTTTTAAAGGGAATAAATATCGGCGATGTTCCTAACCTGAAAGATAAGAGAGTAGTCGTCATAGGCGCGGGTAATGTCGGAATGGACGTTGCAGCACAGGCTTACCACTGCGGGGCAAAGGAAGTGACTGCGGTTGATATTCAGAAACCTGCGGCCTTCGGCAATGAATTGGAGATCGCCCAGTCTCTTGGAACAAAGATTGTCTGGCCTAAATTTACTTACGGAATTCCTTCCAGCCTCAGTGCATACAAACAAACAGGGCTGGATCGAAGCTGACGAGGCCGGACACACTTCTGACCCTAAGGTTTTCGCAATCGGTGATGCCATAAAACTCGGCCTCGTAACACACGCTATCGGTCATGGTAGAAAGTCAGCGGATGCCATTCACGCACTGCTTTCAGGAAGGTCTTATTATATGCCCGCTCCAAAACCGATGGTCTCATACGACAAGATAAAAACCTCATATTATGACATCTGCAAAGGCGAGCACTTCAAGCCAAAGACAGAGGCAAACCGCTGCATGTCCTGCGCAGTATGCAGGGACTGCAAAATGTGCGAGGCTACTTGCTATTACAGCGCGATTAGCAGGAAGGACACTCCCGACGGCTCATACGAATACGTGGTTGATGAAAACCTCTGCATAGGCTGCAGCTTCTGCGCCGGCATATGCCCTTGCGGTGTGTGGGAGATGGTGGAGAATATTTAGAATTTTGATTTCTTTTGAATAAATTCCTCGTTTAGAATAAACAAGAACCCCGGCAATTATTTTTGACACCATCATTTTATCTTTGTTATGATTCTTTTATGAAAAAGGCTTCAGTGAACTGGTTGTTATCGTCGCAATATGACTTGAAAACTGCTGAAACGTTACTGAAAAACAGACGATATATTTATGTAGTCTTTATGTGTCATCTGGCGTTGGAGAAAGCCCTCAAGGCGGTATTATCCGAAAAAGTTAGAGAGCTGCCTCCATATACACATAATCTCAATCGCCTTATTGAATTAGGAGGTATTGCATTACCGGAAAAGCATAAAATGTTTATTGACAAGATAAATCTTCTAAGTGTTCCAACAAGGTATCCTGAAGATTTCAAGAGGCTGTCAAAAGAATTTAATAAAAAGATTGCAGGGGATTATTTGAAAGAGGCAAAAGGAATAATAATATGGTTAAAGCGAAATATACCCGAACTGAAATCAAAAAGCTGATAAAGACATTGGCTGCCGAGCTTGAAAGAAATAAGATAAAGGTTTCAAAGATTATTCTTTACGGCTCTTATGCAAGAGGCAATCCACGAAATTATTCTGATATCGACATAGCCATTATCTCCCCAACATTTAAAGGCCTGCGGTTACTTGCGATACAGGAGCAGCTTTCGCGGGTCTTGTCGAAATATCTTGCAGTAATAGAACCCCTGGGATATTCTCCTGAAGACTATAAACTTGCAAGCCCCGAAACATTTTTAGGAGAGATAAAGAGATCAGGCAAGGTTTTGTACTCCGCATGATAACCCGGAGAGTACGACGAGCATATTAATGTCCGATTCCGATTCGGATTCCTGCCCTTCACCTAATACTTTTTTCTTATCTCGCCGACCCTGAACATCCGCACGTCCCTTTTCTGTCTTTTTTTGCATTCCACAATAAACGGTTCGGAGGCCTGTCTTAACGGCTGGATAATACAAACATTTATGCGATGATAGAGCCTGGCGATATCGATTTTATTTTTTGATAAAATCAACGATATGTCCCCATCCTGAATTTTTGCCATTGGTTCAATTAAGAGCAAATCACCCAGAGTGATTGAAGCTATGCCGCTAAATATATCTGTTGACAACAGGAAGAACGCCTGAGGATCAGTGGAAAGCGAGGGCTCAAAAGAGGAAGTTCTGACTTTATTCATGTTCCCCTTTGCCTTGATGAATTCATCTGCCTTGATGACCGGAAGCATTCTCGATGTTTGATAAGGCGCCTTTTCCTCTCTCACCATAGGGGCTTCTTCTAACAGATGCAGAATGGGGACCTCAAGGGCTGAGGCCAGCTTTTCAATGGTCGCCGTTTTGAGATTCTTCTGCTGATTTGCCTCTATCCGTGCAATACTTGCCTGTGAGATGCCGCTCTTCTGACTTAGCTCAAGTTGTGACAGGCCGAGCTGATCTCTAAAATGTTTTAACCGGCTGCCTATATTTCGCATTGCCAATAGCTTTGCACTTGGGATCGTACTTAATCAATAACCTGCATGTATAATACTTGACTTTAATTATACACGCCCGTATAATTAAGCCTGAATTATTAACTTAATGGGGAGGTGGATGAAGCCATGAAGCTTGCGGAATTGTTGAATGAAAGAAAAGCCGTTAAAGAGGAAATCAAAAAAATTAAAGACAGACTTAGTCTTGCAGTAAAGATGCAGGAGGGTGATGAAAAGCCTGTCGAGGCTCCTGATGAACTCAAAAATAAACTTGTTGAACTATATGCAAGGCACGGAGATTTGATTGTCAAAATCAACAGGGCTAATATGGATATGAAGATCGACGGGAAGACCCTTATGCAATTGATTGCAGAAAGAGATCAGCATATTGCAATTGCGGGCACACTGCATGACATTGCAAAGGAAGCGACTCCCAAGCACTCTATGTTTTCAAGGAATGAAATCCGGTTTGTTCCGACGATAGACATTAAAAGGATTCACAGGGAGGCTGACAATTACGCAAAAATCGCACGCGAGACGGACAACAAAATTCAGGCTGCAAACTGGAATACCGAAGTATTATAACAGCACAGATTTTTGACAAATGATTCAGAAGGTAGCTTTTCTTTTGTATTGAGGGATGCAAGCCAGTGTAGTTTTTAAAACTACATAATGGACCCGACAGCTAATTGGGATTGAGGTTCAAATCCTCCTTACTGTAACGGCTTAGGCTTACAGAAGCAGGTGAAAAACCATTAAATATGTTAAGGTAACTACCGGCATCCGAATACAATAGCTTAGCGAGGGTGGGAATGGGGATTTTGATATTATCAGCAAAAGATAATGGGTAAGGGTTACAAAGACAAAAAATCAAAAGGCTGTGCATTGTGCAAACCGCATAAGCATGGCTGGTCTCCGAAAAAGAAAGCGAAAGTCGTTGCTGTTGAAAAAGTGATGGACGGAGAGATTACAGCCTCAGGCCTCCAGCATCTCCCTGAGCGTTCTTAAATTCAAAACATCCTCTTCATTATATTTCAACAGCGTTGCAAGGGCGTCCCGGTCGCCGTAGTTGACGTAATCCCACCATAACTGCACCGCGGCCCATCCGTCGATGCCGGTCAATTCCCTTGCGATCCCGAGCTGTCTTTCAACGCTCTTTAATCCGCCTTTCAGATTTCTCTTCCAGCAGGCGTACATCAGGTCTTCATGGAGGCAGCATTCTGTGAGGTCGACGTTGAGCTTTGCCTTAATAAAGGGCAGATCAAACCGCGATCCGTTATACGTATAGAGCGTTGTTACATTCCCGATAGCCGTTATCAGGCTGCCGGACGATATATCGTCACCGACCAGCTGCATGACCCGGCTGTCATTTCCGTTTTCTCTATAAATCCCGATTACAGTTAATTCACTCTCAACGGGACTTAGACCCGTAGTCTCTATGTCAAGATAAGCACGATATTCCATCAAAAGATGCCTTCCTTTTTAAAAATTCTATATGCTCCAAGAAGGGGAAGTCAAGAATGGTCAATAAATGTGTTGATTCCCGTTGGGGCAATTCATGAATTGCCCCTGCACGCATTGCCCTGACAAGGGCAAACCGTTAAAATAATTATATGAACCCTGCAATCAATGAAATACAGGTCAGGTCGGTCCTTACTAAATCCGGCATTCCGGGTATGAAATACTGCGTCAATCCATATGTGGGATGCTCCCATGCATGCCATTACTGTTATGCCACTTTCATGAAGAGGTTCACTGGCCACATTGAGCCATGGGGCAGCTTTGTTGATGTGAAGATAAATGCTCCGGATGTTTTGCGGCGACAGCTCAAGCGGGCCGAAAGAGGCACTGTCATGGTAAGTTCAGTGACTGACGCATATCAGGCGGTTGAGGCAAGATATGAGCTCACACGCAAATGTCTGGAGGTCCTTTCGCTGTATAAATTTCCCGTGAGCATTCTTACGAAGTCCCCTCTTGTAGTACGGGACATGGACATTATTTCAAAAATGGACGAGGTTGAAGTAGGTTTGACCATAACTACAGATGATGACCGGACAAGAAAAATCTTTGAGCCCTCTGCTCCTCCGGTCGCGGCCCGTATTGATGCATTGAAAAAGCTTCACAAGGCAGGAATAAACACGTATGTATTTATAGGTCCCCTTCTCCCTATGAATCCTGAATTGTTGGCGGAGCAGATAAGACCATATGCAAACAGCATTCTTGTTGACCGAATGAACTACATAAATAAAACAACCTGGCTGTACAAAAAAAATAAACTGGGGAAATGGCTTGAAGAAGGATTCACCGACAATATAATTTCGCGGCTTAAGAAAAGCCTTTCATCAAAAGATATCTCTGTTATTTGCCAAAATAGCTGATCCTGCCAGAGCAGTTCCTTACCCCCTAAAGGTTTTACCTCTTTTGTCCGACAAGTGTACTTATATAAAAGATATTTCACACATCATGACATTAAACCAGAAGGGGGCATGAGCTGAAGTTTTAAATTTAAATTAGGTTAAGAGACAAGAAACAACAGGTGATTGGATATTCAATAAGCTTTAATTCATTCGAAGCCCGAAGAAAGTAAGTACAGCTGACTGGATGGAACTCAAGGCCATGATTTGTAACTAAAGTATTGAAATGGGAAAAAGGATATTAACAGCTTTAATTATTGGACAGACGGCATTATATATTTGTGGATGTGTACCTGAAAATAAAAACGTAGGAAAAACCCCCGGCATTACTGATACTGAAATTATAATCGGCTCCTCATCCGCATTAGGCGGACATGCGAGCTTTCTGGGCACCCAGACTATCCACGGGTCATTGGCATATGTTAATGAAATAAATGAACAGGGCGGCATTCACGGCAGAAAAATAAGAGTCATCACGTATGACGACCAATACGACCCCCCAAAGACAGTCACAAATACTCAAAGGTTAATTAAATATGATAAGGTCTTTGCCTTATTTGATTATGTTGGAACACCCACATCCGTAAAAATAATTGATATCGTTCAAGAGGCTGGAATTCCCGCACTCGGTTTCTTTACCGGAGCCGAAGCATTGAGAACTCCATACAGGCCTTATATGTTTCATGTAAGGGACTCCTATTATTCGGAAGCAGAAGGATCTGTTGCGTATTTTGTCGACATGCTCGGACTTAAAAAAATTGCCGTTATGTACCAGGAAGATGATTTTGGCCTGGCCGTTCTTACGGGAGTGCAACTTGCCCTCGAAAGAAGAAATATGGAAACTATCGCAACTGCAACGTATATCAGAGGGACAATGGATGTGGAGGAGGCTGTTCAAACCATAAAGAAAAGCGGCGCTGAAGCAGTGGTAATGGTCGGGACCTACAGCCCCCTGGCCAAGTTTATAAAAAAATCACACGATGCAGGATTCACGCCGTATTTCCATACGGTATCATTCGTCGGCTCAGAGGCCTTCGGCAAAGAAATCGTAGAAACACAGAAAATCAACCCTGCCCAGCATGACAAGATCATCGTGACTCAGGTTGTGCCGTGCCCTTTCTCTGATCATCTGGCAGGAGTCAGAGAATATCAGAAATTAATAAAGAAGTATTATCCGAATGACAAGCCTAATTTCGTGGCGCTGGAAGGCTTCATAAATGCAAAGGTCCTTGTCAAGGCTTTAAGAGATGCCGGGCGTGATTTAACCAGGGGAAAATTCATCGCTGCTTTGGAATCATTGCAAAATTACGACATCGGCATTGACAAAGGGATAACTTATGGCGCCCTGGACCACCAGGGACTGGAAGGCATTTATTACTCAAAAGTAACAAAACAGGGGATATTCAGGTTTTCCGGCCATAATGAGAAGAAAGATATAAAATGAATTTAACGTTTAAGACCATTCTAAGTTTTATCCTGATTATAGTCCTTGTAGCCGCTGCCAATATTTACTCAACGTCTTACGTACTCAGAAATCTCCAGGAAGAAAGACTGAAAACCTCGGAGGTCTTATTTGCAAAGAGCCTCTCCAAACGGCTTTTCCGTGCTGTCATAGATCAGAGAATTAACAAAATTACGGATGTGCTGTTTGAAGAAAAAGGCCTGAGGGAAGAAAAAATAGAATATATCATGGTAGTCGACAAAAAGGGACATTTATTGGCCCATACATATTTGAATAATATACCCGGGAAATTTTTGAAAATAGAAAACGCCTTTGCAAAGAAAGAAGAATACAGGCTGGAGAAAATAGAAGACAGGGAATTGTCCGTTTATAATATTGCCGTTCCTGTAATGGAGGGGATAAAACAGGTCGGCGCCATCCATGTAGGGATAAGGTCGGATTATGTAGAAAATATTGTCACTCCGACAAAAACCGCCTCGCATTTCTCATTAATTATAACGCTCATAATTACACTGATTGCAGTTGTTATCGCCATACCTTTATCGCGAACCATAACAAACCCCCTTGTGCGGCTAAAGAACTTTGCGGAAAAAATCAGCAGGGGCGAGCTGGAAACCCAAATAGACATAAAAACCAGGGATGAGATCGGAGATCTCGCCGGGGCCTTTAATAAGATGAGCACCGACATGCATAAAACTATTTCATCACTTGATCAGGAGATCAGCGAGCGTAAAAAGGCAGAAGATGAAATAAAGAGCAATTACCAGGTCCAGTCTGTTTTAAGTAAATTACTTAATATCTCATTGCAGGAAATCTCACTGGAAGAACAACTGAAAATTATCCTGGAGCATATACTTTCCATATCATGGGTTTCACTGGTGTCAAAGGGGGCCATCTTTCTTGTTGAAGACGATGCCGGGGTGCTTGTTATGAAGGCCCAGCATGAGCTGGCCGCTCCATTACTGAAGTCGTGCGCCCGGGTCCCGTTCGGCAGATGTATGTGCGGCAGGGCGGCGGCGTCAGGCGAGATCGAGTTTGCCGATCGTATCGATGAGCGGCATGACACGCGGTATGACGGCATTGCACCCCATGGTCATTATTGTGTTCCCATAATGCATGAAGGGAAAGTGCTGGGAATTATAAACCTGTACGTGAAAGAGGGGCACAAGCGTGATCAAAGGGAGGAGAGATTTCTCTGGGCGGTTGCAGACGTTCTGGCCGGCATTATAAGGCACAAGCAGGCTGAAAAACAGATCAAATACCTTGCCTATTATGATGACCTGACGGGGCTGCCAAATCGTGTCCTGTTTAAAGACAGGGTGGAAAATTCTTTAAAAGAGACTCAACGTTACAATGGCCTTATAGCTGTGTTGTTTTTAGACCTGGATAACTTTAAAAAAATAAACGATACCCTCGGGCACCGGATGGGAGACCTGATGTTAAAGGAAGTTGCGATGCGATTAAAGACGTGTTTGCGCGAGAGTGACACCATTGCCCGCAAGAACGAGAACTTATCAGAAAGTATTTTGGCCCGCCTCGGCGGCGATGAGTTCACCGTATTACTAATCAATATCGGGCACATAGAGGATGCGGCAAAAGTATCGCAGCGCATACTGGAAGTAATATCCCAGCCGATTACATTAGACAGCCATGAGGTCATTATTACTGCCAGTATCGGTATTTCAACATGCTGTATTGAGGAGGAAAACGTTGACAGCCTGCTTAAACATGCGGATACGGCAATGTATAAAGCCAAAAAAGACGGCAAAAACAATTACAAATTTTTTAATCAGTCCATGAACGCCGCGGTCATGCGGAGACTTGACCTTGAGAACAAACTGCGCAAGGCCTATATTAACAGAGAATTTATGCTTTACTATCAGCCCCAGTTTGAAATCGTCACAGGAAAGATAGTAGGTATGGAGGCCTTAATACGCTGGCAGCACCCTGAAATGGGAATGGTCCCTCCGATGGAGTTTATCCCGCTGGCAGAAGAGACAGGCCTTATAGTGCCAATCGGTGAATGGGTGTTAAACGCTGCATGTACACAAAACAAGGCATGGCAGGATGAAGGTTATTTACCAATTAAATTATCAGTCAATCTGTCCAGCCAGCAGTTTAAGAACAACGATATCATAAAAACCATATCAAAGGTACTGAAAGATACTTGCATGGACCCCCGATACCTCGTATTGGAAATAACCGAAAGCATTATTATGCAAAACAAGGAGAAGACAATCTCAATGTTGAATACATTAAATACAATGGGACTGAGTCTTGCCATGGATGACTTTGGGACAGGATATTCTTCCCTGAGTTATTTGAAACGCTTCCCTTTAGACGTAGTAAAGATCGATAGGTCCTTTATAAAAGATGTTACCGGCAGCAAGGAAGACGCAGCCATAGTCAAAGCCATCATTGCTATGGTGCACAGTCTGGAATTGAAGGTAATTGCAGAAGGGGTTGAGACAGAGCAGCAACTTAATTTTCTCCTGGAACACGGATGTGATGAAGTGCAGGGTTATCTCTTTAGCCGCCCTTTGCCGTCAAAAGATGTCTCAAATCTACTAAGGAAAGGTTTGGTCTTACCTGTGCCCCGTTAGACCTAACCTTGGTTTTTTTGTCTCTTTTAATATCAATGGCACGCCTAATCTTAGGGTCATCTCAAGTTTCTTACTGCAAGTGCCGAATCTGAATATATTTAATAAGCATAATCCCTAAGGCAGGGGTATACATAGTTTTATTTAGAGTATTACTCCAAAGAATATAGAGAGGACACCCAAGATGGCTATTGAAAGACATGAGGTACCAATCCTTATGGCCGATGACGATGAAGATGACCGGCTCATGGCGCGTGAGGCCCTTGAAGAAGCACATTTGTCCAATAACATATATTTCGTTGAGAATGGAGAGGAACTCCTTGATTATCTTTATCATCGCGGGAAGTATGCTAATCCGGCTGATTCACCTAATCCAGGCCTTATACTTCTTGATCTGAATATGCCTAAGAAGGACGGCAGAGAGGCTCTTAAAGAGATCAAGGCAGACCAGAATCTCAGACATATTCCGATCGTCGTGCTGACAACATCGAAGGCAGAAGACGATATCTTTAAAACCTATCGTCTGGGGGCCAATTCTTTTATCACAAAACCTGTCTCTTTTGAAAGTCTCGTGGATGTTATGAAGACGCTGGCGAACTACTGGTTCCAGATCGTGAAACTGCCATACTGCAATAATGATAAATAAACACCTTAACATACTGCTTGTTGAGGACGATGAAGACGACTTCATCCTGACTCGTGACCTGCTTTACGAAGTCGAAGGAGTTAGTTACGACATAGAGTGGGCATCAACCTATGAAACCGCCCTCGAGGCGATCAAACGTAAATGTCATGATATATATTTGTTCGATTACCGGCTGGGGGAAAGAACAGGGCTTGAACTTTTACGTACCGCACTCGATTCCGGCAGCAAAGTCCCTGTAATCCTGATGACCGGCCAGGGAGACAAGGAAATCGACATGGAGGCCATGAGCGCCGGGGCATCGGATTACCTTGTAAAGGGGCACATAGACGCGCAGCTTCTGGAGCGCTCCATACGTTATGCAGTCGAGCGTAAAAAAGCCAACGATCAAATTTCTCATATGGCCTATTACGACAGTTTGACCAATTTACATAACCGCATTTCATTTAAAGAGAGTCTCAAACAGACTATAACCATCAACAAAGGCTGCGATAAAATTACTGCTCTCCTGTTTCTTGACCTCGACAACTTTAAGCGCATCAATGACACGTTCGGTCATACAGTGGGAGATGATTTGCTGAAAGAAGTTGCTGATCGTCTCAAAAAATGTGTACGTAAAAGCGATTGTATTGCACGCAATGTTTTTAATGAAACAAATCATACTATTGCGCGATTGGGCGGTGATGAGTTTACAATAGTATTGTCCGCCGGCCACATCCATGATGCTGCCAATGCAGCTCAACGTATTCTCGATGCATTGTCCTCTCCATTTGAACTGGAAGGGGACAAGATGTTTATTACTGCCAGTATAGGGATCGCCGTGCATCCCCTTGACGGAGAAGACGTTGAAACTCTTATCAAGAACGCTGATGCAGCAATGTATCATGCCAAGGAACTTGATAAAAACAATTACCAGTTTTATAAAAAGTCCCTGAACGAAACCTCATTGAGACGCCTTACAGTAGAAAACAGCCTCAGGAAGGCGGTAGAGAACTGCAATTTTACTCTTTTATATCAGCCTAAGATGGAGATTAGTACGGGAAAAATTGTCGGTATGGAGGCCTTAATACGCTGGGAAGACCCTGAAGAAGGAATGATATCCCCGACGGAATTTATCCCCCTGGCAGAAGAAATGGGCCTGATCAATCCTATAGGCGAATGGGTCTTAAGAACGGCCTGCGCACAAAACATGTCCTGGCAAAAAGCCGGCCTGACACCGATCCGCGTTTCCATCAATATGTCAGGCCGTCAGTTTAAGCAGAAAAATCTGATCACAATGGTTTCAGACATATTGAATGATACAGGACTTGATCCCCGGTATCTGGAACTCGAGATCACGGAAAGCATTGTCATGGAAAACGTAAATACCACCATAGCAACGCTGAATGATTTAAAAAAAATGGGGCTGCGGCTCTCCATGGACGATTTCGGCACAGGTTATTCATCATTCAGTTATCTGAAGCGCATACCTCTGGATATCATAAAGATAGATCAGACATTCATTAAAGACATTCATTCAGATCCTCAGGACAGAACAATAATTAATGCTATTATCGTCATGGCGCACAGCCTCGGTATGGAGGTCATCGCTGAGGGCGTTGAAACTGAAAGACAGCTGTCATTCCTTGTGGCAAGCAAATGCAGAGAAATCCAGGGGTTCCTTTTAAGCAGCCCCCTTACCTCCGCAGAGGCTACGGAGTGTCTGGAAAAAGAAGCGCTCGGGGACGGTATCGGCGTGCGGCTTTACCGCAAAATTACGGATCGTTTTGATGATATCACTGCGGTACAGCGCGTCATCCGCCAGGAGGAAGGAACTGGCAGGGTATTTGATGCCATTGAGGGAAATGCATGTGAATGAACATGCGTTACCTATAACGGGTCGTATCTCCGGGCGCTTGAAGGAATACTTTGATCTACACTAACAAGAGACGGCATATTCATAACATTAAGCAGTGGAAATGAGGTCCCGCTAGCATGAAAATAACGTACAAAATAATACTGGGCTTTGTCACAAACCCGCTGCTGAAACTGAAGGGGCTTGCAAAGATGATCTGCAAGGATGATATGGCACAGGACATCACGAGCCTCAGGCATGCCGAGGATGAACTTATTGTGCGCGCACATCAGCAGGAAGTGATTGTTGAACTCGGTCATCGTGCCCTGGCAAACGATAATCTTGACGATCTGATGGATGCGGCAGTTACCCTGGTTGCTAATACCCTTGGTGTTAAATTTTGCAGGATCCTGGAATTTCTTGCTGACGATAATTCTTTTCTTCTGAAGGCGGGGGTCGGCTGGAACAAAGGATTGGTTGGAAACTCAATCATTCAGGCTGGAAAGGATTCACAGGCGGGATATACACTGCTCTCCAGAGAGCCGGTAGTTGTCCAGGACATAAGGGAAGAAACCCGCTTCAGCTGTCTGTCCATACTTTCAGACCATGGAGTAATCAGCGGGATCAGCGTTACCATCGGCGACCACGGGAGTCCATATGGCTTACTTGGCGCACACGCAGGCACAAGACGGAATTTTTCTGAAAATGATATCAAATTCCTGCAGGCGGTTTCCAATATACTGGCCGAAGCAATCGAACGCAAAAAGTCTGAAGAAAGAATAAGAGAGTCAGAAGAAAAATACAGGAATCTGCTGGAAACGGCTAACGATTTGATACAAAGCGTGGATATGAACGGCAGCTTTTTATACGTAAACAGAAAATGGCTGGATGTGCTGGGATATACTTTGGATGAAGTTAATAAAATGACATTTATGGATGTCATATCTGAAGACCATAAACCTCATTACGCCGAAATCTTCAGGAAAATTTGCGCAGGCGAACCTGTCGGCCAGGTTGAAACAGAATTTTTGACCAGATACGGCAAGATCATACAGGTAGAGGGTAATATTAACGTGCAGTTCAAAAATGGCAAGTTCGTTGCGACTCAGGGGATATTCAGGGACATTACCGAACGTAAACAGGCAGAGGAGGAGCTCACCGAACGAATGCATCATGCGGCTGTGCTTGCAGATGTGGGCGCTGCCCTGACCCAGTCCGACGACCTGCAAACGGTTTTACAGTCCTGCACAGATTCCATAGTAATAAACCTTAAAGCAGCCTTTGCACGCATCTGGACGCTCAATGAAAACAGTAATGTACTGGAGCTTCAGGCAAGTTCAGGCATATATACACATTTTGACGGTTCCCACAGGCGAATTCCCGTCGGCAAATCAAGGATAGGGCTCATCGCACTGGAACGCGGGCCGCATCTGACCAATAATGTCTTTGAAGACCCGGAGCTAGGAGAGCCGGAATGGGCAAGGCAGTATGGCCTGACAGCGTTTGCCGGACATCCCCTGGTTGTTGCGGACAAACTTATAGGAGTTGTTGCGCTATTCCATTATCATCCTCTCAGGGAAATCACATTAAACGCCCTGTCCTGTGTAGCGGACGAGATCGCGATAGGAATAGAACGCAATAATGCCAAGGAACGATTAAAGGAATATTCCCGGAAACTGAAGAAGAGTAACGAGGAACTGGAGCAGTTCGCATATGTCGCATCTCATGATCTTCAGGAACCGCTGCGCAAAGTCATGACATTCGGAGACCGGCTGAAGACCAAATACGCTGATTCTCTCGGAGAAAATGGCAAGGACTACCTTGAGAGGATGCAGGGCGCGGCCGGACGCATGCAGACACTTATCAACGACCTGCTTTCATTTTCGAGGGTGATGACCAAGGCACAACCCTTTGTCCCGGTTGACCTTGCCGCAGTCACCAGGGAAGTTGTCACCGACCTGGAAATACGTATTGAACAGACAGGCGCGCGCATAGAAGTAGACAAGCTGGAGGTAATAGACGCCGACCCCCTTCAGATACGTCAATTATTGCAGAACCTGATCGGCAATTCACTAAAATTCATTAAAAAAGACGGGACCCCAGTTATTAAGGTCTCCGGTAAATTTGTTAACAGCAATGGAAAAGTTCCAGGCAGGCATTTATCAGACAATGGTTCGTATAAAATCACTGTTGAGGACAATGGAATAGGATTTGAAGAAAAATATGCGGACCGTATTTTCGGGGTCTTTCAGCGTCTGCATGGAAGAAGTGAATATGCGGGAACGGGCATCGGCCTTTCCATTTGTAAAAAGATAGTTGTTCGGCACAACGGAAGCATAACAACACAAAGCTCACCTGGTGAAGGAGCGAAATTTATTGTCACATTACCTGTAAAACAGCAGGAGGGTACAGCAAACAATGAATAACCACTGGCAATCAATAACCATCCTGATGGCGGATGACGATGCAGATGACAGACTCATGACGCAGGAAGCCCTGAACGAGGCAAAGCTGTCAAATGACCTGTATTTTGTTGAAGACGGGGAGGAGCTGATGGATTATCTGTACCATCGCGGCAAATATGAAGACCCGCACAGTTCACCGAGGCCGGGACTGATACTGCTGGATTTGAACATGCCGAGGAAAGACGGGCGTGAGGCGCTTAAGGAGATCAAGGCCGATCAGGAACTGAAACGTGTCCCGGTTGTAGTGCTTACGACATCGAAGGCAGAGGAAGATATTTTTCGTGCCTATGATCTCGGCGTTAATTCATTCATTTCAAAGCCGTTGACCTTTGAAGACCTTGTGAATGTAATGAAATCGCTCGCACAGTACTGGTTCCGGATTGTCAAACTGCCTTATGAATAAATCGGAGATTGCTATGGACAAAGAATGGTCTTCTAATGCGCTGGACCGGGTCAAAGATGAGTGCAGGGGAAGTGGGTCTTAGTGATAAGGATATGTTAAATGAGAATACGTAACAAATTTTTAATTAATTATATTTCAGTGGCTGTCCTTATAGTTGTAATTGCTGTTTGGGGGGTCAGGGCCATCAATGCCATAAATAATGAATTCAATGGAGTTACCAATGATACCCTGCCGCTGATTAAGGCCGTTGATGATTTGAGATTTGCCGCCCTGAGGATAATTACGTCGACAAATGAGTACGGATTTAAACTTGCAGAAAGAAAAGCGGGAAAAGTTATTGATGGCGGAGACGCACTGGCCTTTGAAGAAGAATTGATTGTGTCCTCTGAAAAATTATATCAAAAATCATTTGAAAAATATGAAGATATAGTAAAGAAATTTCACAAGGAAGACCAGTATCTTGTAGATGTGCTCAGAATAGCAGGACAGGAAATCCTGAAGACCAGCGGGGAATTAATAGAACATAAGAAAAAAGGGGTATCCGGACAAGATATCCTGAAGATAAAAGAGACGCTGCAAATAGATGAAATTTCATTTCTGGACCTGGTGCAGGATGTTCTTTCGCACATTGAAAAGGACCTTGAAGATCAAAAAAAAGACGTAATGCATGCAATGAAAAACGCAGTGTACACACTGATAGCAGTGTGTGTATTTACCATTATAATATCCCTGATAAGCATTATCCTGCTGACGAATTCCATTTATTACCCGATAAAAAAACTTAAAGATGCTACTGAGGAAATTGGTGCAGGCGCTCTGGAAAAAACAGTGACCATCACATCGAAAGATGAGATAGGGGAGCTTGCAGTATCCTTCAACAAGATGTCCGGCAATTTAAATATTTCCCGGAGTGGATTGATTTCAACCGCTATCCGGCTTGATCAAAGCAATAAAGAGTTAGAGAATTTTCTTAAAATATCCTCACATGACCTGCAGGAGCCGTTGCGCAAATTAATACTGTTTGGAGGCCTGCTTAAGGACAGATATGCTGAATTACTTGAAGATCAGGGCCGGGATTACATTGAGAGGATGCAAAAAGCCGTACAGCGTATGCAGGAATTGATAAACGACCTGGTTACATACTCACAGGTCACAACAAATGCCGGGTCAATTATTCCGGTTGATATCACTGCGATTGTGCATAAAGTCTTAGCCGACCTGAAGGTCAAAGAAGTCAACGGAAGAGTGGAAGTAAGTGAATTACCGACGATTGATGCTGATCCCTTACAAATGCAGCATTTATTTCAGGGCCTTATCGGTAATGCGCTGAAATTCCGCAAAAAAGACGAACCACCTTTTGTAAAAATCAATTGCACGTTGATTCAAAACAAGGCGGGAAAACCGGACAATGGCGCCCCGAACAATAAATTTTATCAAATTACAGTAGAGGACAACGGAATTGGTTTTCAGGAAGAGTATTCAGAACGTATCTTCGATTTCTTCCAGCGCCTGCACAGCAGCAGCGAATATGGAGGGGCCGGCATAGGGCTCTCAATATGCAGAAAGATAGCCGAGAGTCACGGGGGCAGCATAACGGCAAAGGGCATGCCGGGTCAGGGCGCTAAGTTCATTGTTACACTGCCTGCAAGTCAAACGGAAATGGGAATGACGAATTGGGGATGATGGTCCAGGATTGTAAACTGCCTTCATATGATCATGCTGAGCCATATGTACAGCCCGGTTTAACGCATTCTTCTTAAGATTCGTTCTTAATTATCCGATATTAAACGTACGGAAACAGCGTATTGGAATAAGTCGCTGACTATTTAAAGGAAATTTCCAGGATAAGCGTTTAAGGTGGTTATCTGCATTGAAGAAAATAATTTTTCTTAGCGTCGTCCTTCTCCTTTTTTGCGGCATATCAGGCTGCAGCAGGGATGAAGACGTCAAGAGGATAGACCTTTCCCAAAAGATAGACGTAAAAGCAGCACAGTCGCAGTCAAGCGGCCCCCCCCTCCGAATCGCCGTCGGTGGCATGATTACGCCCAAAGAAGGCTTTTCTTATTACAAGCAACTTCTTGATTATATCGGAGAGAAACTTGGCAGAAAAGTAGAATTCGTAGACAGGGAAGATTATGCGGAAATAAACGCCCTGGTCAAAAAAAGAGACGTGGACGTTGCTTTTGTATGCGGCGGGCCATATGTTGACGGGCATGCGGATTTCGGAATGGAGCTTTTAGCGGCCCCTGTGGCTTACGGTGGGACGGTATATTATTCGTATATCATCGTATCAAAAGACAGCCCTGTCGACAGCCTTGAGGGATTGCGTGGAAAGACTTTCGCCTTTACCGACCCCTTGTCCAATACGGGAAAGCTCGTGCCTACCTATATGCTGGCTAAAATGAATGAGACGCCGGAAACTTTTTTCAAGAGCTTCGATTACACGCATGCTCATGACAAATCTATCAAGGCGGTCGCTACAGGTGTTGCAGACGGCGCAGCGGTAGACAGCCTTATCTGGGAATATGCAAACCGGACAAATCCCGAGTTTACATCCAGGACAAAGATAATAAAAAAGTCTCCGCCATATGGCATCCCGCCCGTTGCGGTCCATCCTGACATGGAGGCGCGATTAAAGGAAAGTTTAAGGCAGATTTACCTGAACGCTCATAACGATGGAAAAGGCAGAGGGATTTTAAAAGGCATGATGGTGGATAAATTTGTGCCCATAGACGACGGAGCATATGATTCGATAAGGGAAATGAAGCAATGGATTGCCGACATAAGGACGGTCAAGCAGTGAAGTTATTCAGACTGAAATTAGGCCACAAATTTTTAGCGGGGACCCTGGGGATAATACTTTTATTAGGCCTGTCGTTGATTGTTTTTATAAGGTCGACATTGACACAAAAACTCATTTTGGAGATCCAGGAAAAAGGGATATACATAGCAAAGCATCTGGCCGACGCCAGCTCTGATCCCCTGCTTACGGAGCATATTCTCAACCTCCAGATGACGATCAATGAGCAAACATCGGACAGCGACGTGGAATACATATTCATTCGGGACAATAATGGAAAGGTCCCGGTGCATACGTTCAGAGATGGCTTTCCGGCGGCGCTGATTGATATGAATATTCCCGAAGCCTCGCAGGAATTCAGCATGCGGTCTTTTGTGTCGGAAGGCATGACCATGTATGACATAGCCGTCCCGATAATGAAAGGCGACCTGGGGGCCGTGCATGTAGGAATATCCGAGGCCTTTATCAGGGGAAGCGTTGCCGATATTATCAGCCTGATCATAAAAATAGTGGCGGGAGTATTAATTGTTGGGGGCCTGACAGCGATTATTTTAGCCCGGAGGGTGACAAAACCCCTTGCTGAACTCGTTGAAACGTCAAGACAAATAGGCAGCGGGAATTTTGATACGAAGGTTGCTGTCAGGACAGATGATGAAATCGGACAACTGGGACTGACCTTCAATGCGATGGCCGGTCATTTAAAGGACACGACTGTTTCAAGGGATCATTTGATTATGGCGGAAGAAAAGGCGCGGGCGGAAAGGGACCGGGCGCAAAACTATCTTGATGTTGCCGGGGTCATGCTCGTGGCGCTTGACTCAGATGGCATAGTCACTTTGATAAACAAAAAAGGCTGTGAGATATTGGGGTATATGGAGGGTGATGTCGCAGGCAGGAACTGGTTTGACACCTTTGTCCCGGAAAGGATGAGAAACGAAGTAAGGACTGTTTTTAAGAGGTTAATGTCCGGGGAAGTTGCCGAAGTCGAATGCTTTGAAAATTCTGTATTGACCCATAATAATAAAGAAAAATTAATTGCCTGGCATAACACGGTACTAAAAGACGGCAGTGGCAAAATCACTGGTACCCTGAGCTCCGGAGAAGATATAACGAAACGCAGGGGGACAGAGGCGGAAGTGGTGCGGAACCAGGAAGAACTCGTTAGAAATCATGCGGAGCTGAACAAACTCTTCAGGGCGGTCGAGATCGCAAATAAAGAACAGCAGAAAATCATGGATTCGCTGGGAGATATTATCATCCTCACTGACGACGAAGGGAAAATAAAGAGGATAAACAACGCCATAAGGAAATTCACGGATAAACCTTACCATGAAATCTTCGACCATATATGGGAAGACCTGATATTTGAAAATGAACTTGAAGCCACCACTCTCTACGAAGGCAGCACCGAGCTCCTGCACAGGCCGTCCCAAAAATGGTTCGAGCTTCAGGCTTATCCCTTCGAGGACGTAGAACTCGGGTTTTCCGGGAATGTTATTACAATCCACGAAACCACTGAGATAAAAAAAATCACCAAGGAGCTTGAAAATTACAGCAGGAAGACGGACGAAGACCGGATTAATCTGCAGAATGCCCTTGATCAGATATCCTCGCTTATGCAGAACGTCGCCAAGCAGACGGACACGAGCATCAGGCTTTCCAGCGACAATCTGAAGAAATGCTATGAAGTAAAGAATTGCTCCAAAAAAGACTGCGCATGTTACGGGAAAGGACCCATGAGGTGCTGGCAGGTTGCAGGGACGTACTGCGGCGGGCAGATTCAGGGGGCTTTTGCGCAAAAGTACAATAACTGCGCGGGGTGCGAGGTATTCAAAGAAGCCACGAAAGATCCCATTTATCAGATTGGCGAGCACTTTAACAATATGATGCACGTCCTTGAGGTGAAAAGCCGGGAGCTTGAGAACGCATATTCGGAGCTCAAGAACACCCAGGCACAGATACTCCAGCGCGAAAAAATGGCCTCCATCGGCCAGCTTGCAGCGGGGGTGGCGCACGAGATCAACAATCCTACGGGATTCATATTGAGCAACCTCGGGACCCTCGGCAAATACGTCAACAAGCTGACCGAGTACATCCAGGCCCAGTCTCTGGCCCTGGAGTCCATGAAAGCGGATGAATTAACGGCGGGGTTGAAAGAAACCAGGAAAAAGCTGAAACTCGATTACGTAATTGAAGATGTAGGACAGTTGATCAAAGAGTCCATTGAAGGAGGAGAAAGGATAAAAAAGATAGTCCAGAACCTCAAGACCTTTTCAAGGGTCGACCAGGCGGAGTATAAGGCCGCCGACATCAATGAGTGCATTGAAAGCACATTAAACATAGTCTGGAACGAGCTGAAATATAAAACGACGGTGGAGAAAGAATATGGCGCTCTGCCTCTTGCCAAATGCTATCCGCAGCAGCTTAACCAGATATTTATGAACCTTCTTGTCAATGCGGCCCAGTCGATAGAGAAGCAGGGAGTCATAAAGATAAAGACATGGAACGGGGACGGAACAATAAACATCTTGATATCGGACACAGGCAGCGGAATCCCTGAGGACAAGTTAGGCAAGATTTTTGAGCCGTTTTATACCACTAAACCGGTCGGCCAAGGCACCGGGCTGGGGCTGAGCATAGTCTATGACATAGTAAAGAAGCACAAGGGGGATATCAGGGTGGAAAGCAAAGTTGGAAGCGGCACGGTTTTTACAATAAAGATACCCGTTGCGGAGGAAGCATAAATTGGATAACCGGCTTTACATAAATGCCCCTGGCAACTCAGAGAAGACAAGGGAACAGCTTATAGATGAAATAGAGGAATTACAGCGCCGGATTGAGGAGCACAAATGGATGGAAGACTCACTGAGGTCATCAGAAGAATACTTCCGTTCGTTTATCGAAAGCTCTCAGGACTGCATGTGTAATATTTCAATTGACGGTCTCTATATGAGCATGAACCCGGCAGGCTGTGTTCTTAATGACATTGACTGCCAGGAAGATATTATCGGGACAGACTTAACGGCAAATATTTCAGAAAACAGGGAGGCAGTGGAGAAAGCCCTCGCGCAGGCTACAAAAGGGGAGAAGGTCTCCGTTCAGTTTCAAACTGTCAGTAAAAAGGGAAGAGAAGTGTGGTGGGACTCGAAATTCACTCCTGTGGCGGACATTGACGGCAGTATCAAGAGCATCCTGCTGGTTTCAAGAGATATAAGCGAATATAAGAAAATGGAGGAGTCTCTGGTCAATGCGCAGGAAATGCTCATTAAAGAACACGATGAATTAAGCCTGTTGTTCAGGCAGGTGGAAGCAGGCAAGAAGGAATGGGAAAATACGATGGATTGTGTCGGTGATATTTTAATACTGACCGACATGGATGGCAGGATTAAAAGATACAATAAGGCCCTTTCACTGTTAACTAATAATAAATCTGTAGGAGAACTCATCGGTCAAGACTGGGAATCTGTAATGAGTGACTGCGAGCTGGAAACCGTGACTTTTTATGCGGGAAGCATAGAGCTTTATCACAAACCTACACAGAGATGGTTCACCCTTAGTTCATATCCGTTTAAGGACAGCAGCACGGAATTTTCAGGCGTAGTCATATCGCTGCACGAAACGACGGAAGTTAAGCACATTACCGAAGAACTGGAACAATCCAACAAAAAAATAGAAAAAAACAGGGAAAAGCTCCAAACTGCCCTTAATGAGATATCCGACCTCATTCAGAATGTCACCACCCGCACTGATACAAGCATCCGGCTTGACAATCCTCACCTGAAACCATGCTATAAAATAAAAAACTGCGGCAAAAAAGACTGCCCATGTTATGGGAAAGAGGCCACGAGATGCTGGCAGGTTGCGGGAACTTACTGCGGAGGACAAGTTCAGGGCGCATTCGCGCAAAAATATGGAAACTGCTCGGCATGCGAAGTGTACAAAGAAGCTACGTCAGATCCTATATATCAGATAGGCGAACAGTTTAACAATATGATGCATGTGCTTGAAGTCAGGAGCAGCGAACTTGAGAATGCGTACTCGGAGCTGAAGGCCACCCAGGCGCAGATACTGCAAAGGGAAAAGATGGCCTCCATAGGACAGCTTGCCGCCGGAGTGGCCCATGAAATCAATAACCCCATGGGCTTTATCACAAGCAACCTCGGCACCCTCGACAAATATATACACAAATTTACCGACTATATTGATGCCCAGACCGAGGCCCTGGCCTCTTTTGAATCAGAGGAAGTTAAGGCAAAGCTTAAAGATATCCGCAAAAAATTGAAGCTGGATTACGTCCTTGAAGACATAGGAAAATTGATAGAGGAGTCACAGGAAGGCGCTGACCGTGTAAAAAAGATCGTCCAGAACCTCAAGACCTTCTCCAGGGTCGACCAGGCGGAGAACAAGCCGGCTGATATCAATGAATGCATTGAAAGCACATTAAACATAGTATGGAATGAGCTGAAATACAAGACCACGGTGGAGAAAGAGTATGGAAAACTTCCCCTGCTCAAATGCTATCCGCAGCAGCTCAACCAGGTATTTATGAACCTCCTGGTCAATGCAGCGCAGGCGATAGAGAAGCAAGGGGTTATAAGAATAAAGACATGGAACGGGGACGGATCGATAAATATATCCATATCAGACACGGGAAGCGGGATCCCGGAAGACAAACTCAGCAAGATATTCGATCCCTTCTTTACAACAAAGCCTGTCGGCCAGGGGACCGGTCTCGGACTGAGCATAACTTATGACATAATCAAAAAACATCAAGGGGAGATCAGCGTTGAAAGCGAAGTCGGAAAGGGGACAGTTTTCAATTTAAGAATTCCAGTCACGGAGGACAAGCAGGAATGAACGAGGCAGTAAAAATATTGTGCGTAGATGATGAAAAAAGTGTTCTCAAAGCGTTAGAGAGGCTTTTTCTCGATACTGACTATGAAATTATCACGGCAGAATCAGGTGATGAGGGGCTTGATATCCTCAAAAACACAGCGCAGATTCAACTGGTAGTATCAGACTTCAGAATGCCCAGGATGAACGGCGTTGACTTTCTCAAGGAAGTCTATAATATCCGGCCGGACACAGTGAGGATCGTGCTGTCGGGATATGCCGATACAGCAGCGATAGTCGAGGCCATTAATGAAGGGAAAATATATAAATTCATACCCAAACCATGGAATGATGATGAGCTGAAAATCACAATATCCCATGCCCTTGAACATTTCTTTACAAAACAGAGGAATATAGAGCTTGCATTGCAACTGGAAAGGGCGAATACTGAACTTATGGAAATAAATTCCAGTCTTGAGAGACTTGTAGAGGAAAGAACATCCGAACTGATGATGCAGAACAGGATACTGACCGCCTCTCAAAACATCCTCGACGCTCTGCCTGTCGGCGTGGTAGGCATTGACCCCGAGGGATTAATAGTGCAGTGCAACAAGAAGGGCCTGGAGATTTTCAGACTGGATGAAGGCAATATCCTGGGCATGGATAGAAGAGATTCCCTCCCCGAAGATATAAATAATTTAATTGAAGTTATTATCAGGGAAAAAACACTTACTGCGCATATCGCAGATAACGGCTCTCATATTTCGGCCAAAGGCGTATACATGCAGCACTCAACCGGGCAGGAAGGGATCATTCTCGTTCTTGACGATGGGGGCAAGATATGATGGATACGGCAAATGAAATAAAATCCGAGGCCCCGATGGAGATCCTTTTTGTCGATGATGAAAAGAATGTGCTCTACTCATTAAGACGCCTGTTCATGGATGAAGATTATGAAATTCTCGTTGCAAATTCAGGGGAAGAGGCACTCGAAATTCTTAAGGCAAATCCCAACATAGGACTCATCGTCTCGGACCAGAGAATGCCGGGATTAACAGGCGTTGACTTCCTCGAAAAGGCAAAAGAGATAGTCCCTGATGCGCTGAGGATACTGCTGACCGGGTATGCCGACATTAATGCCGTGGCAGATGCAATAAACAGGGGCGGGGCCTACAGGTATGTAACAAAGCCCTGGAAGGACGAGGAACTTGTACAGGTCATAGGGGAAGCGGCACAGCATTATTCACTGAGAAAAGAAAACAAGCGGCTTAATGAAATTGTAAAAAAGCAGAACCTGGAACTCAAGAAATGGAATTCCCAACTTGAATTCTTTGTGCAGGAACAGACCCTTGAAATACAGAAGAAGAACAAGGAGCTGGAGGGCCTTAACGAAAATCTGAAGAAAAATTTCAAGAACTCCATCCGCGCCTTCTCAAGCCTCCTGGAACTCCGGGACAGGAAAACCGGATCTCATTCAAAAAACGTTGCGGAGCTTTCAGTAAAGATAGCCAGGAACATGAACTTGTCCGTCAAAGACACAGAGACAATCGCAGTTGCCGCGCTCCTGCATGATATCGGGAAAATAGGCATACCCGATACACTGCTTCTCAGGGATTTTGATGATATGGACAAGGAAGCAAAGAAGGAATACATGCAGCATCCGGTGAGGGGACAAGCCGCGGTTGATTCTGTTGAAGACCTGAGACCTGCCGGAATTTTAATCAGGCATCACCATGAATGGTTCAACGGACACGGTTATCCGGACGGGCTTTCAGGAGGTAAAATCCCGGCAGGCGCAAGGATCATTGCAGTCGCTGATTTTATAGATAAGACTATCAGGGAACTGGACGGGGACGGCGCTTTTGAAATAGTGCTGGACAAAGTCAGAAACTGGCTGGGCACACGGTTTGATTCCCAATTGTATCCATATATTGAAAAAGAGATCAAAGGCGTCTATTCAAAAATACTGCCTCAGAGCAAGCACAGAATGCTTGAGGTAGAGCTTAATGTAAACGATATCAAGGAAGGGATGATACTTTCACGGGACGTAAAAAGCGGAACAGGGCTTATCCTCCTTTCCAGGGGGACCATACTGAACATGAAAAGCATCCAGGCGCTCAGGCGTTATTATCAGCTTGATCCGTCAAGGACAGGCATATTCGTGTCGGTGGAGCGGTGAAAAGAAAAAGTTGTCAGTTGTTGGTTGTTAGTTTTTAGACTAATAACCAACAACTAAAAGGAGAGTAAAATGAATAGTGCAATATTATTGGTTGATGATGAGACCAATGTAGTTTCATCACTTGAAAGGGCCCTTATCGATGAACCTTATAAAATCCATACTGCAGGCAGCGGTGTTGAGGGGCTCAGTATTCTTAAGGGAAACAGGATAAAGCTTGTAATCTCGGATGAAAAAATGCCGGGCATGACGGGAAGTGAATTTTTATCGGTCGTTAAAAAGCTGTTCCCTGACACTATCAGGATCATGCTTACCGGTCATGCAAGTTTGCAGGCGGCAATGAATGCAGTTAATAACGGGGAGATATACAGGTTCTTTGCCAAGCCGTGGAACGAGATAGAATTGAAATTAGCCATCCGCTCGGCCATTGAAAAATTTGACCTTGAGGAAGAAAACAAAAGGCTTCTTAAGACTGTAAAGCGCCAGGCATGTGAACTTCAGCAGCTTGAGAAATCGTATCCCGGCATTACCAGCATGCAGAAGGACACTGAAGGCAATCTGATCGTTCCTGAAATATCGACTTCGGATGAAGATCTGTCCGAAATTGTGTCGCTGATTGAAACACAGCTTAAAGCAAAAGGTGATTTTGAGTAGAAATAACCTCGATGTAATTGAATCGTGTTACTCTCCTTTTGGTTATTACCAGGACAACTTCTTTTAAAGTAAATGGCCGGTTTGATTTTTTTCCGGGGTATCAGTAGAATAATAGCTTGAAATTCGGGATTAAATTTATTCCCTGATAGTCATTAATTAAACAAGGAGAGCATCATGACATATACAACATATCGTCCTCACAACAAAAAGCGCAAAAGGACCCACGGTTTTTTAATAAGGATGAGCAGCCCGGGCGGCGCCAAAGTTATCAAAAGCAGACGCGCCAAGGGCAGGAAAAAATTGTCTGTTTAATACCGGGGCGAATCTCCACCTTTCACGAACAACAATTAATCCAGATAATGCAGACATTGAAAAATAAATTAATTAACTCGATGACTATAATAGAAATAATGCATGAGGCTTTGAATTAAAGTGTGTACGCTCCGATTAATGAATATTGCGTTTAAAGTATCGACAATTAATTTATTTTCCAACATCTGCACTATTTGAAATGCATTTTTCGGGTTAATAGCATAAAGGAAAAAGTGAAGTCATTAGCACTTGCTGTCATTATTGGCTATAAAAAATATATATCTCCATTCCTGCCTCATTCCTGCAGGTTCCATCCGTCATGCTCAAGTTACTGTATCGAGGCAATAGAAAGATATGGTTTAGTTAAAGGTCTCTGGCTTTTCTCCGGGCGGATTCTAAAATGCCACCCTTTTCATCCGGGAGGGTATGATCCGGTTGCATACCCGGATAATTCATGTCTTAAAATGAGAGTGAAATAATGGATAAGCGTACACTGTTAGCTGTCATATTGTCGCTTGTTGTGCTGCTCGGCTGGTCATACTTTTTTACTCCGAAGCCGGACCCGCAAAAGCCCGTCCCTGTCCCGTCCGTGCAGGACGCATCACCTTTAAAACCTGAGGCCCCGGCAAAACCGGAAACTGTAACACCCGAAGCTCAAATACCCGTTGAATACATTGCCCCGGCAGGCGCCGAAGTAAGCGATGTCGTAGTTGAGACGGATTTATTCAAGGCTGTTTTTTCAACAGAGGGGGCCGTTATAAAACACTGGGAGCTGAAGACTTATAAAGACAAGAATAATATGCCGGTCGTTCTTTTAAGAGAGCCGGGTATTGTCCCGCCATTGGGAATTGTATTTGAAGGGCCCGACAAAAACCTGTCTCAAAAATTAATATATACGGTCAACACAAAAACCCTCTCACTTTCCGAACGGGGTGACACACAGGGCGAATTAATTTTTTCATATGACAATCAGGGGATGTCCATCAAAAAGAGGCTTATATTCCACAATAATGACTACAAGGTCGACATCTCAGTAGAGACCGCAAACACACCTTCATATATGCTGCCGGTTGGGACCAATTTCGGTGTTTATGACAAAGAGCAAAGTGAGCATAAAGGTCCTGTCATCCTTATTGACGCTGACAGGGAGGAGTTCGACGAGAAGTTGAAAAGCCCGAAATACTTCCCTGGCAAAATAAACTGGATTGCCCAGGAAGACAAGTATTTTGCCGCTGCTATTATCCCGGTGACCCCGGTTGAGGGCGCAAATGTCTGGAAGGAAAAAGATTCGGCGGAGATAGCGTTAAAACTTAAGCCTCAAAAAAATGAGTTCATTTTTTATGCGGGACCCAAGGAATACGACAGGCTCAAGCGTTTAAACGCCGGGCTCGAACATATTATTGATTTTGGCTGGTTTTCTATCGTAGCAATGCCTCTTTTCTGGGTATTGAAGTTCTTCTACACCTATCTGGGCAATTACGGCTGGGCCATAATCATTCTGACTATAGTTACAAGAATACCGTTTATTCCTATAATGCATAAGAGCCAGAAGTCCATGAAGAAGCTGCAGACAATACAGCCCATGATGGCCGAGTTAAAAGAAAAATATAAAAAAGACCCTCAAAAAATGCAGCAGGAAACAATGGCGCTTTACAAAAAATACAAGGTCAACCCTATCGGCGGCTGCTTGCCGATGCTCCTGCAGATCCCTGTCTTTATTGCGCTGTATAACGTCCTTCTCAGGGCCATTGAATTAAGAGGAGCGCCCTTTGTCCTGTGGATAACTGATCTCTCAATAAAAGACCCTTATTATGTGCTTCCGATTGTCATGGGGCTTACGATGGTGATCCAGCAGAAGATGACTCCATCTGCAATGGAACCGACCCAGGCCAAAATAATGATGCTGATGCCGATTATATTTACATTCATGTTTCTCTCGTTCGCCTCAGGCCTGGTCATGTACTGGCTGGTCAACAACGTCCTCGGCATTGCCCAGCAGTTTTACTCAAATAAAAAGGCTGCTGCTGAAGGGACATGACCTGCCGGCAATCGGTCTGGAATAAAGATGTCCTGACAACTGCCCCCCATTATCTGTAAACTACATGCATGCAAACCGAAGACACAATCGCCGCAATATCAACAGCTCCAGGGCACAGCGGTATCGGAATAGTCAGGCTTTCAGGCAAAGACGCAGTCAAGATAGCTGAGAAGATTTTCCTTTCCGCCAGGCAGAAAAAAATCAGAAAGACACCCTCTCACCGTATGCTTTACGGTCATATCATTGATCCCGCAAATAAGGAGACCATCGACGAGGTCCTGGTTTCCGTGATGAAGGCCCCGAATACATATACCAGGGAAGATGTTGTTGAGATAAATTCTCACGGCGGGCCTGTGCCGCTGCGCAGGATTTTGGACCTTGTGATAAATGCAGGAGCGCGGCTTGCGGAACCCGGGGAATTTACGCAGAGGGCTTTTTTAAACGGAAGGATCGACCTTGCGCAGGCAGAGGCAGTGATCGATGTTATCAATGCCCTTACAGAGCAGAGCCGGAAGAGCGCGATTAGCCAGCTCAGGGGAGGCCTTTCAAAAAAGGTTGGGTCCATACGTGAGGAATTGATAGGGCTTGCCGCCTTTGTCGAGGCGTATATAGATTTCCCGGATGAAGACATCGAGGCCCTTTCCCTTGAAGACATGAAAAAAAGGGCACGGAATATTCATCAGGCCCTGCAAAAACTCATAGAGAGTTCACGCTATGGAATGATTTTAAGGGAAGGGCTTAAAACCGCAATCATTGGCAGGCCGAATGTCGGCAAGTCGTCTTTACTCAATGCACTGCTTGAGCATGACAGGGCCATTGTGACCGAAGTGCCGGGAACCACAAGAGATGTCATCGAGGAATATTTAAACATAAAAGGAATTCCGGTAAGGATCATGGATACAGCCGGGATAAGAGACGTTAAAGACATAGCTGAAAAGGAAGGGGTAAAGAGGAGCCTGATGGCGATGGAGGATGCGGATTTGGTGCTGCTTGTGCTTGACGGAAGCGAAGAACTGCATAATACTGACAGAGAGTTGATTAGGAAAGCGAAGTCAAAGAATACCATTATAGTTATAAATAAAAGTGATCTACCTCAAAAGATAAGTCCTGCGATGGTCGTAGGGGCGGGTTTTAAACCCGCCCTTACAATCAGAGTCTCCGCCAAAAAAGAAACCGGCCTTGATGAATTAAAAAACAGGATAACTGAGATGGTTTTGTCCGGCAGTGCCGAAGGCAGCACGGAGGTTGTTACCAGCGCCAGGCATGTGCATGCCCTTGAAAAAGCGCTTGCTTCTACGAACTCTTTCATAATGGCAGTTGATAAAAAAACATCTCCTGAATTCCTGTCAGTAGAATTAAGAGACGCCCTTGATGCAATCGGTGACATAATCGGCATTACGACTCCCGATGAGATACTGAATAGAATTTTCAGCAATTTTTGTATTGGGAAGTA
>JACQXG010000092.1 GCA_016208905.1 Nitrospirota bacterium
ATAGAAATGATCAATGTTCGGACCATGCTTGTATCCTGTAGAGTTATCTAATACTAAAAAACCCTCAGGGTTATATTTTTTCATATTATCTTCAAATTTCTTGCCATCTAGATAGATTTTTATGGAAAACGGATTTACTGTTCGTATGATGATCTCAAGGGATATATATATAATAATGAAAAGAATCAGAGGAACGAAAAGCCTTAGCTTAATGTGATTAAACAAACCAGTCTCCGGATTAATCATCTTTTCCATCATAAATTCTTTAATGACAAATATATTGTCCTGTATAGTGATTCATCCGAAATATGTCAACAGGGATGGTTTTAAATTTTGTCCCACTGTACTCGTTATCTGTATGAAATATAAGATGACGCACTTTCATATTTTTAGTAACCAACTGGCCGTTGAGAGCCATTCTTATAAGTAAGCAGGATAGAGCTTTGGTATTATATAACAATTTAAACTTTCTTTATATTGACTTGCAGAATAATGTAAAGTTATCCTTCTTAGGATGGAGAATATAGTCACCACCAACAGAAAAGCCTTTCATGATTATCAGATACAGGAGAAGTTTGAAGCCGGGATCTCGCTCCTCGGAACAGAAGTGAAATCTCTAAGAGAAGGAAGGGCCAATCTGAAAGACAGTTACGCAATAATTAAAGAAGGCGAGGTGCTTCTTTTGAATTGTCATATAAGTCCGTACAGTCATGGGAATCTTCAAAACCACGATCCCTTAAGAACGCGAAAGCTGCTTCTTCATAGAAAAGAGATAGACAAACTATTGGGCAAGACAAGTCAACAGGGGCTTACCCTGGTCCCGTTAAGAATTTATTTTAAAAACGGCAGGGCCAAAGTAGAGCTGGGTCTTGCAAAGGGAAAAAGACAATACGAGAAAAGAGAATCGATTAAAGAAAAAGAAGCCAAGAGGGAGATCGAACGGCATATGAAGACTCATAAGAAGTCTTAGCCGATATGAGTGGGAAATAATATGCTGAAATTCCAAATCTCAAATATCAAATTCCAAATAAATTTCAAATACAAAAATACAAAAATGACCAAAACCAGTGGTTACCGTGTTTTGGTCATTGATATTTGGAGTTTATTTGTTAATTGGTGCTTGTGATTTGAGATTCATACGTCTATTTGTCCGTCAGCGCATTGAGACCCGGAAGGTCTTTTCCCTCAAGAAGCTCTAACGCTGCTCCGCCGCCTGTGGAAATAAATGAGATGCTTTCCGAAACACCTGCCCTGCTGACAGCCAGGTCCGTGTCCCCGCCTCCTACGATCGTCAATGCATATGCGTCGGCAACAGAATGGGCGATTGCAAAAGTCCCGCGCGAAAAGGCATCGACTTCAAAAACCCCCATCGGGCCGTTCCATAAAATAGTTTTTGCATTTTCCAGGGCCACTGAAAAAAGCTTAACAGACGCCGGGCCGATATCAACTGCCTTCCAGCCGTTGGGTATTTCCTGCGCGGTAACAAGTTTTGTTTCAGCAGAAGGTTCTATGCTTTGGGCAATAACACAATCGACAGGGAGATAAAATTTTATCCCCTTTGACACTACGCCTTCTCTTATTTTACCGGCAAGTTCAAGCATGTTATTTTCTACAAGCGAGTCACCAACGTTATACCCTTCCGCCTTTAAAAAAGTGTAGGCCATTCCCCCGCCGACAATTACCTTGTCGACTTTATTCTCAAGATTTTTGATAACGTCTATTTTGCCGGAGACTTTTGCCCCTCCTAAAATAGCTACAAAGGGCCTTACCGGATTGTTGATGACCCCCTGCAGATATTCTATTTCCTTTTGAAGAAGGAACCCTGCGGCGGCCGGTAGAAATTTTGCAATGCCGGTTATAGAAGCATGACTTCTGTGCGCGGCCCCGAAGGCATCATTTACATAAAAATCAGCAAGCCTGGACAGCGCTTTACTGAAGGCCTCGTTGTTGGCCTCTTCTTCCGGATGAAAACGCAGGTTTTCAAGAAGGATAATATCTCCTTCAGACATTTTACTGACAGCCTCTTCAACCTTGGGCCCAACGCAGTCAGGAAGAAAGGTCACCTCTTTTTTAATAAGACGCTGCAGCCTTCTTGCAACAGAAGCAAGGCTGTAACTTTTATCGGCCTTGCCCTTAGGCCTTCCGAGGTGTGAGCAAAGAATTATTTTACTGCCTTCATCAATTGCGTAATTAATCGTTGGAAGGGCCGAGCGGATCCTTCGATCATCCGTTATATTCAGATTTTCATCCAAAGGCACGTTAAAATCAACCCGGATGAAGACCCTCTTGCCCTTGATGTTCAGGTCTTTAATAGAAAGCTTGTTCCATACGCCCTTAATAGGCAGTGAGTTATCATCTTCCATTGCGTGTGTTACCTCTTGCTGTCAATATAAAGTATTAAATCTTTGAGACGGGAGCTGTAACCCCATTCATTGTCATACCATGAAAGCACTTTTACCATAGTCCCTTCAATTACCTTTGTAAGGCTTGCGTCAAGAACTGATGAGTGCGGATTACCGTTCATGTCTATCGAGACCAGCGGCTCCTCCGTGTACTGCAGTATCCCCTTCATCGGACCTTCTGCGGCCTCTTTAAGGGCGGCATTTACAGCCTCTGCGGTTGCTTCTTTTTCAAGATCAGCGACAAGGTCCACAACAGATACATTCGGAGTAGGCACTCTTATTGCCATACCGTCAAGTTTTCCCTTAAGCTGAGGAAGAACAAGCGCTACTGCCCTTGCTGCGCCTGTTGTCGTGGGTATCATTGAAAGTGCGGCGGCGCGGGCCCTTCTGAGGTCTTTGTGAGGAAGATCAAGTATGCGCTGGTCATTTGTATATGAATGAATTGTAGTCATGAGTCCGCGTTTGATTGTAAATTTCCCGTCAATGACTTTTGCAATTGGCGCAAGGCAGTTTGTTGTGCATGATGCGTTTGATATTATTTTGTGTTTTCCTATATCAAGGCTTTCTTCATTGACGCCCATGCAGACTGTAGCATCAGGTTCTTTGGCAGGCGCGGATATAATGACCCAGCCAGCGCCGGAGGTCAAATGTTTTGATGCGCCAGCCCTGTCAACGAAGAGCCCGGTAGATTCAAGCGCTACGTCGACATTCAGGTCTTTCCAGGGAAGCTGCGCAGGGTCTTTGATTGCCGTGACTCCGATTTCCCTGCCGTTGACCACAAGGTTGTTCCCTTTGGCCTGTATATCGGTATTAAAAATTCCATGAACAGAATCATACTTCAAAAGATGGGCCAGCGTTTTTGCATCAGTAAGGTCGTTTATTCCTGCAATCTCAATTTTATCTTCTCCAAGGCAGATCCTCAAGAAGTTCCTTCCTATCCTTCCAAATCCGTTTATACCAACACGTATGGCCATTACATCCTCCTTTTTTATAGCTTATTGCCTATAGCTTTATACTTCCATAACTTCTACTTCTTTATGCGAAACAGTCTCATCAACTTTTTTTATGTGAGCATCGGTCATCTTCTGTATTTCATCTATTGCGCGCTTTGTCTCATCTTCACTCATATGCTTTTCTTTTTCAATTTTTTTCATCTCTTCGTTGCCGTCCCGCCGAATGTTCCTTAATGCAACCTTTGCCTCTTCCCCTCTCTTATGTACATGTTTTACGATCTCTTTCCTGCGTTCTTCAGTAAGCTGAGGGATGGCTATCCTGATTATTTTGCCGTCACTATTGGGATTCAGCCCCAAGTCGGATTTCTGGATCGCTTTTTCAATGTCAGGTATTGTTTTTGGATCAAATGGCTGAATTGTAATTAATCTGCCTTCAGGCACGCTTAAGGTTCCAACATAATTTAAAGGGGTAGGGGTGCCGAAATAATCAACCATTATTCCGTCAAAAATGGCCAGAGAAGCGCGGCCTGTTCTAATGCCCGAAAGGTCTTTTTTCAGCACGTCGATTACCTTTTCCATTCTCTCTGTTATCCTTTTTTTTGCTTCCTTTTGCATAAGGACTTATCCCCCCTTTACAATTGTCCCGATTTTTTTACCCTCTAAGACTTTTTTAATATTACCTTTTTTCATAAGTCCGAAAACTATGATCGGAAGATTATTATCCATACATAAAGATATTGCGGTGGAATCCATTACCTTAAGCCCTTTTTTCAGGACATCTATATAATTGATTTCACGGTACTTTGTTGCTTGAGGATTTTTCACGGGATCAGCGCTGTAAACACCGTCGACTTTGGTGGCCTTAAGTATAATGTCCGCTCCTATTTCAACAGCTCTCAGCGATGCCGCCGTATCGGTAGTGAAATAAGGGTTGCCGGTGCCGCACGCAAAAATGACAAACCTCCCTTTTTCAAGGTGCCTGACAGCCCTTCTCCTTATATAAGGTTCTGCAAGTTCACGCATTTCTATGGCTGACAGCACCCTTGTAGGCATTCCGTTAAGCTCAAGGGTGCTCTGTAGTGAAAGGGCATTTAAAGCTGTGGCCAGCATACCCATGTAGTCGGCGGAAGTTCTTTCCATCCCTTCTGCACTTGCCTCAAGACCCCGAAATATGTTGCCGCCGCCTATTACGATGGCGACCTGGACGCCCATTTTTGTAATCCCTTTGAGTTCATCTGCTATATATTGAACGATCTTCTGGTCAATTCCAAATTGCTTATCGCCCATCAGGGCTTCACCGCTCAATTTCAAAAGGACTCTTTTGAATTTTGATTTATGGGTCTTCATAATAAACTGATTAACTTACTTTTTCCCCAAGCTGAAACCTTACAAAACGTCTGAGCACGATGTTTTCTCCAAGCTTGGCGATTTTCGCTGCTATCAGGTCCTTGATTTTCTGCTTTCCCTCAGGGTCCTTTACAAAAATCTGATTCATTAAACATGTGTCAGAGTAAAACTTTTCAAGCTTTCCGGCTATTATTTTTTCAACTACCTGAGGCGGTTTATTTTCTATTTGAGAAGCATATATCATCTTTTCCTTCTCTATCACATCAGAAGGGACATCTGTGCTATTTACATAAGAAGGATTTGATGCCGCGATATGCATCGCAATGTCCTTGACAAGTTCCTTGTAATCGTCTGTTTTAGCAACAAAGTCCGTTTCGCAATTCACCTCTACAAGGACCCCGATTTTGCCCATATGAATATAAGAACCTATTAAACCGTCAGAGGCTTCTCTTGAAGATTTCTTTGCAGCCAATGCGAGGCCTTTCTGCCTCAGGATATCCACTGCTTTGCCGAGGTCGCCGGCTGCCTCAACAAGGGCCTTCTTGCAATCCATCATGCCCACGCCTGTCTGCTCTCTTAATTCTTTTACGTCGCCTGCGTTAATATTCATCCGGCTGCTTCCTCCTTCTTCTCTGTTTCCTCTTTTTCTTCTTCGGCTATCCTGGCTTCAATTCCTTCTTTCTCAGCCGCTTCATCGACAGTCTTATTTAAAATGCTTTTACCTTCAATTACCGCATCGGCCATTTTGGAAGTTACCAGTTTTATTGACCTGATCGCATCATCATTGCCGGGAATTACATAGTCTATGTCATCGGGGTTACAGTTAGTGTCAACAAGGGCCACAATCGGAATTGACAGTTTCCCTGCTTCGGCAACTGCAATAGTCTCTTTTTTCGGATCGATAATTATAATCACTCCGGGCAGCCGGGTCATGTCTTTTACTCCGCTCAGGTTTTTGTCCAGACGTTGTCTCTCGGTTTCATATCTGGCCACTTCTTTTTTTGTCAGGAGGCCGTATGTGCCGTCCTCGTTCATCTTTTCAATTTTTTTGAGTTTTTCTATGCCCTGCTTGACTGTCTTGAAATTCGTAAGCATGCCTCCAAGCCAGCGCTGGTTGACATAATAGGACTGTGATCTCTGGGCCTCTTCTATTATCACGTCCTGCGCCTGTTTCTTTGTCCCGACAAATAAGACTGTTTCTCCTTTACTGGAAATGTCCTTTACAAAATTGTAAGCAACTTCAAACATCTTGACTGTCTTCTGGAGATCGATAATGTATATGCCGTTACGCTGACCAAAGATATATCTTTTCATTTTTGGATTCCAGCGCTTGACCTGATGTCCGAAATGAACACCAGCCTCCAGGAGTTCCTTCATTGATACCACCATAAATACCTCCTCAGTTTTTCCTCCGTCCTTTCTCCCTTAATTCCGGTTCTCCGGAACACTGAATAGAGAGAAGATTAGATGGACGTGTGTTTTAGTTAAAGAACTATCTTCTAACTTTAAGTAATAATAAGACTATCATATATAAAGCAGTCATTGCAATAATTTTTACAGTGACTGCCAATTAGAGTCTGTTGAGGAAAGAGATAATTTGATATTAACATGTCATTTCGAGCAAAGCGGGCAATCTTCAGCTGTTGCAATGCCGAAAGATTTCTCCCGCTGGTCGAAATAACAATCCGGTTACAGAAGTAATTTATGGAACGCTTTTCAGGAGACCGGAGGAACAGTTTCGGCCTGATCAATAATATCAATTATTTTTCTGACAATTAATTTGACCGCCTTTTCTCCTTTTTCCCTGCTCGCTTTTTCAGGATTTCCCCATACGCCGCTGCGCCAGTATTTGATCTTGTCCTTTACAACAAATGGTCTTGGCAACTTTGGATAATCCTCTTTGGACCGTCCTTTTACAAGCTCCGGGGAAAGGTAAAGGACCAGGGATGTCTCAATCTCACCTGCGTGCGAATCGCCAGGTGTTTCCGCAAGGTCTGCAAGTTCTTTACGCAATATATCATAAGGACAAAGCACCGCTATTTTTATTCCCCTTAACTCTTCTATCAAAATCTCTGCCGCTTCTTTCAAGGCAGATGAGTGAAGGCCGCCGCCATGGCCTGTTATAAGAAAGAAGCTCCTGAGCCCTTTCTTATAGGCGTCTCTCACGATGTCATATGTCAGCCTTCTAAGAGTTTCGGGAGTTATGCTGATTGTGCCCGGATGCTGGCCCGTAGTCGTACAGACACCGAAATAAACAGGCGGCGCCAGGAATACCTTCCTTTCCTTTATTACACGCTTCAGTACTTCATAAATAATTAACGTATCGGTATTCAGGGGGAGATGGCTGCCGTGTTCTTCTACTGTGCCGAATGGAAAAATTATTGTTTTTGTTTTTTTCAGATGCCTCTTAAACTCGGCCATAGTGATATTTTCAAGGATCATAGCTCACCTCCGGGAATAATTGTGTACTGAATAAGCGGTATTATACCTGATTACCAATATTAGCAAACAATATAATCTGGAGATTCCTGTAAAATCTTAATTCGTCATTCCCGAGGTCTTTATCGGGAATCCAGTATTTTTTATATTAAAGGTCGGGATGACCCCGCCTCTGCATTTAAGATATAATCTCTAAGATATGAAACTGATTGTACTGGGAAGCGGCACTTGTGTGCCTTCACTTACAAGGAATGCCCCCGGCTATTATCTGGAAGCAGAGAAGAGCCAGATACTTGTCGATTGCGGGAGCGGAACACTTCTTCAACTGGAGAAGGCGGGCAAGAGCTATAAGCATATAGATGCTGTCTTTATCACCCACAGGCATCCCGACCACTTTGCAGACCTTATGCCTTTAATCCAGGCGCTTATTGCCACGCCTGAATTCAGGAGAGAAAAAGACCTGTTCATCATAGCTCCCCGCGGATTTATTGTGTATTATGAAAAAGCAATTGCCTCCATCCTGGGCAAACCAAAAGATTTTACAGTTACCCTCATAGAGATTGAAGACAAACTGGATTTCGGTCCATTTCACATATTCACTGAAAAGACTGTTCACTCATCAGACAGCATTGCATACAGGTTTGAACACAAAGACCAGTCCGTTGTATTTACAGGAGATGCGGATTACGATCAGGGAATTGTTGAACTCTCAATAAACGCCGGCCTTCTCATTGCAGATTGTTCATTCCCTGATTCAGAAAAGACCAAAGGACATCTTTCCTCAAAAGAATGCGGCCTCATTGCAAAAAAAGCAGGAGTGAAAAAACTCCTCCTCTCCCACCTCTATCCGTCCGGAATATCGTATGATGAAAGGTTAAGAGAATGTAAAGCGGTCTTTGAAGGAGAAGTCATGCTGGCAGAGGATTTGATGGAGATTGAAATTTAGATTGTAGAAATTTATAATTCGGATATGGTTTATATAAAGGGTCTTTTCAAAGATATATTGGGGGGTCCGAAACCATGAAAATATTCTATTCCCCTAAATGTCTGGAGTATTCACAACCCGGTCATCCCGAGTCTCCGGCAAGGGCTGAAGCAACTTACAATTATCTCAAAGAAAAAGGCTTTGAATTTATAAGGCCGCAGCCGTGCAGGAATGAGGACATTCTATTGGCCCATTCACAAAAACTGCTTGATAGCGTAAAGAAGGAAAGCTTTTTTGATTTTGACACCCCAGCCTTTACCGGCATATTTGATATTGCGGTATTATCTGCCGGAAGCGCAATTAACGCGGCCATGCATTGTTTAAATGCAAACGAGAAGGCCTTTTCCCTTATGCGGCCCCCCGGGCATCATGCTACAGGAAACGACCTCGGAGGGTTTTGTTATTTCAACAATATTGCTATAGCGTGTCTTAAGGCCCGGAAAGAACCCGGCAATATCGGGAAGGTGGCAATTGTAGATTTTGATTGCCATCATGGAAACGGGACAGAAGATATAGTGTTCGGGAAAAAAGATTTCCTTTATCTTTCCCTGCACCAAAGCCCTTTGTATCCCGGCACCGGATTAAAGAGCAGGGACAACTGTATAAATTTCCCGCTTGCAGCCGGCACAAGTCCGGAGCGCTATCTTTCGGCGCTCGGCGAAGGATTAAAAGAGGTAGAAAAGTTTGACCCCGACCTCCTGGCAATCTCTGCAGGCTTTGATTCTTACAAGCTTGATCCGATTGCAGGTCTTTCTCTTGAGAAGGAAACCTATAAAGAAATAGGCAAGATGCTGTCCGGTTTAAACAGGCCGGCATTTGCTGTCCTCGAAGGCGGTTACAGCAGGGACCTTCCGGAATGTGTTTATCAGTTTTTGGCAGGGCTGGAAGATTAAGCTCAGCTTATTTGATATACTATACTGCGCTAAAAAATTCTCTTTTAAAAAAGAAACATATTAATTGAGACTTAAAACCCTGTTATAAAAACACTGTCAAAACACAATGAAATTACCTAAGAGTATTATCATTTTCATAATTATAATAATATCAGTCTCATGTTATTTTCTTTCATACGGCGTTTCATACGGCGTTTCATACGGCGCTCCTGCTATTAATGAGTCCGCTGATACCGCTATTTCTATGGATTGGGGTCTCTTCATCAGGGAAAGGCAGCAACTGGCGGACAGGACGGGACTTGGCGTAGTTATGGTAATTATCTATGATAAGGCGGGGTCGGAGATTGCAAGGGGAAGCGGGTTCTTTATCGACCGGAAAGGACGGATTATTACAAATGCGTCTATTTTTAAGGATGCATACTCTGCAGAGGTTTTCAGTGAGTCGAAATATTATGATGATGTTGTCATTCTTAACCGTGACAAAGACCTGGATGTTGCATTAATACAAGTCAAGGCAGCTGATGAGGTCTCTCTTGAATTAGATTACGGATATAAGATTACGCCCGGCGAAAAGGTTATTGTTGTCGGTAAATCATCAGGGTCACAAAAAACTTATTCGGAGGGCATAATTAATTCTGTCAAAAGCATCAGGGCAATACCGGAATTTATCGAGATCAAAACCGTTGTATCAATACTGCCTTTATACGCAAGCAAAGACGGTCCCTTATTAAATATAAACGGCAGGGTGATTGGCATAATGAGTACTAACATACAAGATAGTAAAAACGTTGATGTAATTCCCAGAATGCCTGATTATCAAAATATAAAGGCAGTTGGTTTAGACTCAATTAAACCATTCCTTTCGAGGACTGCCAAGACAGAACATCTTAAAATCGCAAAGTCCAAAATATGGACCAGGTGGTTTATAAATTGGTTACAAACAGCAGCCGGAAATGTATTTATTACTTTGTACCAAATAGGTTTATCTAAAATATTAAAAAATGTGTTTTTGATGCTAGTAATTATCTACATAATTCATTTTTCCTATCTTAAATTAAAAAAGTGAATATTCAACAAATAACATAAGCCCGGCAAAGGATGAATGGATATCAAGAAATTAGTTAAACCTGACATTCGCTCCCTTCGCGCATATCAGGCGGAAGAAATACCCTGCAGGGTAAAGCTTGATGCGAATGAAAGCCCGTATTCAGCGGTCAGCGGTCAGCGGTCAGCTATAGGCTTTAAGAAAAATTTACAGGCCTTGAACCGGTATCCTGACCCGCAGGCAGCATCCCTCAGAAAACTCATGGCAAAGGAATTAAAAGTAAAGCCGCAAAATATCCTCCACGGGAACGGCTCGGATGAGCTGATTTACAATCTTATAACAGTATTCGGCGGGCCGGTTCTATACCCTGTGCCCACTTTTTCAATGTACGGGATCATCTCCCAGGCACTTGGAGAAAGGAAGATCGGAATCCCGCTTGATAATGAATTTGATCTCGATACCGATGCCTTTGTAAAGACCATAAAAAGGAGGAGCCCTAAACTTATTTTCCTGAGCTCCCCCAATAACCCTACAGGCAATTGTTTTTCAGAAGACAGGATATTGAAAATAATCAGACAGTCAAAAGGAGTGGTCATAGTCGACGAAGCATACCAGCCTTTTTCAGACAGAAAGTCTTTTATTCCATTAATACAAAAATATAAAAACCTTGTTGTCTTAAGAACACTAAGCAAAATCGGCCTTGCAGGCCTGCGGGTCGGTTTCATGATAGCAGGCGCGGATATTATTAATGAGGTAAACAAGGTCAGACTTCCCTTTAACATAAATTCTCTTTCGCAAAAAGTCGCTGAAGCTGCCTTGCAAAACAAGAAGCAGATGAGGACGGACATTCGCCTGATCATCTCCGAGAGGAAGAGGCTCTTTAAGGAGATGGGAAGAATGGACGGCATAAGGCCGTATCCTTCGGATGCAAATTTTATATTCTTTAAAGCAGAAAACGGAGACAGGATATACGGAGACCTTCTCAAAAAAGGGGTGCTTATCAGGAACATGAAGGGGGCTGCGGACAGCTGTCTGAGAGTGACTGTCGGGACTCCTGCGGAAAACGAAGCTTTCTTAAAAGCGCTCGAACAAATTTTGTGATATTATGATTGATAAAGAATTTTTACCAGGAGGGCAATATGCAGAGAAAGGCCGCAGTATCAAGAAAAACAAAAGAGACCGACATAAAGATAAAAATCAATCTTGACGGCAAGGGGGATTATAAGATTAATACTTCAATCCCTTTTGTTGACCATATGCTCAGCCTTATGTCAAAGCACGGGCACTTAGACCTTGATGTTCAGGCAAAAGGGGACATCGAAGTTGACTATCATCACCTTATGGAAGACGTGGGCATTGTTCTCGGAGAAGCGATCAACAAGGCGCTCGGCAAGAAATTGCAGATAAGGCGTTACGGCGAGGCAGTTACTCCTATGGATGAGAGCCTTGCCCAGGTTGTCATAGACCTGAGCGGAAGACCGTATTTGGTATACAAGGTCAGGCCCCCAAGGGGCAGCGCGCAAATCCAGAGCCTCGGTATCTCGCTCTTTGAGGACTTTTTCAGGGCGCTGTCTACTAGCGCCGGCATGAATCTTCACATTAACCTTCACTACGGCCGTGATCCCCACCATATCGTTGAGGCCATCTTTAAAGGGCTCGGCAGGGCGCTGCGTTCAGCTGTGGAAATCCACCCGAAGATAAAAGGGGTGTTGTCGACTAAAGGGACGCTTTGAGGAAGTTTAAATCTTCGTTATCTTTATCTTCTCGATCTTCTTGCCGTCCATTTCGAGGATAAGAAATCTGAGGCCGTGGTACCGCAGCTGCTCGCCTGTCTTGGGGAGATGGCCGAAGAGGCCGAACAGGAAGCCTCCTATGGTATGATACTCTTCACTTTCGATTTCCAGGCCGACAAGCTCATTAATCTCATCAATCCCGGTAGTGCCTGAAACTATAAAGGTCCTCTCATCGAGGACTTCAACTTCTTTCTCAGCTTCAATGGCCTCAAATTCATCCTGGAGTCCTCCAACAATCTCTTCCATGATGTCTTCAAGGGTTATGAGTCCGGCAGTGCCTCCATGCTCATCAACGACGACCGCAATCTGGAATTTGTTCTTCTGCATGTCATCAAGGAGCGCTGTCACCATCTTGCTTTCCGGGATATAATATGCGTCTCTTACAAAATCCCTGATTACTGTCTCCGGAGGGACCTTTTCAACGGCCATTTTTCTCAGAATGTCCTTGACATATAAAACCCCTGTTATATTGTCTACAGTTTCTTTGATGACCGGATAACGGGAGTAGCCTTTTTCCGACACAAGGGAAAGCACATCCGTTATAACAGCTTCTTCAGGGATGGCCACTATCTCGGTCCTCGGCACCATGGCCTCCGTAACTCTCTTGTCTCCGAAGGCAAAAATATTATGGAGCATTTCCTTTTCCTCTTTTTCAATGGCGCCTTCTTCCTCTCCCATTTTTATCATTGACTTCATCTCTTCTTCCGTCATCAGATGCGGGGCAGGTTTTATCTCACCGCCCAGGAGCCTGATTATTCCATTTGAAAGCTTGTTAAAGACCCATACCAGAGGTGAAATGGCCTTGATATATAATTCAATCGGCCTTGCCATGGCAAGAGATATTCCCTCTGAATGGGTGACTGCAAACGTTTTTGGGGCAAGCTCACCAAAGATCACGGTGAGTATGGTCATGACTATAGTTGCGACAATTATCCCGATATCGTCACCGAGAAGCGATATTGACACTGCCGTGCCCACGGAAGTCGCCAGGACAGTAAACAGGTTGCCGGACAGGATTACGGCGCTGAAAAGGCGGTCGTGTTCATCGCGAATCTTCTGGGCAATCGCTGCCTTTTTATTGCCTTTTTCAACAAGATACCTCAGCTTGATCCTGTTAAGGGAAATAAACGCTACTTCAGAGCTGGATAGCAGGGCAATGAAAATTATACAGATTAGTATTATAAGAAAACTTAAAGGCTCGGGGTCCATTTTTATATTGCCATTTTTGCAATGATTGCATCAGCCACACCTGATGTAGTTGCGGCAGAGGGGTCATCAGGGGAAGGCTTCATATCATAGGTGACATCCTTGCCTTCTCTAATTATGGAAGCTACCGCGTTGTCAAGCTTCTCCGCTGCCTCCATTTCGCCAAGATGTCTTAACATCATAACGCCGCTGAGTATCATTGCAAGGGGGTTTACCTTGTTAAGTCCTTTGTACTTGGGCGCGCTTCCATGGGTCGCTTCAAATACGGCATATGCTTCGCCGATATTCGCGCCCGGCGCAAGTCCAAGCCCGCCTATTAAACCTGCGGCGAGGTCTGAAATAATGTCCCCGTACAGGTTAGGCAAAACAAGGACGTCATAAAGCTCTGGTTTCTGCACAAGCTGCATGCACATATTATCGATGATTTTATCTTCAAATTCAATATCCGGATAGTTCTTGGCGACTTCCCTTGACACTTCAAGGAACAGGCCGTCCGAAAATTTCATTATGTTTGCCTTATGGACAGAGGTGACCTTGCGCCTTTTATTTTTTCTGGCATACTCAAAGGCCGCGCGGACAATGCGCTCTGTGCAGAAGACTGAAATCGGCTTTATGCTGATACCGGAATCCTGACGGATAGATCTTCCCGAAAGCTTTTCTACGAGGGCGATCATGGTCTTTGCGCCTTCAGAGTCTTTCTGATATTCTATCCCGGCGTAAAGGTCTTCCGTATTTTCCCTGAATATTACGAGATCAATGTTATCGTATCTCGTTTTTGCGCCTTTGTATGTTTTGCAGGGTCTGACGCAACTGTAAAGATCCAGTATCTGTCTCAGTGTAACATTGACACTCCTGAAACCGGTGCCTACTGGAGTAGTGACCGGCCCCTTAATGGCTACTTTGTTCTTCTTTATGGATGCAATGACCCTGTCAGGCAGGGGGGTGCCTTCCTGAATGTAGACATCTTCCCCGGCATTCTGTATGTCCCATTCAAAGGGAACTCCGGTGGCTTCGAGGACCCTTGTTGTTGCCTCTGTTATCTCAGGTCCGGTGCCGTCTCCGGGGATAAGTGTTATTTTATACATTGCATGTACCTGTAAATGATGCTGTTATATTTGATGAGTCAGTCCGTCTGCATACATTTATTATTGGTAGATATTTCATTGGAAAATTATTAAACCATACTTTAAACTTTATTTACAACCTGTTGCCTGCAAATCTATCCGGAATTAGCACGGCAACGAATATGGTATTATTAAATATATAATGTAAGGGATAACAATGGATAACGACAGTCTTTCCGGAAAGCTGGAGTCGAAGATCATGGAACTTGATGAATTAAAGGAAAAGATATCGTCCAGCGTGAGACATTACAAAAACCTCTTCGGCAGCATGAGGGACGTCGTCGTTATCGCTGATTTAAACCGCAATATCCTGGATGCCAATCAGCCTGCGCTTAGAAATATTTTTGGGTATGAACTGGAAGAAGTTATCGGGAAGAAAGGGAGGATTTTGTATGCCGATGATGAGGGATATGAGTTAACAGGCAAAGAGGTTTTTGACACGATGGAATTTGTCGAAGGCAGGATAATGGAAGTGTCCCTCAGAAGAAAAAACGGCGAGATTTTTATAGGCGAGGTGCAGGCTTTGAAACTGGTAGATGACCAGGGCCATCTATCAGGCAATATCGGGATGATCAGGGACATAACAAGCCGAAAGCATATGGAGGATATGCTGAGGAACAGCGAGGAACGGTACCGGCGCATCACAGAGGCCATTACTGATTATATCTACACAGTCAGGGTAGAAAACGGTAGGTCCGTGGATACAAGGCACAGCGAGGCCTGTTTTGCCGTAACAGGCTATACGAGCCGGGAATTTGCACAGGACCCGTATTTGTGGATCCGCATGGTGCTTGAGGAAGACCATGACCTTGTGCGGAAACAGGCTGAGCAGGTCCTTTCAGGGCAAACGCCGCAGACAATTGAGCACCGCATAGTAAGAAAAGACAGTGTTGTGCGCTGGGTAGAAAGCATTATTGTTCCATATAAAAATGCCAGCGGGGCCCTGATTTCATACGATGGCATAGTCCGTGACATCTCGGAACGCAGGAAGGCTGAAGAGGCCCTCCAGGAAAGTGAAGAACGTTTACGCACTATCTTTGATAACTCTCCGGTCGGCATAAGCGTTGCCAGTGCCGAAGGTAAATTGGTACGGACCAATCCTGCCTTCCGGAAAATGCTTGGATATACTGAAGATGAACTGGTCAGGGATTTTGCGGATATTACACATCGGGATGATTTGGAAAAAAACATGCGAATGTTTAAAGAAATGGTTTACGGTAAGCGAAACCACTACTGGCTGGAAAAGCGTTATATCAGAAAAGACGGCGGCATATTATGGGCACATACGACAGTAACAGCTATAAGAGACCACAAGGGAGCATTTAAATACAATTTTGCAATCATAGAAGATATGACTGAGCGCAAAAAGCTCGAGGACCAGCTCCGGCACGCGCAAAAGATGGAGGCCATCGGTCAGCTTGCCGGGGGAGTTGCCCATGATTTCAATAACATGCTTACCGCGATTATAGGATACGGGCACCTGCTGAAACTGAAGCTGAAAGATAATGCCCCGCTCCTGCATATTATTGAGCAGATCCTCTCTATAACGGAACGGGGGGCCACGCTTACAAAGGACCTTCTGGCATTCAGCAGAAAACAGGCCGTTGTCCTGAAGCCGGTCAGGCTCAATAATCTGGTTGACAGGATAGGAAAACTGATGCCTAAATTTATAGGGGAGGACATTGAACTCAGGATAACGCTTACCGATAAACCGTTGATTGTCCTTGCCGACAGCAGTCAGATAGAGCATGTCCTGATAAATCTTGCTACCAATGCAAGGGACGCCATGTCTGAAGGCGGCACTTTGTCTATTGAAACAGAGCAGGTGAGTGTGGACCATGAAGATATCAAACAATTCGAGTATGGGGCACCGGGAGTGTATGCGCTCATATCAGTATCCGATACCGGTACAGGCATGGACAAGGAAACCTTGCGGAAAATATACGATCCTTTTTTTACTACCAAGGAGGTAGGGAAAGGCACGGGGCTCGGGCTCGCAATGACGTATGGGATAATCAAGCAGCATAACGGGTATATTAACGCCTATAGCGAACCAGGACTCGGCACGATGTTCAAAATTCACCTGCCGCTTATTAAGGATGATGTCGAAGAACTAAAACCGGTAGTCGTCCCTGCTCCGGTCAAAGGCTCAGAGACCATACTTTTGGCAGAAGATGAAGCTGAGGTGAGAAACGCAATTAAGAATAATCTTGAAGAATTCGGTTATACGGTCATCGAAGCGGTGAACGGGGCAGATGCGGTAGATAAGTTTGCCGTGCATCAGGGTAAAATTCAGCTTCTCATATTTGATGTGGTTATGCCAAAAAAGAACGGAATGGAGGCGTACGAAGAAATAAGGAAAATACGCCCTGACATAAAAATTATTTTTCTTAGCGGCTACACAGGTGATATTCTTAATTCAAAGGGCCTGCCGGAAAAAGGACTGAATTTTCTATTAAAGCCTGTCTTGCCGCAGGATTTGTTAAATAACATAAGAGAAGTAATCGGTAAATAGAAATGGAGAACAAGAGATCAATAGTCATAGTTGATGATGACCCTTACGTGCTTGAGTCGGTCTCCAAATTGCTCATCGAATCCGGTCATCATACCATATCATGCAGAAACGGGGAAGAGGCCGTGGTCCAGGCGCTCAGAAACGATGTAGACCTGATATTGACAGACATTAAAATGCCGGGTATTTCAGGCATACAGCTTCTCGATAAAATACACGCAATTTATCCTAAGATGCCGGTAATCCTGATGACTGGGTATGCTGAATTAGAAATAGCAATAGATGCGATTAAAAGAGGGGCCTTTGATTTTATTATTAAGCCCTATAACCCTGACTATCTTCTGCATACTATCGTTAAGGCCGCCAGACATGTTGAACTCCTGCATGTAGAAGAGGACTACAAACACAGGCTTGAAGAGACTGTCAAGCAGCAGACACAGGATATATTCAATCTTAGCAGGGAGGTAATAAGGCGTTTGACCGCAGTCGCCGAATTCAGGGATGTCGAGACTGGCGCGCATATTTCAAGAATAGGCCTTTATGCAAACAAGATAGCGGAAGCGCTGAACATGCCGATATACTTTATTGACTCGATAACCTATTCGAGTTCGCTTCACGATATCGGCAAGATCGGTATCCCGGACAATATACTCCTGAAACCGGGACAATTCACACACGATGAATTTGAAATTATGAAGGCGCATACTACGATAGGGGCGAAAATACTTGCAGACTCTTCTCATTCCATGATTCAGCTTGGGTCATCAATTGCTTTGAACCATCATGAAAGATGGGACGGTTCAGGCTATCCACGAGGGCTGAGTGGACAGGACATCCCGATAGAAGGCAGGATAACAATCATATGCGATCAGTATGACGCATTAATGAGCAAAAGGCCGTATAAACCTCCGCTGGACCATAATGACGTAGTCAGGATCATAACCGAAGGGGACGGGAGGACCAGACCTGAACATTTTGATCCGCAGGTCCTGAAGGCATTTAATAAACTGGCCCCCACATTTAAAGAGATATTCAGGACTCATCAGGATTGATCCGATTTTAATTTATTCCCATCTCTTAAAGAGATTGTGCTTGACGCCTCCGGCATCAAGAATCTTCCCCACAACAAATTCTACTATGTCATTCAGGTCTTTTGGTTTCTGATAAAAGGCGGGGACCGGCGGTGCAATCTTCACGCCTAACCTGGAGAGCTTCAGCATGTTTTCGAGATGTATCGCATTAAAGGGCATCTCGCGGGGAGAAATAATGAGACCCCGGCCCTCTTTTAATGACACATCCGCTGCCCTTACAATTAAATTATCTGCGTAACCATTTGCAATGCCTGAAAGCGTTTTCATTGAGCAGGGGACGATAAACATGCCGTTTGTGATAAAAGAGCCGCTCGCGATAGGGGCTGCCAGATTGGTTTCGCTATAATATTTTATTTTTTTTGACGAATAATGTTTCTGTATCTTCTTCTCTGTTTCAGGTTCTGATTTTCCAAGCCAGTCAATACCGGTTTCGGTTTTGATTATGGAAAAGGCAGTTCCGGTCACGCAGAGGTGTACAGTATCGGCCGCCTTTCGAAGTTCCTCTACTAGCCTGATGCCGTAGATTGCCCCGCTTGCGCCTGAGATAGCAACGATGAAGGATTTCATGGTTTCATTTTACATGAAAGAACGACCAAATTTCTTTGGACATCTGCAAAAGGCAGGTGCACTGTCATGACTTCAACTGCCGGGCCCCTTTCGTAATAGGCCTGTTCCAGCTCTTTTAATTCCTCAGAAACCTTTGGCCCTTTATTTAATATAAGCATCCCGTTATCTTTCACATATGGACAGGCCATCTTTAGAAAGTCGGCTGTACTGAATGTGGCCCTGCTGACTATCACGTCAAAGCCTTTCTCATACGCGTTACCAAGATGTTCCAATCTCTGTTCAATAACGTCTGCTTCAGCAAGCCTCAGCAGCCTGGTCATATGCCGCAGGAAAGCCGCCTTCTTCCTGGATGCCTCAATGAGGGCAATTTCTATTTCCGGTCTTACAATCTTCAGCGGTATCCCCGGAAAACCTGCGCCTGCGCCTGCATCAGCCAGTTTTAACGGGCCGGGGGGAATTGCCTTCAGATAGAGCAGAGAATCAAGGAAGTGCTTGATGATTATGTCCTCATCAGTTTTTAAGGCCGTGAGATTGTAGGCCCTGTTCCACTTCTTGAGTTCTGAGAGATAGGTCATAAAAGCATTGATTTGCCCTTTGGTGAATGCAATGCCAAGCTCCTGCAAACCCTTTGTCAGCAGATTTTCTGCGCTCAGTGAAGCATTCTTTAAAGACATGTTACATTCTAACAATCCTCTGCCTTAAATTTCTTCTTCACATCACATG
>JACQXG010000090.1 GCA_016208905.1 Nitrospirota bacterium
CCAGTAAATTTTCCTGTCCATGATTGCGCACGCGCCGATGGGATACAGGGTAAGCGACGGCCTGTCGATTACTTCAAATTCCTTAGACTGGCGCTCATTGTAAAAAAGCATCATCCCGTCCCTGAACTCGCCCCATGAATGTCCTTCGTTGAGGTCTCCATTTTCAAGCACGACCTTCGGTGCGGCGGCAAATACACTGCCGTCATCAAAATGGCTTAGCAGCCTGTTAAACATGTCCTCCGAAACCAGCACGTCGTTGTTCAGCAGCATCACGATATCTTTACCCGATGCCTTAACTCCTTTATTGTTCCCCCTTGAAAAACCGAGGTTCTTCTTTAATCCAATCAGCTTCACCCACGGGAAATCCCTGCACAGCAGATCCACACTCCTGTCCGTACTGTTGTTGTCCACGACAATGACCTCATGTTCACCGGGTGTTTTCTTTAATGCCTTTTCAAGATGGAGCAGACATTCCCGGATTATCCCCTCTCCGTTCCAGTTGAGGATAACAACTGACACTTCTTTCTTACGGGTATTAACGGGACGGAATTCTTCTCTGCCTTTTATCTTCAGGTAGATGCTGCCAAAAAGACCTTCTATTGAAAATAAAAAAGGCAGCAAAGCGCCCACTGCCTTGCCGAGAGCGGCGATAACACGGCCGTTGAGACGATGGGCATCCATTGTCTCCATCTTCCCGATATGGTCCATCAACCGCACGAGCGGATTTCTGTGGGCCTCGAAGAAAGAAAACAGGTTCATACGGCTACAGCCTTCCCAAGGTAATCTTTAATTTTTTTAATGTAGACTTTCCCGTCCTCATAGTCAGGCTTTTCCTCCATGAGGGATTCCAGTGTCTTCAGCGCGTTTTCAAATTTACCTCGTTTTATAAATATCTCTGTTAACAGGAAATAGTAATTAACGTAAGTCTTATCAACTTTTAATGCATCAATGAGTATGGATGAAGCGCCTTTCATATCTCCCAAAGCGATCCTCTCATCTACCTTACTGCCCACAGTCTCACGTAACATCCGGACAATTGAGGCGCTGTCTGACCGTACATTAAAAATAATATCTTTAAGGGAATCAGGGGCCTCGCTCCAGCATTTAAAAAACTCGTTATGGTCATGCTCTGTGGCCTTGCCGTCCGCGAGCAGATTAAAGAGATGCGGAAGCGCTTTCATGAGGTCCCCTTTCTTCAGGTAGTACTCCCTCAGGGCTTCGTCCCTGTTGAGTAGTCTTCTGTAAGGGTAGGTTGTGTCGATTTTCAGATCATTAACGAGTGAGCAAAAGGCCTCGAACTCTCTTAATCTCCTCTCGTAATTGTTCTTCCCGTTGTCCGCCTCCCAATAAACAGGGCCGTGCCTGAAATCTATTCCATGCTTTTCAGGTTCTTCATAACCTTTTGTGCCCGGCGCAAAACCGCAGAATGAAGGGCTTGGATTGACCGTCCCTATGTAGTCCTTGTTCTTCTTTAAAAATTTAAGAACCTCCTCGAAGTCCTCCTCAGTCTCGCCGGGCAGGCCGAACATAAAATTGACCGAGTTGTTTACCCCGGCTTTCCTGCCTTCCTCAAGTATCTTCCCTACATCCGCCCCTCTTGAGAAGACTTTTCCGATCTTACCCATAAGCTCGGTAGACACGGTCTCAAGCCCATAGCCCAGTGAAATGCATCCTGCCTTGCCGAGTTTTGTCATGAGGCGCATGTCCATTTCTTTTCTGATTATGGCCTGGCCGCACCAGAATACTTTTAAACCGTTTTCTATGATCAGATCACATAACTTTTCCATTTCCCTGACATTGCCGTTGACAAGACTGTCATGAAATTCTATGTAATTGATATGGGGATAAAGTTTTATTTGATGCCTCATCTCGCCGAATATGCTTTCGGCATTCCTCGACCTGTATCTCTTCCAGAAAGACTTCTCATTGCAGTATATGCACTTGTTGGGACATCCCCGGCTTGACATCATAGGCAAGGTGCTTTTTTTCGCGTAATACTTTAACTCAAAATCGCTAAAGTCCGGGAAAGGCAGGGTACTGATATCCTGCATCAGTTCTCTTTCTTCAAATACCGTTACCCCTTCCGGGCCCTTCTGGATTGTGCCGATACATCCATGCAGGTCTTTGCCGGACCTGGTCCTCTCCATTATTTCCTTAAGCGTTATTTCGCCCTCCCCGTCCACTACTACGTCCACGCTGGGATCCTCTGCCGCACTTTTACCCGCCATAAATCTGCTCATTTGCGGTCCGCCGAATACAACTTTGACCGAGGCCTTCTTTTTCTTGATTAATTCCGCCAGATATAAACTCATGTGATACGAGGACTGATATATTGTGAATCCTACTATAGCTGCGCCGCTTCCGACTATATAGTCAATCCATCTTTCCAGGTCCGCTTTGTGGGCTTCCACGAATTTCATCACCCCTTCCCTGCTGTACCAGAAAACCAGTGACTCCGCCAGGTCCCATGATCTCGCAAATTCCGCCTTCCTGATATGAAAGGACGCAATGTTTAAATCCAGGGCCAGGACTTTATGCCCTTCATGCCTCATGCATGCAGTCAGAGAAGCGGTTGCAAGAGGAGGTGTATTGATGCCCCATGCAGGCGCCTGAAGCAGGGCCAGATCATATGTTTCCACGATACCATAAAGGTCTTTTGTCGTGAGAAACGGGAATATCTTTCTCAATAATTTTTCGACTTCAAATCTTTCTTTTCCCGCAAGACCGTTCTTTACAAGCTCCCTGTAAATATCCAGCGCGTTATAGAGCCTGCCGCACCGGTGATAACTTTCCACAAGGGTGTTCAATTTCTGCAGAGTATACCCTTTGTTCCTCAATGAAGCTTCGAAATGGACAGCGGCCTTTTCGTAATTACCCGTTGCAAAGTAATATTCTCCCTTCTCTTTGTCTTCGTCTTCAAATGGGAAAAAGGTAATGGCTATGCCGAGGGACTGAAGGTGCCTTGTAAAACGCTGAAATTTATCGAGCCTGACCGGGAACGTATTCTTCCCGTCAATTGACTCCCAGTACATGGCATTCTGATGTAGTTTAACACCGTATTTTTCCGGCTCCTTATACGCTTCACAGCCTTCGGTAAACCCGCAGAATCCCGGACTCGGATTCACAGATACCCTTCTCATATAAGGAGCGTTGCGTGTAAAGAAATCAATGTCCTGCTGAAAATCTTCATCTGTCTCACCGGGAAAACCAAACATCCAGTTAAGGCCGACCCCAAGCTCCGCGTCGTCACTGTCACGGATGAGCTGATCAAAATCAGCATTAGTGCACATGATCTTACCCATTTTATGAAGGAGATGTTTTGAGGTATGTTCCATCCCGAAGCATAAATGAAAGCATCCGGAATCCTTGATCTTCCTCAGGACTTCCTTTGTCATGCGTGAATGTACAGCGGCCTGACCCATCCACTCGATCTTGAGGTTTTTCTCTATGACCAGGCTGCAGAATTTATCAAGGGCCACAACATGACCATTAACGAGGGAGTCGCAAAATTCAAACCTGTTCACACCGTATCTGCCGGCAAGGTATTCAATTTCACTGAATATCCTTTCTCCTGTGCGGAACCTGCACTTGTTCCAGAACTGCTTTTCATCACAATAAACGCATCTGTTCGGGCAGCCCCTTGATGTCGAGACCGCGAGCATTACCGGCTTTTCATAGAGGGAAAGGTCATATCCGTCATAATCCGCAAACGGGAGTGAATTGAGATCGTTTATCAGCGGCCTGTCTCCCCCGTAAATTACCTTCCCGTCAGACCTGCAGAATACTCCCTTCATGCCTGCAGGGTCTTTCCCGTCAGCCAATGCCTGTACCAGGTCCAGAAGCGTATCTTCCCCCTCTCCGTGGACTGTAAAATCAATATACGGCAAAGACATTATTTTCTCGCCGTCTCTGGTCCTGCTGCACTGGGGACCTCCCAGGACTATATAGATATGCGGCGCCTTTTTCTTTATTTCCTGCGCAAAGAGAAGCGACGTATTGATGTTGCTCCATAACGTTGTAAAACCTACAAGCCCGGCGCCTGACTGAATTATATCGTCCACCATCCGGTCAATAACATGCCTGAAATCAGAAAATAACTTTTCTACCTTGTCAGGGGTCCCCCAGAAGGGCTCATTGAGTTTCCACTTCTGCTGATACGGTGTGCCCTCGCATACCCTGTAAAGCTCGATGTTCAGGTCTCTCTTGTAGACCTCATGCCCATGCTGTTTCAGGTATGCGGAGAGGCTTGCCGATGCAAAAGGCGGGCTTTTAATCCCCCAGCTCGGTGTCTGTATAAGAGCTACTTTCATGTCTATATCCTTTCTTTCAATGAATAATCATTGTTTTTGTCAACGATCATTTCATTTACTAAGCGTAGATTTATGCGCGCTTCCTTATTCCCCGGGTCTTCGTTTAGCGCTTTATTGAAAAAGTCCTTTGCCGTTTTGTAATCTCCCTTCTGGAGATTCAATACCCCGAGGTTATTCAGCGCATCGCAGTTCCGGGAATCCAGGGCAACAGCCTTTTCAAAGAAGAACCTTGCGTCGTCGGCAGAGCCCAGACTGAAACAGATTTCCCCGAGTTTTACCATCAACCCTGTTACATCATCTTCCCTGCCAAGATGCTCCGTGAGACTCCGTATTACCGGGATGGCGCTTTTTACTTCCCGCACCGTTTCTGATATCAACTTCAATTCTTGTTTGCTGCCGGCGATGACCGATCTGGCGTTGGCTATATGAGCGTCTTTTTCTTTAATTAGTTTTTCGGCGATCATTGTAAACCTCCTGTATTTTTCCAGTGCAAGGGTAAGTTTTTCTTTCTCCTCTTGCAGGGCATTTATTATTCCCCTGTTTGGTTTAATCCTTCCCGCTAAAAGACCCGCTTCCTTTGAGAAAGACTCCATGTTGTGTATGGAAAGCGCATCAAAGCAGACCATATCCAGTCCTTTCTTAAGCCCCTCATTCATTATCTTTCCGGCGCTCTCTGCATCCTGCAATACAATATACAGATGCCACAGGTTCCTGTAAGCGGCCGGGTAATCAAGAAGGCATGCGTTGAAAAACGCGGATTTTGCCTCATCCGTATTACCCATTTCTGAAAGGACGACCCCGAGATTGTTCCATGCCTTCCCGCTGTCAGGCCTTGACTCAATATATTTGCATAGTATCTTTATGGACGTGTCCGCATTAACACTCTTCGTTCTGTAATGTCCGCTAAGGTCATCGAGGAAATCATGCAGCAGCGCTTTAAAAGACCCTGTAAAGGCAATCATTTTTGCCGTAAGTCCCGCGTCATCACTGCCGGTCCCTCTTACATATTCCTCCACTCTTTCCCTGAAACTCCTGAGGAGGTATTCATTGACGGCAATCGACCTTACAAGTTCATTCGTTTTATCTGCTCCGTGATCTTCATTAATGGAGTCAAACAGCAGGCCCGCGTCTTCCTTTATCTTCTCCTTTAGAGAAGACCGTATCATCCCGGGCAAATCTTTTTTCACACATATTTTTCCGGGACTGACTTTATCTTTTACCTCTGGAAGGGTCTTCTTTACTACAACTATATTTCTGTATGAAGGCGGATAATTGTCCCCGGAATATATTTCATGTATATAAATGTTGTTCAGTCTGAAAAAGATTTCCCACTCGCCCTGCTTTTCCAGATATGTGCCGAGAAACATCATCGGCAGCCATGTATCAAGTGAACCGTTATGCAGGACATCCGCTCCATAGCCTTTTGCATGAATCCATGTTTTGAGGTCTTCAAGAGAAGGCAGACCGCTGTTCCTGTGTTCAATAAGCCATTTGTGCTCATGGCCGAACAGGTTTTTATAAAATGAATTGACCATCGCCTCTGCCTTTTCGACGTCGCCACTGCTGAAAGGACAGGCGATAATAAACATGTCCTTTGAAACCCTGTTTATCTCATCAAGAAAAGTCTCTCTTTCGTGGGGTTTTATATGCTCGAACATATCACATGAAATAACTACGTCAAAAGAACCGTCCTGAAACGGCATCTTCAGGGCGCTTCCGCACACATACCACTCTTCATTTCTGCTTTCAGTATCTAATCTGGCTATTTTGTCACATGGCAGAAACTCGCTGATATTTATGGGCCCGCTTCCTATGTCGAGAATGTTTAAGGCGGACTTTGATCTTGCTTTGTTTATTATGTCTGTTACCATTCTGTATCTCTGATACTGGTCAAACGACAACTTATAATCTTTTTTTGTTACTGAGTACCCTGACGTGACAATTTTCTTTTTCCCCTGTTTCTCCAGTATGAAATCGCCGATTACAACAGCATCCATATCTGAATTAACAAGGTCCTTATATGCATCTTCCGGAGTTAAGACGATAGGTTCACCCGCAAGATTGAACGACGTGTTCAGCAGGCCGTAAACTCCTGTTGACCTGCCGAACTCTTTTATCAGGTTGTAGTAAAGAGGATTCCGGTCTTTGCTCACTGTATGGGGCCTGGTCGTAAAATCAACATGTATTGCAGAGGCCAGGTCTCTTTTTGCTTTTTCAGTCACGCCAAAGTTCAGTATCATGAACGGTCCATCATACGCATTCTCAAGATACTCCTCCTTATATTCTGAAAGTATCGATGCTGCAAAGGGTCTCCAGGATTCCCTCCTCTTCACTTTATTATTAATCCTGTCTTTCATCCCTGGAGAAGAAGGATCAGCAAGTATAGAACGGTTTCCAAGCGCCCTCGGCCCCACCTCCATCCTCCCCTGAAACCATCCAACGATCTTCCCTTCCGCAAGCATCGCTGCGCAATCCGTGATAATGTCGGATGATTCCATGTACTTATGACCGCTCTTTTTTAAAATGCTCCTCAATGAGTCATTGTCATAAGCCGGTCCCAGATATACCGAGCTTATCTTTTCAGGTCGTGTCCCGGTAAGCTCGTTATAAAGATGCATGGGTCCGCCCAGGGCGCATCCTGCATCATTTGCTATCGGCTGAATATATATATTTTCGACATTTGATTTTTTGAACAGTTTGCCGTTCATCTTTGCGTTAAGGGCCACGCCTCCGGCAAGACAGAGGTTTTTACACCCTGTCATCGAATAAAGAAGGTCCACAAGATGAGAAACGATTTCTTCAGTCCTTGCCTGAAGGGAGCAGGCGATGTCCTCATCAATACCGTTTATGGAATTGCTTTGCGGCAGTCTCCTGTTCCCGAATGTTTCTTCCATCCTGCTCCGGCCGTTAACAAAACCATAGACCAGCGGATAATAATATTCTGTTTTTGTCTCAAAGCCCTGTGACGTGGGCCAAATGATGTCTTTAAATATTTCTCCGAACCTGTCCTTGCCATAAGGGGCAAGTCCCATGACCTTCCCTTCGCCGTCAAAGGGCCTGAATCCAAGAAAATCAGTTACGGCAGTATAAATGAGACCGAGTGAATGAGGCATGGGAATGGAGAGAAGTTTTTTTATGCTGTTTCCTTTCCCATAAGCCAATACAGCGGTTTCTTTATCTCCCCTGCCGTCAATCGAGATAATATTTGCTTCGTCAAAGTCAGAGCCGAAAAATGCAGAGGCCAGATGACAATCATGGTGCGGCACTATTTTCAGCATCAGCCCTTTTTCCCTGCAGTAGGTTTTGAGATAATCAAGATGCCCTTCAAATGTTTTCCTGAACTTCTCATATAAATCCGGATGCGCGGCAAATGAACTTTTAATAGGCTCTACAGTTGGATCATAGGAAAGAATGGCTTCGATATCGTGCATGAAGGTAAGATAATTAATGTCCTTGAAATCTATCCCTTCATGTCTCAGACAAAAGTTTATCGCATTGTGCGGGAAAGCCCCTTCCGCGTGTTTACTGCGGGTAAACCTTTCCTCCTCTGCCATTGCAACAGTCCTGCCGTCTTTCAGCAGGGCCGCCGCTGCATCATGATAGAATGCGTTTATGCCGAGTATATACATAAGAACATCACCTCAGGTCACACGTCCCGCATACTTCCAGTTTAGACCTTTCTCCTGTTAGCATCATTCCTCTAATTGATGACAAACTGCGCCCGTAGAAAATTTCCCCGAAAGTTTCATTCTTTAAATCACCGACTATGAGTGTATTGGTCAGATCACCGCAGCATACAGAGACCCTTCCGTCCACCAAAATAGATATTCCTCCCCTTTTGACAAAACAGCATGCCCCATTGCGTATTTCTTTTTCAGGCATTCCCTCTATTAAGACCTGTCCGTTATATCTGTGTATCCCGCGATAATAAAATTCATCGACTCCAGGAAGGCTGAATTCTTTTTTAAATATTTCATGAATCTCTTCTTCTTGCGGGACGAAGAAAGGGACAGCATCCTGATGGGGAATGATCGTTGAAACAGCTATCTTTTTGCATCCTCCATAAATGGAACCTTTTCTTGCTTCAGACAGCAGTGAAATATTTTTCTTTACGATTTCCCATTTCGCTCCTGGGCGCATATATTCAAAGCTTTCCATGGTCCCCACCCCGTCCACGCTAAAAACAATTTCGATATTAAGAGACGACTCCACTACTGCCTTTATCTGCTCATTTTTAAACGCCATGCCGTTAGTAAAAAAACCTATGGTCCTTTTGCCGGACATATTTTTTCTTTCCAATACCGAAAGAAGCGCTTTGATGTCAGGATGCAGAAAAGGTTCGCCCCCTCTGAAAAGGTCGATCCTGTGATATCCGCCATTCACACTATGAAGCGCATTTATTATTTTCTCAAACAGATCAAGCCCGATAAATTGATATGGCTGCTCCTTGTCAAGAGGGCACCATTTGCATTTCAGAAAGCATCCTCTTACTATCTCTATATCAAGATGTGATATGTTTACCGGTAATTCCACGATATTATCTTTTCTCAAATGCACAATGTCTAATAGCTTCTTCCATTAATAACTTATTATCGGGGCATCTCTTCACTGCCGTATAGACCTCACATGGCTTTCTCGCGATTAATAAATTAACCGCCTTCATAAATTCTCTTCTCCACAATTTCGCAAATAATGTGTTCTATGAGCAAATGCATCTCCTGAATACGCGGTGTATCCGAAGACGGTGTTTTAATGACTATGTCGCTCACTTCCGCGATCTCCTTTTCCTTTTCCCCTGTGAGGAGTACTGTCCTTATATCCATTTCCCTTGCTGCCTGAAACGCCTTAAGCACATTCATCGAACTGCCGCTGGTGCTTATGCCCAGAAGGACATCACCTTGTTTCCCAAGCGCCGTCACCTGACGAATAAAAACATCGTCGTAAGAATAGTCATTTGAAATAGAAGTTATAACAGATGTGTCGGTTGACAGCGCAATTGCAGGCAAAGGATTTCTGTTCTTGTAAAATCTGCATACAAACTCCCCGGCAATATGCTGCGAATCGGCAGCGCTTCCGCCGTTGCCGCAGATCATCAATTTATTCCCGGCCCTGATCGTGTTAACGATCAAATCGGCAGCCTCAGAAATCGGCCTTAAAAGCTGTTCATTCTCAGACAACCGCTTCATATTATTCACAGTCTCTGTTATTTTGCCTTTTACCATAGAATTAAATTCTTCCCCGACAGGTCAAACGTTTTCGCCGACCTCCTCATAATTTCTTGCCCCGGGCATTTCTGGAATATCACCCTCCATTGTTCTGTTTTCCACATCCTTCGCCTTCTTATTTCTATTTCTCTCCAGCTCCTTGATCGTGCCGGCAATCGTGTATTTGTCCTGATAGCGCAAATGTTTAATGGTCCTTATAATCTCGATATCCTTGTTACAGTAGCGTCTCTGTCCTCCCGGGGTCTTGGCCGGCCTGAGATATAAATTAAAATCCTTTTCCCAAAACCTTATTGTATGCGAAGGCACCCCGGTGACCTGACTAACATCATTAATTGAAAAAGCTATTTTCTTCACTGTCAATTTCCTTCTTATGACGATGCGTGATATCTGATCATCATCAAAATTAAAGATTACTTTAAGTTTAGAAAGCAATATCAATGCCAAGTCTAATAACAAGGGAAACTCAACGGCGGGTGTTTAATTAATTAATATTATATGCCTGATCACTGTACATTTATCATTGGCGCTGCCGATGATAACCAGACTGAAATTCCATTGATTTTCAAAGGGTACCGGGCCTCTGTTGGCTTTAATACACTTCAGATAACAATTTAGGGGCCCTCAAACGCCAGATGGAAAAACCTTCTGCAAAGAGAAGATTTTTCCATCTGTAATGTCAAAGACATGCTGATCGTCAATATTTTGGTGCATATCTGAAGAGGTGAACCCTAACTGATTTACATCTGATTGGACACCTGCATTTCCTTCCAGGCGCTGCGCAGAATCTCAATTACTTTCTCTGCATCATTCAGTGCATCCAGGTTATTATGGACTTCCGCCTTTATGAGACTTTCAAGAACGAAGTCGTAAAGGTTCCTGAGATTAAGTGCAATTTCTCCGCCTTCTATATTTATCGATTTCGAAAGTTCTTTCACAATCGCCGTCGTCTTATTAATATAATGTGTCTTCCCGATTGAATCACCAATCACTAATTTGTCTTTTGCTATATTGATAAAATTAATGGCGCCGTCGTAAAGCATAGCAATTATCTTTACTCTGTCGTTGACCTTTGTTTCCACCTGATTACCCAATGCCAGTCCTTCCATGTTTACCTCCTCCTTTTAAATTATTGATACAGTTTCTCTGCACAAGTTGATTTACTCAGAGCAATATCTATGCCTGATGCAGTAAAGATTTCTCCGTTTAATTTCTTTCTAAGGACAGGGCATTGAATTAAATAAATTATGGCTCTTCCGGGAATAGAGTAGATTAACCAATCTCCGTCATTTCTGCAGTCCTCAAGCGGGAATCCAGAAGCAGATCACTGGGAAATGATCATGATTCCAGGGAAAGGTCTTCCTATCGGGGTAATTTTTTCCTGCTTGATCCTCAAAAAAAACATTATTCAGGTTAACTAGTTCCTGTTGCAGAAAGTGATAATTTGATATTAACATGTCATTTCGAGCGAAGCGAGAAATCTTAATCCCTTGCAATGCCGAAAGATTTCTCCCGTTGGTCGAAATGACAATCCGGTTAAGGAAGTAATTTATGGTTTCCGCAACAGGAACTAACCAGCAGACATGTCTGCGCTTCTTAATTTTTTTAAAAATATATCGCAGACGGAGGGTAGTTCTTCAAGGGGAATCTCCTGCAGAAAAGGCCGCTGTTCATACTTTGAATTTTCATCTTTCTCACCTGTCCTGTTATGTTTGCAGGGAATGCTGCCGTTCTTTGTCTGCTTCAATATATTTTCTACCTGTGAAATCGTTACAGGCGGAACAGTATTTTTAATTTCAAAGGACACTGCTCCGTCGTTTGATTTTAATTTATCCTGCAATTCATCAGGAGTCAAAACGGCAGAGGCATTCAGATCAATCCCGCCCTTCATCTGATAAATCAGCTTGCCCTTTGTTTTTAATTCTGAACATTTTTGCTGCAAATACCTGGCAGCGTGGAAATAATGCGGTTTGGTTTTTGCAATCTGGCCGTCATTGTCAAGTATTGTAAATTTTGACATCATGCCGCTCAGATCCAGGTCATCATATTTGATCTTTATCCTGTAAGAATACGGACTGTCCTTCCAGCACAAATCCATACCGAGACAATATATTTCATCAAATCCCATATAATCCGCAAGCAGCAGCATAACTTCGGACACAGTACAAACGGGGTCCTCTATTACCGGCAGCCCCGCGGTCTCCCATGACAATTCGTGCAGTTGTCCGCATCTGAAATGAAATAAAAATGTTTTCTCTCTGTGCCAATCCAGAGTGGAAGGGTCACAGCTGCTCTCTGCAAGGAAAACACCAAAATCACTGCTGCAGTCATTCAATAACAGGCCCATGTCATTCGGGTCAGCACAAGTTACAAAATGTACCTTAATGCCGTTTTTCTGCAGTAAAGGGGCTGACTGCAGAGATGCAATTATTATGCTGTTATCGTGATTCTTTAAAACAGGAATACACGACTTCAGAGACGGCCCCGGACTTGTAAGTATTGCCTTCTTTCCCTTAAAAGTCCCTTTGAAATCTTTTACTGTACGGAGAAAAGGCAGACGCACAAGCGTATCCAGCGCTCTCCAGCTTACAATATACTCAGGCCCCTTACTGTCACGGTAAATTGTTTTTAATAACTGTACAGCCAGTCTGTGTTCCAGACGGCAGAAAATATCATATCCAGGATGAATGAATAACCTCGTGCGGGCACCCCGGCGCGCAAAATGCAAAACGCTCTTTACGAAACTTTCATAGTCATATACAATGGTTACCGATTCTTTCCATTCCCCGCCGCAGACCGGAAATGATTTCTGCATCAGAGGGAAAGGTTCCCAGACAATTATATTCTTATATCCCAAATTATATAAGGACCTTTGAAGGTAACCAAAGCCAAGTCCAATGATGATTAAATAATCTCTCTCTTCTTTCGTCGCCTGCACTATCAGACTGCGGGCAGTGGAATCTGCATTTTTAAGAGGACTATATAAACTATATACCGCGCGGCCGCCCAGTAACAGTGTTTTATCGCCGTCCCTGCTGTCTCTGATCTCCCACTCAAATTCTGCGAACCCTTTTTTACTCATCACATAGTTCTAGACATGACCTTTTCAAAAACCATCCTGAACTTTTCAGCGTTCTTGCTTGAGTCAAAATTCAATCCGGCCCTCATGAGCGCCTTGCCGCCGAGTTGCTCTCTGAGATCTTTATTAACTATCAACTGTTTTATCACGTTATATAGAGAAAGGTGATCATTGGGCTGCACCAATATGCCGGCATCTCCGACAACTTCCGGTATCGAGCCGGAAAGCGTCGATACAAGGGGAGTACCGCAAGCCATGCTTTCTATAAGCACCATGCCAAACTGCTCCTGCCATTTGGGAGTGGAAATGCTTGGCAAGACAAATATGTCCGCAAGATTATGTAATTTATACATGTCCTGATAAGGGTATTCTTCCAGGAATGTAATCCTGTTAGTGATGCCGAGTTTTTTCGCCCTGTCATGAACGCCCTGAAGTTCCGGTCCCTTCCCTACAATTAAGAACCTGACTCTATACCCGGTCATCTGACTGTCGCGGCAAATTCTTGCGGCTGCATGAAGGAAATCATAAATCCCTTTCTCCCATACCATCCTTCCGATAAAAAGCACCACGGTCTCATCACTGTTTATTCCAA
>JACQXG010000089.1 GCA_016208905.1 Nitrospirota bacterium
ATCTATTAGCGGTTTTGTGACCTTACGCAATAAAAACATTATGCTCAAAAGGATCAAAACGCCTGCAACAGAAAAAATAAGCAGCAGCCTGTTCTTCAATGCAACAGCCGGGGCAATCGCCTCCTGTTCAGGAATATGAACAATCAATGCCCAGCCATTGCCCCTAAACTCCTGATACCCGGGTTCACTGACAAAAACATGTATTTCATCTCCGATTGCCGGATGATAATGCCTGCTGCTGCCGATCTTCAGCCCCTTTGCAAGACTGCTTTTTACAAATTCTGCATCAAAGGCCCTCTCTTTTAAAATGCCGGCTGAATTGTAATTTGAATATAGTAATAAGCCGTCTTTGTCAATCAAATCTATATTCAGACGATCTTCGTTTGAATGAATACCAGCTGCATATTTTACTATGTCATATAAAATACTGGCGGGCATTCTTGAAACAACAACGCCGATGGGGGCGCCTTCACTGTCTCTGACAATAGATGCGAAATGAAAGGCAGGCTGCTTCAGCGAGGTTGATTGGTGTATACCCAGGACAAGATCTTTGCCCTTCATAATATCAACCCAGTAGTCATCCCCGGCATGTTGCTCCCCTATCCTCTTCCCTGTCGTGTCAGCAAGCCGTATCCTGTTCATATTAAAAAAAGACAACGATGCATAAATGTTATAACTGTTCAGGTGCTGTCTCAATTTTTCTGAGACCTGTTTTGGGGTGGACTTTTTTGAGCTGATCACCGGATCAGCTGCCAGGAACTTTATATCTGTATATCTTTCATAAAGCATCCTGTCAATTTTATCAATAGTATGAAAGGCCTGATCTTCCAGCCGGTCCTTTATCTCTTTCTCCAGGGTAATGATATTTGAGGCATAAATAAAATAAACAACAAAAGAAGAACTGACCAAAAAAATTGCTGAAAATAACACTACGAGTTTTGTTGTAAATTTCATGATGTCCTTGCTTTCATACCCTACACTTTTCCCTTAAGGGATTGTAACAAAAGCATGCAATAAATCAAATGAATACTTCCTAATATAGTTATTCTATAATCTTATTCCTCATTCTGTACGCCATGATTTACAATTGAGAGGCAAAATTGACACTTGAGTCTTTGTCAAAATTGAACACCCGGATTATGTCTGACTTGTATGTTTAATGAAAGGAATAGAATTTTACCGGCTGAATGTGATAAATTAATGACGCTTAATTATCTAACGAAAGGACCACGAAATGATGGTAAAGAAAAAAGATAAATATGTAGTCGCAGTTGTCGGCGCAACAGGCGCTGTTGGAAATGAGATGGTGGCCACTCTGGAGGAAAGGAATTTCCCCGTTGAAAAGCTGAGGCTGTTCGCGTCAGAGCGCTCTGAAGGTAAGACCCTGGATTTCCATGGCAAACCTGTAGCGGTAGAGATTCTCACCGATAAAGTATTTAACGGAATAGACATTGCCCTGTTCTCTGCGGGCGGTGACAGAAGCCTGGAGTTTGCCCCGGCTGCAGCAAAGGCCGGATGTGTTGTTGTTGACAATTCAAGCGCATGGCGCATGGACCCGGGGGTCCCCCTTGTTGTGCCTGAGGTAAATCCCGATGATCTCAACTGGCATAAGGGCATTATCGCCAACCCGAATTGTTCGACGATCCAGATGGTTATTGTTTTAAAACCCTTACACGATGCTGCAAAAATCAAACGGGTAGTTGTAACTACATTTCAGTCAGTTTCAGGGACCGGGAAAAAAGCCATGGATGAATTGCTGAACCAGACCAAAGACATTCTTAATTTCAAAGACATTAATCCTGTTGTTTATCCTCACCAGATCGCATTCAACTGCCTTCCCCATATTGATAAGTTCATGGACAACGGCTATACAAAAGAAGAGATCAAAATGGTAAATGAAACGAAAAAGATAATGGGTGATGATTCAATTAAGGTAACAGCCACTACTGTGAGGGTGCCGGTATTCAGGGGGCATTCGGAGTCGATCAATATAGAAACAGAAAAAAAGCTGTCAGCCAATGAAGCCAGGGCATTGCTTTCAATTGCGCCGGGGGTTATTGTGTATGACGCTCCTGAGAAAAATATATATCCTATGCAGACTATTGCTGCTAATAGAGATGAGGTTTACGCAGGCAGAATCAGGGAAGACGACACAATAGAAAATGGTCTTAATCTCTGGATAGCCGCGGACAACCTGAGAAAGGGCGCGGCCCTGAACGCGGTCCAGATCGCAGAGGAATTGATCAGGCGGGCAAAATAGAAGTAATGCAAAAAGTCGATTACATCATCAAGGCTGATTATCTGCTCACAATGGAAGGTGACCTTTCCGTCATACGTGACGGCGCTGTGGCAGTAACGGAAAGCGACATCACAGATGTCGGGACCTTTCAGGACATTTCAAGCAAATACACTTCTCACAATACCGTAGACGGAAAAAACAAGGTTGTCTTCCCCGGGTTTATCAATACACATACTCACGCGGCTATGGTCTATTTCAGGGGGATTGCAGATGATCTACCTCTTCAGGTCTGGCTTGAACAGCACATATGGCCGAATGAGATGAAATGGCTCAGCAGTGAATTCGTTGCTGACGCAATAGAACTCGCCTGCCTGGAAATGCTGAAAGCGGGAGTGACAACATATTCGGACATGTATTTCTATCAAAATACCGCCGGGCAGAAACTTGAAAAAATAGGAATGAGGGGCGTCCTCGGTTCGGGAATCATTGACTTCCCGTGGAAAGACGTGGCACAGACC
>JACQXG010000043.1 GCA_016208905.1 Nitrospirota bacterium
TAACACATAAAACTTATAAATCCAAATTTCAATATATTCCTGATTAAGCACATAATCAAGTTGCTGAGTACTATTGTTTAATCCACTTCGTCAAGCTTTACCAGTACCCCGGGTTTTGAACCGTATCTGAATACAGTTATGCCCTTGCAGCCTTTTTCATATGAAAGTAAAAAAGCTTTTGCCACGTCATCCCTTGTTGCCCTGTGTTTCAGATTAATTGTTTTTGATACCGCGTTGTCTGTGAACTCCTGAAATGCGGCCTGCATTTCTATATGGTCCGCATAGGAAATATCATGTGCAGTTACAAAATGTTTTTTCACGTCAGGTGGAATTTCTTTAAAACCTCTCAAACTTCCTTTTGCGCCTATATTCCTGATAAGCCCGGTATTGTAAAATCCCCTTTTCTTTGCGACCTCGAGAAAGTACGGATGTATTTCATAGAGTTCTGTATCGAGAACAAGCCTTTTATAGGCTATAGCAAAGAGCGGCTCGATACCGCTTGAACAACCGGCAATTAAAGAAAGAGTGCCCGTGGGCGCGATAGTTGTTGTAGTGGCATTTCTTAAGCCGCCTTTTAAGGAGATTTCAGGGACATCGTAAACAGAGCCTTTGAAATTGGGGAAGGCCCCGCGCTCCCTTGCAAGTTTGGCAGAAGCATCTCTCGCCTTTTCCCTGATAAAGCTCATTACTTCTCTCGCGAGTTTAAACGCTGCCGGCGAATTATATTTTTTGCCGAGTTTTATAAGCATATCGGCCCAGCCCATGACTCCGAGCCCGATCTTCCTGTTGCCCTTGTGCATTTTTTCTATTTCAGGGACAGGGTATTTATTTGCGTCTATAGCATTATCAAGAAACCTGACGCCAAGCTGAACAAGGTATGCCAGCAGTTCCCAGTCAATCTCACATGTCTGTGCTCTGATTTTTACAATCTTCGACAAATTGATTGAACCGAGTATGCATGATTCAAAAGGCAGAAGCGGCTGCTCGCCGCAGGGATTGGTGCTCTCGATCTTACCGATATGAGGCGTGGGGTTGTCCTTATTGATTCTGTCAATAAAGACAAGGCCCGGGTCCCCGGTTTCCCAGGCGCTTTCTACTATTTCATTAAAGACGCTTTTTGCTTTCATATGACCCGTTACGCGGTTGCTCCTGGGATTAAGCAGGGCATATTTGTTATTGTTCTTCAGAGATTTCATGAAGGCATCGGTCACTGCTATTGAGATATTAAAATTCAGGAGCTCTTCTGCATGGCGTTTTATTTTTATAAATTCGATGATATCAGGGTGATCAATTCTCAATATCCCCATATTAGCGCCTCTTCTTGCGCCGCCCTGTTTTATGACCTCTGTAGCTGTGTTGTAAATTCTCATAAATGAGACAGGACCGCTGGCTATGCCGCCTGTTGACTTAACGATGTCCGCTCTGGGCCTGAGTTTGGAAAATGAAAAACCGGTCCCTCCTCCGCTTTGAAGAATAAGGGCCGCATTTTTCAGCGTATCAAAAATACCTGTCATGGAATCATCTACCGGAAGCACAAAACAGGCAGCCAATTGCCCCAAATCTTTACCGGCATTTATCAGCGTTGGAGTATTAGGGAGGAAAAGAAGGCCGCTCATTGCATTGTAAAATTTTGTTTCCCATTCCTTTGCGTTTCCTCCAAAGGTTTTCTCCGCTGATGCGATTGTATGGGCCACACGATGGAACAGGTCTTCCGGTGATTCGATGATTTTGCCGCGCTCATTTCGAAGAAGATAGCGTGTTCTTAAAACTGTGAGGGCGTTTCCGGGAAGTTTCATAAGAGAATTATATCAGAATAATTCGCTCTGTTTATCTAACTATCTCCGTCCCGATACCTTCTTCCGTAAATATTTCCAGAAGCAGGGCGTGGGGGACCCGGCCGTCTATTATATGCGTTTTCTTTACGTCACCTTCAACAGCATTATGGCATGCCTGGACCTTGGGAAGCATTCCGCCGGAGATAGTGCCGTTTGAAATCAGCGGTTTGATCTTCTTTATATTTAATGTTGAGATTAACCTGTTCTTCTTGTCCTTTATCCCTTCAACATCAGTGAGAAGTATCAATTTCTCTGCTTTAAGAGAAGAGGCGACTGCGCCAGCGACGTAATCGGCATTAATATTGAGGGTCCTGCTTTTTTGCCCTGTTCCGATTGGCGCTATTACAGGGATAAAACCGCTTTCTTCCATTGATGTAAGAATCCTGGGATTAATCCGGGTTATTTCTCCAACGAGTCCGAGATCGATTATTTCAGGCACCCCTGTTTCCGGCGATATCTTCCTGATGACCTTTCTCCGGGCCTCTATAAGATTGCCGTCTTTTCCGCTTAAACCGATAGCGAGCCCTCCATGCTTGTTTATTAATGAGACGATCTGTTTATTTATCAGACCGCCTAGCACCATTTCCACTATGTCGACTGTTTCTTCATCTGTCACCCTTTGCCCCTGTACAAAGGTCGGCTTCTTGCCCATTTTTTCCATGATGCTATTTATCTTCGGGCCGCCGCCGTGCACTATAACCGGTTTGATCCCGATAAAGTTCAGGAGAACAATGTCCTGGGCAAATGCATTTTTCAGCTCATCATCTACCATGGCTGCTCCGCCGTACTTGATGACAAAGGTCTTTCCCGAAAACTTTCGGATATAAGGTAATGATTCAATAAGGATGTTTGCCTTTTCGATTATAGTTTTCATAATTATCTTGATTCTTGCTTTTTACCCATTAATTCATCAATTTTGGCCCCGATATCTTCGGCCTTCATAATTGCCGTGCCGACGAGTATGGCGTCTGCTCCGGCAGCCTCTAATGTTTCGACATCAGCCGGTGAATTTATCCCGCTTTCGCTGACCTTTATTCTGTCATCAGGGACATCCTTCAAAAGATTAAGAGATATATCTAAACTTATATTTAATGTGTTTAAATCACGGTTGTTAATTCCTATTATTTCCGCGTCGCAATAGAGCGCCCTGTCGAGTTCCTGCCAATTGCGCACTTCCACAAGACAGTCAAGGGACAGGACTTTTGCCAACTCAAGGAGATCGCTCAATTGAGATCTCTCCAGGGCGGCCACTATTAAAAGCATTGCGTCAGCGCTATTGGCCCTGGTTTCATAAACCTGATATTCATCAAAAATGAAATCTTTCCGCAGAACGGGCTTGCCCGTTCTTTTCCTCGTTTCTTTTAAGAAGTTCAGTTTTCCGCTGAAAAAGCGCTCTTCTGTAAGGACAGAAATGGCTGCTACGTCTTTCTTATCATAAACGGATATAATTTTAGACAGATTGAAATCTTCCCTGATCAGGCCTTTTGAAGGAGACGCCTTCTTAAGTTCAGCGATCAGTTTTACACGGTCATTTTCTCCTCTTTTAACAGCGTCCTTAAAGGACCGTACAGCATCCATATCCGCTATCCTTGCCTTTAAATCGGACAACGGGACATCAGACTTTGTTTTCTGAAGTTCTTCCTTTTTATATTTCAGGATATCTTGGAGAATACTCATTGAATGATTTTATAGGTAAGAGGGTCAGTTTTTCAAGAGAGTTGTTTCTAATGTAGTAAATTGACTTTTGCCAAATCCATATCTAAACTAATGCAGCGATGATAAAGGAATGCGTTAAAGAAGGCTTTAATCTTGCCAATAAAAACTTACATCTGGTTTTTATTCAGATAATCGTGTCCCTTATTAATCTTGTCAGTCTTTTTATTTTCATCGGATTGCCTCTTATTGCAGCCATATTATATTTAGGCTTCGACCTGACCCAGGCAAAGGACATGATGCCTTCCCTTATGACTGACCCCATTGAATTCATCACAAAATATATTTGGGTAGTTGTTCTCATAGGGACATCATTCTTGTTTCATCTTATATTCAGATCAGTTATATCCCTGTATACTCTGGGCGGGACATTGGGTGTGTTAAAGGACTCAGCTGTTAACATCCAGTATAAATTCAGTCTTTCATCTTTTTATAAAGAGGCCAAAATTAATTTTTCACCTCTGTTATGGCTGCTTTCTCTTGTCTTTCTTGCCATAATTATATTTTTTATCGGATTTATTATAACAGGAGGAATATTGTCTGCACTTGTAAGTGTCATAACGGAGCCGGAAAGCACACTCGAAATATTTTTGAGTTCATTTTCATTGATGACAATAATAGTTTTCAGTATAGTAATCGGCGTTGCCGGACTTGTTTTTGGAGTTTATTCAATTGTGGTCCTGGTTACGGACGGCAAAAGTGTAATGGATTCCATAAGCGGGACATTTGATTTTCTAAAGCGGACGCCGGGGGCAGTCTTATTTTATTTAATTTTGATTGTTGGATTTATTACAGTAAATGCCGTTTTTTATGGCATCCAGATACTTGTAAGCGTGATACCTTTTATTATCCCACTGGTATATATCATGAATGCTTTTTTTCAGGGTTACCTGGCGATTGCTTTGTGGAGTTCTTTGATTGTTTATTATGTTAAGAACACGAACCATCCTGTTTATTCCACGGGCTATGAAATTTAGATTTGCAGAAAAGTTTCTGCTGATGTAATTTTTTACCGCCTGTAATTCCACTCCCGGGTTGAATATTTATTGCTTTCCAGTTTCTTTGCAAGGTCCTGCTCGAATTTTGCCGGCTCATTCGAGATCATTTTAACATTCATTGTTTTTTCGAAGGCCTTTTTTAATGTATTACATAGGCCGCTATAGGACAGCTCAGGGGCATAATCATTAATTGCTCCGATATCGCTGAAATTATTTCCGCTGTTTTGCCCCAGCGCTTTACCCAGTTCTTCTGCATTAAAACTTAAAAGAATAGAGCCATGCTGGAGGAACCCGTCTTTATATCTCTTTTGAGCGCTGCCTATGATTTTTCTGCCGTTAACTGTGATTTCGCCAAATGATACTGCTTTAAAACATGCAGGATTTTTATAGCCGGGGTTCCTTGTTCTGCTGAATGAGGCCTTTGCCTTTATGCCGTTAAGCTCAAGCCCCAATATCATTGCATTACTGATAACAGTGAAATTATCGAGAAGGCTGCCTTTAAAGAGCTGAGAATCTGCCGGTGCAGAGAAACTGTAAGTAAGCTCCGAGTCATGAAGTACGGCCCTGCCGCCGGTCTGTCTTCTGACTACCGGATACCCTTTTTTATTACAGTAATCAATGTCAATGTCGGAAACCTTCTGGAAGTATCCCAGACTCAGTGATGGCCGGTCCCAGCGATAGAATCTGAGGGTAGGGGGGGAGAGTTTTTGCCTGACTGCCTCTGATATTGCTTCATCAAGGGCCATGTTGTAAAAGGCATGCCCGGGGCCCTGGGTTATTAAACGCATGAAATTCATAAGAATAGCGCTCAGCTATCAGCTTTTAATCATGAGAATTCCTCGAAGCTTTGCTTCGGGGTAGTTCATTTTTTTTAGCTGACCGCTGATAGCTGATCGCTGATAGCTTTTTTCAATCCTTTTTCAGAATGATCCTGTGTTTAATAAGGGATATCTCTTTTATTGAGCCTTCGAAGAATTTCTGTTCTCCAAAGAGGTTTCTCATGTAGATTTTACCTTCTTCGGGTTTCATAATGTCTACGTTTTCCAGATAGAGTTCTTCTTTCCCGTCTTTTTCAATATATGCATTTGCTTCACACATTTTCAATTATCTCCTTTATGTTTTGAATCAGCTCATCCACCAGATGCGGCAGGGGCTCTTTCTTAAAGCCTATTATTTCAACCTGTTCCTGATTAAGGGGTATTAATAACTTTCTCGCTTGGCTTGATGACACTGCTTCGGCCATCTTTGCCGTCAGTTCGCCGAGCATTGCATTGGGGAGCATTATGCTGATCGGGCCTGCGATAATATTTACCTTACCGGCGTTCCA
>JACQXG010000086.1 GCA_016208905.1 Nitrospirota bacterium
TGGGTTTTATGCGATACTTCCATGTTTGGCTGGTATCATTACGATCTGTCATCATGGGTGCCTGGAATAGTTGTCACATATCAGGGGCCTTTATTTGACCTTGGCACATATCAGGTAATGGACTATGTGCTGCCTGCTGGTAATTACACATGCTACTTCGGAGTTGACACAGTAGTGAACGGCATCGTAGATATGGGTCCTGGTCAGATCTTTTACGACAGTGTTGGAGTGACTGTAACGCCGTAAATATTTTCAAGTCATTACCACCGGCAAATCCGGTGGTAATGACTTAACAGGCATCGTACGTGTCAGATCAAAGTTGATTTTTATATAGTATCGTCATTCCCGCAATTTGTTGAGCGGGAATCCAGTTTTCTCAGTAAGTTCTGGAGTCCCGATTAAGGACCCCCGCTTACTACCTGCGAGGGCAGGCTTCGGGAATGACGGATAGAAAGAAGAGTTTATAAACAGACTCTAAATAACCCGCTTCCTATCTTGATTAAAAAAACTCCGAAAAGTTATAGTATCAAGGTTTTAATTATCAATTCATTAATCCGGAGGATATATAATGATTATCCCGTTAGAAAGAAATTCCAGTCTTTTTGGAAGCAAAGTTAATAAATCCATATTGAAATTATCAGAAGTGCTTTTATATATGACGTGTTTGCTCGCAGGGTTTGCTGATATGGTTTATGCCATGGCAGGCCAGCCGGGCGGCGCCGGCGGTGGAAGCCCCCAGGGGCCGGCTGCAATGATTCAGTCATTCCTGCCCCTGATATTGATCTTTGTCATCTTTTATTTCCTTCTTATCAGGCCTCAGTCCAAGAAGGCCAAGGAGCATAAGCAGATGCTGGAGAATCTGAAAAAGGGCGATAAAATAATGACAAACGGCGGTATATATGGAATTATCGAAGATATTGATGCTGATTCAGTGACCCTGAAGGTCGGCATTAAAGATGATATCAGGATAAAGGTGAACCGCGCATACGTTGCGGGCTTGAGGACAAAGGAGTAATTTTTTAATGAAAAAGAATTTTCTCTGGCGGGTAACATTGATTGTAGCAGCAACACTGCTGTCGATAGTATTCTATCTGCCTTCAACTGCTCTCAAAGGATCATTGCCTGAATGGCTGCAGAAATACGGTATTGTGCTGGGGCTTGATTTGCAGGGCGGTGTGCATCTTGTTTATGAAGTTGAAAGGGACAAAGCAGTGGATGTTACCAGCGAAAGAATTGCATCGAGCCTGAATAATATTTTCAATGAGAAAAAGATAGCGGCAAAGGCCGTGAAAGAAAATTCTGATATTATCGTAACGTCTGATGACAGCAAGGTACTTGATACAGTTTCAAAAGAATTTCCAACCTTGAAGATAAGCTCCCAGTCCAAAGGGCAATTTGTATATAAGCTCGATTCCAGGGAGATTGACAGGATAAAGGATTTTTCCGTTAACCAGGCGCTTGAGACGATCAGGAACAGGGTCGATCAGTTCGGTGTTGCCGAACCTACAATCCACAGGCAGGCCGATAATGAAATAGTCATCCAGCTGCCTGGGGTGAAAGACACCAGTCGCGCAATCGATCTTGTTGGAAAAACGGCAATCCTCGAATTCAAGCTCCTCGACGATGAATCGCCAATGGCCGCGCAGCTTCCCGGCGTTATTGCTTCTGATAAAGAGGAAGAGGTCTTACAACAGTATGCGTCCCAAATCCCTGAAGGAGATGAGATACTTTTTGGAAGGGAACTTAACAAAGAGACCGGAGTAGAGACCAAACGGGTTTACCTGATGAAGAAACAGTCACTTATGACCGGGGAGTTTATTACAGAGGCGGGGGTCAACATTGATCAAAGATACAATGAGCCTTATGTTTCAATGGTATTTGATTCTACCGGCGCAAGGCTTTTTGAGCAGATTACCACTAATAATGTAAAAAAACGTCTCGCAATAATTCTTGACAATAATGTATATTCGGCCCCTGTTATACAGGACAAAATCGCCGGAGGCAATGCCCAGATAACCGGATCATTTGGAATGCAGGAAGCCAAGGACCTTGCCATTGTTCTCAGGTCGGGCTCTCTTCCTGCTCCCCTGAAAATGCTTCAGAATGTAACTGTGGGCCCTTCACTTGGAAGGGATTCCATAACCGCAGGGATAAATGCCGGCATAGTCGCCGCAGTGCTTGTGGTCGTGTTTATGATTGTTTATTACAAAATTTCAGGCCTGATTGCGGATTTTGCCATGGTGCTGAACATCCTCTATCTTCTCGGTGTACTGTCGGCATTTAACGCGACGCTGACGATGCCGGGTATAGCGGGGATAATCCTTGCCATAGGGATGGCGGTTGACAGTAACGTGCTCATGTTCGAGAGGATGCGCGAGGAGCTCAGACTCGGCAAGACGCCAAGGGCCGCTATAGATTCAGGCTATGACAAGGCCTTCTGGACCATATTCGATTCTCATGTAACAACACTCATTGTTGCTATAGTCCTTTTTCAATTCGGGACAGGACCCATAAAAGGTTTCGCCGTGACCCTGGGCGTGGGTGTATTCATAAATCTCTTTACGGCCCTTATTGGTACGAAAACAGTCTTTGATGTATTATCTTCCAGAAGGGAAATGAAAAAACTGAGCATATGATTGAAATACTGAAAAATACAAAAATTGATTTTATGGGCAAGATGTACTATGCCCTCGCTTTTACCGCTGTCCTGTCAGCCATCGGACTTCTGACGGTCGTGCAGATATCAAGGGGCGCCGCCAATCTGGGGATTGACTTTGCCGGCGGCACAGCCGTCCAGATTAAATTCAGTGAGCGCGTCCCTCTGCAGGATGTAAGGCATGCGTTAATGCAGGGCGGGATCACTGATTTTGAACTTCAGGACTTGCCCGGGGAAAACAAGGTCCTCATCAACGCAAAAAAAAGGGAGGCCAATATTGGAGAACTTTCAAAAAAAATGATATCGGCGCTTTCAAAGAAATATTCTGAAGGCAGTATGGTCATAGATTCCTCTACTGAAATAGGCCCCAAGGTGGGAAAGAAGCTGAGGACCGACGCATTGTGGGCGGTTATAGCCGCTATTATAGGGATACTTATTTACATAACTTTCCGCTTCCAGTTCAGATTTGGTATAGGGGCCACCATAGCAACGTTTCATGATGTGCTCGCCGTGCTTGCCGTCTTCTATTTATTGGGGAAAGAGATTAATCTCATAATTGTAAGCGCGCTTCTCATGATCGCCGGGTACTCCCTTACAGACACTGTGGTCGTCTTTGACAGGATCAGGGAGAATCTGAGATCCAGGTTAAAGAAATCCACAGTCGACGTAATTAATGAGAGCATAAATGAGGTGCTTTCAAGAACACTTATTACTTCATTGACTACTTTTTTTGCAGCTGCCGCGCTTTTTGTCTTCGGCGGTGAAGTGATTCACGATTTTGCCTTTGCAATAATGATGGGAATAATTGTCGGGACATATTCTTCAATATTTGTGGCGAGCCCTATTGTACTGCTTCTGGGCAAAGACAAGGTATTTATCAAGAAATAAATCCGGAATACGAAGCACGAAATACGAAACAATTTCAAAATTTGAATGACTAAATAAATTAAAACCGCCGACGATGCCTTCTTTTAAGCATTTGTATTTATGTAATTGGAATTTGTGTCGAGTTTTGGATTTCGATATTAGAATTTAGAATTTAAATATGCTTCGTAACTGGCTTGTAAGCAAAACCAACCAGGAATTCCTGGCTTATCTGTCGAGTAAAGTCTCCATATCGCCTGTACTTGCCCAGGTGCTTGTAAACCGGGGAATAAAAGACGCTGAATCGATAACGGACTTTCTCTATCCCTCACTAAAAAATATCCATGACCCTTTTCTTATGCCGGACATGAGGAAAGCGGTTGACAGACTGAAGACTGCCATAGCACGGGATGAAAGGGTATTTATACACGGTGACTATGATGCAGACGGTATAACATCTACGGCCCTTCTTGTATCTGTTCTCAGAAAATTAGGATTAAAGACCTCCTATCACATCCCCAACAGGATAACCGAAGGATACGGTATAAGTAACACAGGCATACAAAAGGCCAGGGGCTGGAATGCAGACCTGATCATTACTGCTGATTGCGGCATCAGTTCAGAGACACAGGTATCAGCCGCCCTCTCAATGGGAATGGATGTAATAGTGACGGACCATCATGAACCTCCCGACAAACTGCCTGAGGCAGCGGCAGTGGTCGATCCTCACAGGACCGATTCTGAATATCCCTTTAAATATCTGGCCGGAGTGGGGGTCGTATTTAAATTAATACAGGCGCTTTATCAGGAATTACGGGTTGCGAATTATGAGTCAAGAGTAGAAGAGCTGCTTGACCTTGTGGCCCTTGGGACAATTGCCGACTCTGTACCGCTTGTGGGTGAAAACAGGATTTTGGTCACTTTCGGTCTTAAAAGAATTAATGACAGTCTTGCCGGGACAGGCATCCGCGCATTAAAAGCAGTTTCCGGTGTAAACGGGACGAGCCGTGCGGGTTCGCTTTCTTACAGCCTGATTCCGAGGATCAATGCTGCCGGCAGGCTTGATGACGCGGGTGTGGCTGTAGAACTTTTTATGACGGAGGATGAAGCAAAGGCTGAAGAGATTGCGCTTCTTCTTGAACAGCAGAACAGGAAAAGGCAGAGGATTGAAGCGGATGTATTGAAAACAGCTCTTGACATGATAGATCCGGATGATCTGGACAGCGCGATTGTTCTTTCATCACCTGAATGGCATCCCGGAGTCATCGGCATTGTCGCATCGCGGCTGGTAGATATGTTTTACAGGCCTGTATTCCTTTTCTCGGTAAAAGATTCTATTGCCAAAGGCTCTGCCAGGGGGGTCCCTCCGTTTCATCTTTACAGGGCAATTGCCGAGTGCTCGGACTTATTGCTTGGCTATGGAGGGCATCGTCAGGCCGCAGGTCTCAGGCTTGATCTCAAAAATCTGCCTGCTTTTCAGAACCAGATGAACCAGATAGTTAAAAGAGATCTCAGCGCCGAAGATATGGTCCCTGTGCTGGAAATAGACGCTGCCTTAAAGTTTTCCGATTTAAGTCTTGACCTGATAAAAGAATTGGCCCTCCTTGAGCCATACGGTGATTCAAATAAACAACCTGTGCTGGGCGCAAAGGACATAGAGGTTGTAAGTCAGAAAATCGTCCGCAGCAATCATCTCAAGATGCAGCTTAAGCAGGAAAATCTCAGTATCGATACAATAGGCTTCAGTATGGGAAATCAGTTAGATAAGATGAAATCTGCTTCCTCCTTCGACATTGCCTTTAACCTCTGCATGAATGAATGGAACGGCTCAAGAAATATCCAGCTTAACTTAAAGGCGATCAGGCCTTCCTCCTGAAATAGTCCCGTGCCCGGACAAAATAGTATCTTTCCCCGGCTTACAATTTGTTTGACAATTTGGAATTAACATTTTATAGTTTGAATGAGTTTAAATCTATTAGATGTATAATAAAGTCATGGTCATTTTAAGAGACATAAACACAGTAGATGCCCTTATAGACAAGGTCATTTCCTACAATCCTGAAGCCAATGCCGATCTTTTAAGAAGGGCGTACGCCTTCTCAAATGAAGTGCATTACAAGCAGAAGAGAAAGGAAGGCGCGCCTTTTATCCAGCATCCACTTGCTGTTGCAGCTATCCTGTGCGAAATGAAAATGGACACAAATTCAATTGCGGCCGGACTGCTGCACGACACTGTTGAGGATACCGGTACGACAGAAGAAGACATAAGGGCCCTGTTTGGAGAAGACGTTGCATTTCTTGTTGAGAGCCTGACAAAACTGAGCAAAATAGAATTCAGGACAAGTGAAGACGCCCAGGCCGAGAATTTCAGAAAGATGTTCCTTGCAATGGCCGAAGATATGCGGGTCATCCTTATTAAATTTGCCGACCGCCTCCATAATATGCGCACTCTTGAATATCTGTCTCCGGCTAAAAGAGAAAAAATAGCCCGTGAGACACTGGACATATATGCGCCTCTTGCAAACAGGCTTGGCATAGGCTGGCTGAAATCAGGATTTGAAGACCTGAGTTTTAAGTTTCTTGAGCCGGACGTCTATAATGAGCTTGTACAAAAGGTCGCAAAAAAAAGAGAGGAGTATGAAGGATACCTGCATGAAGTAATAAAAATAGTGGAGGCCCATTTAAAGGCCGCCTCTATTCCTGGCGATGTATTCGGCAGGGTAAAACATTATTATGGAATCTATCAGAAGATGCAAAAACAGAAAATTCCATTTGAGCTCGTATACGATGTAATAGCAATCAGGATCATCACCGGCACCCAGTCTGACTGTTATGCCGCTTTAGGACTCATCCATTCTCTCTGGACCCCTGTTCCCGGCAGATTTAAAGATTTTATAGGCGCGCCAAAGTCAAACCTCTATCAATCTCTCCACTCGACGGTCATAGGACCTAAAGGAGAGAGGGTAGAATTTCAGATAAGGACCGAAGATATGAACCGTATTGCTGAAGAGGGAATTGCGGCCCACTGGAAATATAAGGAAGCGGACCATGCCGATAAACTGGACGATAAATATTTTTCATGGTTAAGGGAATTTGTCAAATTGCAAAAGGACACGCCTGACGCAAGGGAATTCCTTGAGGCGGTAAAGGGCAACATGATTTCGGGTGTTGTTTATGTATTTACTCCGGAGGGTGATATAGTTGAGCTTCCTCAAAACGCCACGCCTGTTGATTTTGCCTATAGTATCCACACGGAAGTAGGACATCAGTGTACTGGAGCGAAGATAAACAAGAGAATTGTCCCGTTAAGGTATACGCTTCTGAACGGCGACACTGTGGAGATCATAACAGCCCAGGGGCATACTCCGAGCCGGGACTGGCTGAAGTTTGTAAGGACCCAGAAGGCAAAGGCGAGGATAAAACAGTGGCTCAAAGTAGAAGAGAGGAAAAAAGGCCTTTCACTTGGTCAGGAATTATTGGAAAAGGCCCTGCTGAAATATAACCTGAGTCCGGCATTGGCCAAATCAAAAGAGATTCTCGCTATTGCCAGGCCGTTTAGAATTAATACGCATGAAGACCTATTTGTAGCAATAGGATACGGAAGAATTTCTGTGCATAAGTTAATCAATAAGCTGTTGCCTGAATCTGAAAAGGATGAGAAAGAAATAATTCCCGCGCATAAGGATGAGAGGAAAACAGAGGAAGGCAAGGGCATAAGGATTGAAGGGATAGATAATATTATGTTTCACCGTGCAAAGTGCTGTTATCCTCTGCCGGGAGAAAAGGTAACAGGTTTTGTAACGAGAGGCAGAGGGGTATCAATACATATAGTTAATTGCCCGACACTTGATACCAATACAATTGATATGGACCGCCTTGTAGATGTGGAGTGGACAGGGGATGAATCTACTCATACTGTAAAGGTACAGGTGCTTACAGTGGACAAGCGGGGATTGCTTGCCGAGTTAAGCGCCGTCCTTTCGACTAATAATATCAATATCAACCATCTCGAGGCCTCGGCAACTTATGAAAAACAGGCGCTGTTTAATTTTATCCTTGAGATCAGGAACAAACGTCAGCTTGATCAGATCATGAAAAAGATGGCCCAGATTAATGGAGTTATCGAAGTAAAAAGAGTCCAGGCGTAATGGGCAGCGAAGGGAGCAAGTCTTCTCTATGCTATGATATATTCGACAGTCCTCTTGGTCCGCTGTATCTGATTTTTTCAGGCCGGCTGCTTTCGGGTATCTCTTTCAGCAAACCTTTAAATACACCATTTAAAAAAGGGGCGGCGCAGGAGAGTTTCATAATAGAACTGAGGTCATATTTCAGCGGTACAAACAGTGAGTTCAGACAGGAAATCAGATTTCTCACAGGCACAGACTTTGAAAAGAAAGTCTGGTCTGCGCTGAGAAAAATACCTTTTGGTGAAACAAGATCGTATAAATGGATTGCCGGGAAAGTTGGAAATCCTTCTGCAGTGAGAGCAGTAGGCCGGGCGCTGTCAAAAAATCCCGTCCCCATCGTCATTCCCTGCCACAGAGTCATTGAGTCAGATGGCTCGATCGGCGGTTATTCGTCAGGAGTAGACAGAAAAATACGTCTTCTTGAAATGGAATATTATGCGAAGCTGAATAAATCCGGATAATGCAGACA